>NZ_JBFTKK010000002.1:0-450112 GCF_056395905.1 Arthrobacter sp. 05T444
GGAACCAAGCTGCACAAAATTTGAAACCAGCTGTAAAAACCAGACCACACCACAGGGGCGGCGCAACCTGGTCAATTCAACCAATTCATATAAAATAAACCGGTATCAACAAACTTGGCACACTATTGAGTTCTCAAACAACAGACACATTCGAATACTTCTCGAAACAATTCGCAAGTCTATTCGCAAATTTCATTTGTTTCGCATTTCTTCGCTGCGATGTTTTTAGCTTATTTCATTCATATTCACTTTGCAAATCCGGGTTGTTTTCCCGATATTCACTTCGTGGTACGAATCCGCCCATAGCAAATGGAAGCTTTTCTTCATTTCGTGCGTTGCACATGAAGAATCGCTTCTCAAGTGAAGGGGGGTTTGTCACCACTCAGCGGCGGCGACTCAGAAAACATTACACGCTCCCCCGCGGCCGTGCAAATCGGCTGCGAAGGAGCGTGCAATTGGGTTTTTGCGGCGCCAGAAGTGCTAGACGCCTGACACCTGAACGGTGGCCAGGTTCTTCTTTCCCCGGCGCAGCAGCAAGTACTTTCCGTGAAGCAGCTCGGATGCAGGAATCACAGCATCCGGATCTGACACCTTGGCATTGTTGACGTAAGCGCCGCCCTCACCGACGGTCCTGCGGGCAGCGGATTTGCTCTCCGACAGTCCTGAGGCAACCAGGAGATCGATGATGCCCAGGCCCGCCCCGTCCACTGACGCGGAAGGCAGTTCGGCGGTCGCGGCCGCGAGGGTCTGCTCGTCAAGCAACGAGAGGTCGCCGTTGCCGAACACGGCGGCCGACGCAGCGATGACCTTTTCTGTGGCGTCGACGCCGTGAACCAGCGAAGTCACTTCGTAAGCAAGCTTGCGCTGGCCCTCCCGGGCGAAGGGACGCTCAGCAATGGATTCCGCCAGTGCCTCAATCTCTGCCCTGCCTAGGAACGTGAAGACCTTAAGGCGGTCCACAACATCGGCATCCGCCGTGTTCAGCCAGAACTGGTAGAACGTGTACGGGCTGCACATGGCCGCGTCCAGCCAGATGGCGTTGCCCTCGCTCTTGCCGAACTTGGTGCCGTCGGAGTTGGTGATGAGCGGGGTGCCGAGCGCGTGGACGGTCTTGCCCTCCACCTTGCGGATGAGTTCCGTACCGCTGGTGAGGTTGCCCCACTGGTCGGATCCGCCGGTCTGCAGAACACAGCCGTAGTCGCGGTGGAGCTGGAGGTAGTCCATCCCCTGCAGGATCTGGTAGCTGAACTCCGTGTAGCTGATGCCTTCGTCCGAGCTGAGGCGTGACGCGACAGCGTCTTTGCGCAGCATGGTGCCTACACGGAAGTGCTTTCCGATCTCGCGCAGGAAGTCGATCGCGCTCAGCGGCGCGGTCCAGTCGAGGTTGTTGACCATGCGGGCAGCGTTGCCGCCCTCGAAGCTGAGGAACCTGCGGACCTGGGCCTGCAGGTAGCCCACCCACTCAGTGACGGTGTCCTTCGTGTTCAGGGTGCGTTCCGCCGTCGGCCGCGGATCCCCGATCAGGCCGGTGGAGCCGCCCACGAGACCCAGGGGCTTGTGGCCGGCCAGTTGCAGCCTCCTCATAAGGAGGAGCTGGACCAGGTTTCCCAGGTGCAGGCTCGGCGCCGTGGGGTCGAACCCGCAGTAATACGTGACCGCATCCCCTGCGAGGAGTTTCTCCAGCTCCACCTCGTCGGTGGAGACGTGGACAAGGCCGCGCCATTTGAGCTCCTGCCAGACGTTGGCAAAGCTGGGGTCGTTCTGCTGGGATTCGAGGTCGTTTAGGTGTGACACGACTTCTAAGTTAGCAGGATCGGCGGCGCCTGGCCCCCGATGAAGGTTCGGATGTCAGGCGCCCGGGCCGTTCTCTTCAACTTCTAGCGTTCGATGCCCGCCGGAATGCCGTCAGCAGCGATGAGCCGGAGCCGTTGGGTGGGCCGGGTCATCGCCACATAGAGGTCTCCCACGCGTCCGTGTTCATGATTCAGCATCACGGACGGTTCAAGGACCACCACGCCGTCGAACTCGAGGCCCTTGGCTTCCCTGGGACTGATCACCACAACGTCCTGTTCGTAGCTGCCGGCGCCCGTCCCGATGCGGCGGCCGTAGGCCGCGCGCAGCGCTGACGTCGCTTCCGCCAGGAGATCGCCGTCGGCAATCACCGCCAGCAGGCCGCCGTCGATCGCGTCCAGCTCCTCCGGGAGCACCTCCACCAGCCGGCTCACCAGGCCGCCCGGCTCCACGCGGTCGATGACGGGCGACCAACGGCCCTCACGGACAGCCTTGGGTGCGGACACCACGAGCCCGGCGGCGTTTGCCATCCGGGCTGCGGCCTCGGCGATCTGCGACGGTGTCCGGTAGTTGACCGTGAGCTCTTCGAGCTGCCAGCGGTCTCCGAACATCGGAGCGAGTGCACCCTGCCACGAATTCGCGCCGGCCACGGAGCTGGTCTGGGCAATGTCCCCCACGATGGTGAAGGACTTCAGCGGGCAGCGCCGGACGAGGAGGCGCCACTGCATGGGCGAAAGTTCCTGGGCTTCGTCGACCACGATATGGCCGAATGCCCAGGTGCGGTCGCTGGTGGCACGCTCGGCGGCGGTCAGCCGTGCCTCGCGTTCCTCGTTCTGCTCAACCAGTTCCTCGGCAGAGACCAGGACATCGACGCCGGCCGTCTCCATGTTGACGAGCGTCTGCCGGGCGTTTGCCAGATCGCGGGCGCGGTCGTGCTCCTGCTGTGCCAGTCCGCGGCCCGCGGCGGGATCGAGCTCGCCGAGGAGTTCGGCTGCCTCGTCGAGCAGGGGAACGTCGGCCTCGGTCCACCGGGCGTCAGGTGCCCGGAGCAGGAGTTCGCGCTCCTTGGCGGTCAGCTTGGGCGTGCAGGCTTCCAAAATCGCGGGTTTGCTCAGCAGTTCACTGACAAGCTTTTCGGGCGTCATCGGCATCCAGCAGAGGTTCAGGGCCACGCGGACATCCCGTGCGGAGCGCACATCCTCGGCGAGGTAGGACCGGTCGGCATTGTTGCCGATGTTGCCGGCTTCCACCAGTTCCGTCATCTGCTCCGTCAGTTCCCGGAGCAAAATCTTGACGAAGGTAACGCGTGCCTCGTTGTGCGGCTTGCCGGTGGAGCGGGCGCGCTCCCGGGCCCGCCGGACCTGCCGCGGCGTGAGGACCAGCTTGCGTCCGTCCACTTCCAGAATGCGGTTTTCGGCGGGGATGCGCTGGCGGTTTGCCACGGCGTTGGCGACGACGTCGGCCATGTCCAGCCGCCCCTTGATTGCAGCGACGTCCGCCTCCGGCTCGGGCACGGCATTGATGCCCGGCATCAGCCGGCCAACGCTCGCCATCACCACTCCGGTCTCGCCGAGCGAGGGCAGGACGCGTTCGATGTACTTCATGAACGACGACGACGGTCCCACGAGCAGCACGCCGGCGGTCTTGAGCCTGTCCCGGTGCGTGTACAGCAAGTATGCGGCGCGGTGGAGCGCAACGGCGGTTTTGCCCGTTCCCGGACCACCCTGGACGACAAGGGCTCCGGAGATGGAGGACCGGATGATGCGGTCCTGTTCGGACTGGATGGTGCCGACGATGTCCGACATCCGGCCGGTCCGCTTCGAGTTCAGGGCAGCGAGCAGGGCACCTTCACCCTGCAGGGAGTCGTTGTCTGCCAGCATGTCCGCGTCGAGGACGTCGTCTTCGATGGCCTTGACCTCGCGGCCCTGCAGGATCAGGTGCCGGCGACGGCGAACACCCTGGCGGTCGAAGGCCGTGGCCTGGTAAAAGTGCCCGGCTTCGGGCGCACGCCAGTCCACCATGAGGCGCTGGAGGTCCTCGGTGGTCAGGCCGATGCGGCCGATGTACTGCGCCTCGCCCGAGTCGAGGTCCAGCCGGCCGAACACGAGGCGGTCGTCGACGGCGTCGAGTTGCGCCAGGCGGTCTTCGTACAATGCAGCAAAGGCGTCGCGTTCTGAAACGTTCTGCATGGTGCCCACAGCGCCGGCACGGCGCACGTGCGCCAGCTGGGTGCGCTTTTCCTCGCGCAATTCATCAAGCCGTGCGTACAGACCGGCAACATAGTCCCGTTCGTGGGCCAAATCGGCGTCGAGCATCTAAACGTTCCCCTATCGCAAAAGACAGACCGTCCATTCTACAACCATTTTTGTCAGCGCGCCCGTGGTGCCATGTATTTCCGGCGCCTCAGAGAACTGTCGCCAGCGCTGGATGCTCACACGAGCTGCTAGAGGCGGAGCAGCGAGCGGACGCGGTGCCCGGCAAGGGCTGCGCGGCCGCGCAGCTCCCCCAGTTCCATGACCACTCCCACGCCGGACACGTGGACACCGCACCGTTCGAAGAGCCGCACCGCTGCACTGAGTGTTCCGCCGGTGGCCAGGACGTCGTCCAGGATCAGCACCCGGCTGCCGGCGGGCAGGTCCGTCTTGTGGAGTTCAAGCGTGGAGGTTCCGTACTCCAGGGCGTAATCCTCGGCGTAGACGTCACGGGGCAGTTTGCCCGCTTTCCGCACGGTGATGACCCCTGTTCCCGTGGCGTAGGCTGCGGCGGCGGCAAGCAGGAAGCCGCGGGCCTCGACGCCTGCCACGGCATCGAACTGGCCCTTGAACGGTTCCACCAGGGAGTCCACGACGGCCCGCAGCGCACGGCCGTCGGCGAACACGGGAGTCAGGTCCTTGAACACGATTCCCGGCTTCGGATAGTCCGGCACGGTGGCGCAAAGCCGGGTGATCAGCTGGTCCACGGGAACGGATTTGGGGGCCGGGGTCTGCTCGCTCTGGTTCACCCGTCAAGCCTACGACGTGTTGCCGAGCCGCCGCGTTACTGAACCCCGCCGGTCACGGACTAGGCCGAACGCACCTTCGCCGCCTTATAGCGGGAAACCGTGGGGTCCCCCGTCAGCCAGAAACGCCAGGGATAGTCGTGCGATCCGCCGTCCCCGGCGACGCCCACTCTGGGTCCGGCGCTTACGCCGGCCACCGGCGCCGGGGGAAGTTCGAGGCTGAACGGGTGCGTGAGCGCGTCCCGGCCGCTGTCCGCCGTCGTCAGTCCGAGGGCGGTGGCCAGGCGGGCAGGTCCGCTGGCCAGGTCCTTGGCCGATTTCGACGTCGGCCGCCTCGCCAAGGCAAGCGGCAGCCCGTCCACAATCTCTCCCGCACGCAGCAGCACGGCGGAGGCGTGGCCGGACGGCCCGCAGACGATGTTGGCGCAATTGTGCATGCCGTATGTGAAGTACACATAAAGATGCCCGGCCGGGCCGAACATCGGCGCGTTCCGGCGCGTGGGGCCGCGGAATGTGTGGGACCCGGGATCGGGATGCAGCGAATCGCCGGGCCCCATGTAGGCCTCGAGTTCCGTGATCCGCACGGACACAGGACCATCCGGGCTGTGGTGGGTGAGGACGGCGCCCAGGAGCAGGGGCGCTACCTCGCGGGCATCGCCGGTGAGGAATTCCCGCACGTGATCCTCGTCCTCCGATGCGGGGTGGCTGCTGCTGACGGTCATGCTCCGACTTTACCCACCCGTGCCCCCGCCACCGACGGGAGGGCGCAAACTATCGCACGGCGATGTCCGATTTCCGCTAGCTGCGTCCTGCTTCGGCTGGCAGGATGGAGTCATGGACTTCTTGCAGCGCTACCGTGCAATCGACGCACGGGACACCCGTTTCGACGGGCAGTTCTATACGGCGGTGCGGACCACGGGAATCTATTGCAGGCCCTCGTGCCCGGCCAGGACGCCGAAAGCCGAGAACGTCACCTTTTACGAAACCTCGGCTGCGGCCCACGACGCCGGCTACCGCGCGTGCAAGCGCTGCCTTCCGGAAGCAGTGCCGGGAACGCCTGCGTGGAACGTGCGCTCGGACATCGCGGGCCGTGCCATGCGGCTCATCAACGACGGCGTGATCAACCGCGACGGCGTGGAAGGACTGGCCGCACGCCTGGGATATTCGTCCCGGCAGCTGAACAGAATCCTCAGCCACGAGCTCGGCGCCGGGCCGCTCTCCCTCGCCCGGGCCAGCAGGGCACAGACCGCCCGAACACTGCTGGTGTCGACGCCCATGAAACTCGCGGACATCGCTTTCGCGGCCGGGTTCAGCAGCGTTCGCCAGTTCAATGAGACCGTGGGCGAGGTGTTCGACATGACCCCCACCGCCCTGCGCGCCACCGCGCGGATTCATCCGTCGCCGGCTGCCAGTACCGCGCTCACGCTGAACCTTCCCTACCGTGAACCCTTCGACCCGGGCATCTTCGGCTTCCTTGCGGTCCGCGCCATTCCCGGAATCGAGGCGGGCACGCCGTCGTCCTATGCCCGTTCGCTGCGGCTGCCGCACGGTGACGCGCGCTTCAGGGTCGAGTACGACGCCGGCGCCCCTGGGCGGCCCCTGGTGCTCACCATCGGCGCGGTGGACCTGCGCGACCTTTCAGCCCTGCTGAGCAGGGTCCGCCGGCTCTTCGACCTCGACGCCGACCCCCTCGCCATTGACGGAGCACTCGGCACAGATCCCCGGCTGTCAGAGGCTGTTGCCGAAACTCCCGGCATCCGCATGCCCGGCGCCCTGGATCCGCACGAGCTCCTGGTCCGCGCCATGGTCGGGCAGCAGATCACGGTGGCCGCGGCCAGGACGGCCCTCACCCAGCTGGCCGCCGCGGGCAGCCCGAGCACCGCTCCCGGCGAAGGCTTGGACAGGATGTTCCCGACGCCGGAGCAGATCGCACTGGCCGGCCAAGGACTGCTGCGCGGGCCGCGGCGGAGAATAGACTCCCTTGTGGCAACCGCCGCGGCGCTTGCTTCCGGGGACCTGGACCTGGGCTACGGGGACGATCTGCCCGGTCTTCGCGCGAATCTCCTTCCCTTGGCGGGCGTGGGCCCCTGGACAGTGGGATACGTTGCGATGCGAGTGATCGGCGCACCGGATATCCTCCTGGCCAACGACGCCGCGGTACGCAATGGAATCCGGGCACTCGGGCAGGTGTCCGCCACTCAAGGCGCCTCGCCTGATTCCACGCTGTCCTCAGATTTCAGCGAAGTCAGCCCGTGGCGGTCGTACGCCACCATGCACCTCTGGCGCGCCGCAGCGGCCGCGCCGAAAACCACCACAAAGAAGGCTTTGAAATGACATCTCAGCACAACGGCGCAGACATGAATGCGCAGCTGCTCACCATGACCACGCCGGACGGCCCATTCACGATCATCGCCCGCGACGGCGTTGTGCTGGCTTCGGGCTGGACCGCCGATTCGGGCGAACTCACCGGGCAGATCCATCCGGAGCTGCAGCCCGTGGCGTACGACAGCGTGGACGACCTCGGCCCCATCTCCTCCGCGGTGGAAGCCTTCTACGCGGGGGATCCTGTTCCGGCCATGAGCGTGCCGGTGCTGCAGAAGTCAGGCCCGTTCCGCGCCCATGCCTGGGATGTGCTGCGCACCGTCAGCCCCGGCGCGCCGGTGACGTACACCGAATACGCGGTGCTGTCCGGCAACGCCAAAGCGGTCCGCGCCGCGGCCAGCGCGTGCGCCTTCAACGCTGCGGCCCTTTTCGTGCCGTGCCACCGTGTGGTCCGCACCGACGGCACGTTGGGCGGTTTCCGGTGGGGGCTGCGGATCAAGGAAAGCCTGCTGGCCCGTGAAAAAGAGGCCCTCACCCGGACCTAGGTCTTAGGCGGCTGTCGGCCCGGTGGGGCGTGCGCGTTTGTGGGCCTTGGCTTGGTGCCGGAGTTCGCGTCTCTGGCGGGTTTGAGGCTGTGGCATTTCCGGACCCTGAACGCCGCGCTGCCGGCATCGCCGGAGTCACCGGCGGGCTCAAACGCGACGGCGATCCGGGCCTGAGTGGCCGCCGCCGCGGACTTAAGATCCTCCAGCTCCCGCAACTGGTCAATCATGGTGCCGCTACTGGCTTCTGGTTGCCGTCCATAACCAGAGTCTGCCAGCGACCCCTGACAAAAATGCGATAGGGCGGGCAAGGGTCCGGCATCCGGCTAGTGCGGCACTCCCGAGGGCCAAGGAAGCAGCTCCGGCAGGTCCACTCCGTCGGCGGCTGCCGAGGCACGCAGGCTGCCCAACGAAGGTTCGCGCCCGGCCAGCCACGCAGCGATATCCGTGACCATCCCGCTGATCACCGTGGAACGCCCGCCGGCTCCGATGGCCACGGGCGGCAGGCCCAGCGGCTGGAGCACAAACTTCTGCCCCTCCGGAACCCGTGCCGTCAGGAAGTCGAACAGATGCTCGCAGAAAAGCCTGCTCCACGCTTCAGGGCCAGGACCCGTGCCGAGGTCCGAGGCATGGATCACGAGTTCGCGCCAGAGGGCGCGGCCGCCGTCGAAGACCACTCCCCCGCGGTAGGCGATGGGGACCTGCCAGCCGGCGGCATCCAGCGCGTCGAAGGCCCGGAGCGCCCGTTCCAGCGCGGCGTCCAGGTCGGCGCGGTGTTCGTCGATGCTGTGCCCCGCGGCCATCCCGATCGCCTTCGTGCGGCCCTCGTAGCCGCCGTCGTACAACTCCACGGAAGCGCCGCGAGCGGCGAACTCCAGCTGTCGGGCCATCGCGTTCGAGATCCCGGTGATGTGGGCCAGAACATGTCCCCGTGTCCAGCCCGGAAGTTTCGACGACGCCGGGACGTCATCAGCGGTGAGTTTTGCCGCCTGGGAGGCAACGGCGTCGGCCGCTTTGTGCAGTTCCGTGAGTACTGTCTCAGGTGTGATTGCGGTCATACGGCAATCGTAGCGGACGGTTAATCGGCCTTAACGCAGCTCGGCGTTCCCCGCCGGCCGGTAGAAGTGCCTGATGTGCCTGCGGTCGTGCCGGGCCTGCCAGAACTCGATCTCCAGAGGCTGGATGGCGTAAAGCTGCCAGTCCGGATTGTGGCTGCCGTCCGCCGCTGGCCGGGCGTCCCAGTCCGCCGCCGATGCCTCCGCGGACAGCTCCACCGCGTGGCCAACCACACGGACCTGCCTGCCCTGCAGCGGCCAGTAGAAGTTCAGCGCGGCCCTGGGGTTCGCCGATAGTTCCCTCCCCTTGCGTGAGGTACGGGACGTCGCGATGTGCCAGCCGTCGTCGTCGATGTCTTTCAGGATCAGCATCCGGGACGACGGCTGGCCGTCGGAATCCGCCGTGGCCAGGCTGCACGCATGCGGCTGCCGCTCCCCGGCATCCAGGGCAGCCGCCAGCCACTTCCGGAACAGCTCGGCCGGGTCCGCGGGGGCAGTAGCCGCATCAAAGTCCGGAAGGTTTTCGTGGAAATCCGGCAGGGCACGCAATTGCCGGCGGAAGGATTCGCTCATGGCGCAATGGTAGCGGGGAGTTTTCGCTCGTTAACGCGCAACGCTCTCTCACTTTTCGCAGGAAAATCGGCAACGCTCTCTCCCTTTCTTGAGGAAAGTGAGAGAGCGTTGCCCAAAAAGCTGCAGGAAGTGAGAGAGCGTGCGGCTGTTAGCCGGCGTACTCCCGCACACCGGCGAGCTCGGCTTCCAGCGCACCAAGCTGGCGTTCGACGGCGGCCGGTGCCGTGCCGCCCTGCGAGTTGCGGCTGTTGAGCGAACCCTCGGTGCTGAGGACTGTGCGGACCTCCGGCGTCAGGTGCTCCGAGATGGCGGCGTATTCCTCATCCGTAAGGTCCCAGAGCTCGACGCCGCGGCCTTCGGCCTGCTTCACCGCGGCACCGGAGAGCTCATGCGCCTCGCGGAACGGGACGCCCTGGCGGACCAGCCATTCGGCAATGTCGGTGGCCAGCGCGAAGCCCTGCGGTGCCAGCGACTCCATCCGTTCGGTGTTGAACTTCAGCGTCGCGATCATGCCGGAGACTGCCGGGAGCAGGAGCTCCAGCGTGTCGGCGGCGTCGAACACCGGCTCTTTGTCCTCCTGGAGGTCGCGGTTGTACGCGAGCGGCAGTCCCTTGAGCGTGGCCAGCAGCCCGGTCAGGTTGCCGATCAGCCGGCCGGCCTTGCCGCGTGCCAGTTCAGCCACGTCCGGGTTCTTCTTCTGCGGCATGATCGAGGAGCCCGTGGAGTAGGAATCATGCAGCGTGACGAAGGAAAACTCCTTCGTGGCCCACAGGATCACTTCCTCCGAGACACGCGAGAGGTCCACGCCGATCATGGCGGTCACCCAGGCGAACTCAGCGAAGACATCGCGGGAGGCGGTGCCGTCGATCGAGTTGTGCGTTGCCGAGAAGAAGCCCAAGTCCGCAGCAACAGCTTCCGGGTCCAGGCCCAGCGAGGAGCCCGCAAGAGCGCCGGAGCCGTAGGGCGAAACGCCGGCGCGTTTGTCCCAGTCCTGCAGCCGCTGGACATCGCGCAGCAGCGCCCAGGCGTGGGCCAGCAGATGGTGGCTGAGCAGGACCGGCTGCGCGTGCTGGAGGTGCGTGCGGCCAGGCATGGCCACGCCCCGGTGCGCCTTGGCCTGCTCCACGAGAGCATCGATGGTGGCCAGGACTCCTCGGGCAATGATCCGGGCGTGGTCGCGCAGGAACATGCGGCCGAGGGTGGCCACCTGGTCGTTGCGTGACCGGCCGGCGCGGAGCTTGCCGCCCAGCTGGGTGCCGGCGCGCTCGATCAGGCCCCGTTCCAGCGAGCCGTGCACGTCCTCGTCGGACTCCGCGGCCGTGTAGGCGCCGGAGGCGACGTCCGCGTCCAGCTGCTTGAGGGCCGCGAGCATGCCCTCCAGCTCGGCATCGTCCAGGAGGCCTGCCTTGTGCAGCACGCGTGCGTGCGCCACCGAGCCGGCAATGTCGTAACGGGCCAGGCGCCAGTCAAAGTGCGTTGACTTGCTCAGCGCTGCCAGGGCGTCTGCGGGGCCGCCGGCAAAGCGGCCGCCCCACAGGGCTCCAGTGTTCGTTGCTTCCGATTTGGTGGTTTCCTGCTCAGCCACAGGGGCTACTTTCCGGCGACGCGGAGGTCGCGGCCGGAGGCAACCTTGGCGGACATGCCCCACAGTTCGATGAAGCCGCGGGCCATCGACTGGTCGAAGGTGTCGCCGGTGTCGTACGTGGCGAGGTCGAAGTCGTAAAGCGAGGTCTCGGAGCGGCGGCCGTTGACGATCGCCTGGCCGCCGTGCAGCACCATGCGGATGTCGCCGGAGACATACTTCTGGGTGTCCTCGATGAAGGCGTCCAGGGAGCGCTTGAGCGGGGAGAACCACTGGCCGTCGTACACAAGCTCGGCCCAGCGCTGGCCAACGGTGGCCTTGAAGCGTGCCTGTTCGCGCTCGATGGTGATGTCTTCGAGGTGCTTGTGCGCGGTGATCAGCGCCATGGCACCAGGGGCCTCGTAGATTTCGCGGGACTTGATGCCCACGAGGCGGTCCTCGACGACGTCGATGCGGCCCACGCCCTGCGCGCCGGCGCGGCGGTTGAGTTCCTTGATGGCCTGCAGCGGGGTGACCTTGACGCCGTCGATCGCTACCGGCACGCCGGCTTCGAAGGAGATGGTGACCTCATCCGGGGCCGGCGGGAATTCCGGCGTGGCGGTGTAGTCGTAGATGTCCTTCGTGGGGGCGTTCCAGATGTCCTCGAGGTAGCCGGTTTCGACGGCGCGTCCCCAGACGTTCTGGTCGATCGAGTACGGGTTCTTCTTGGTGGTCTCGATCGGCAGTCCCTTTTCCTCGGCGAAGGCGATGGCCTTGTCCCGGGTCAGGGCAAGGTCACGGACCGGCGCGATGCACTTCAGGTCCGGGCCGAGGGTCTGGATGCCCACTTCGAAGCGGACCTGGTCGTTGCCCTTGCCGGTACAGCCGTGGGCCACGGTGGTGGCGCCGAATTCACGGGCAGCCTTGACCAGGTGCTTGACGATCACCGGGCGGGAGATGGCGGAGACCAGCGGGTAGTGGCCCTGGTAGAGGGCGTTGGCCTTCAGCGTGGGCACGCAGTATTCGTTGGCGAACTCGTCGCTCGCGTCCGCCACATAGGCTTCGACGGCACCGCAGCCCAGCGCGCGCTGGCGGATGGTCTCCAGCGATTCGCCGCCCTGTCCGACGTCGACCGCTACGGCGATGACCTCGGCGCCGGTGGCTTCACCGATCCAGCCGATGGCTACAGAAGTATCCAGGCCACCGGAGTAGGCCAGAACAATACGCTCAGTCACTTCACATGCTCCTTAGTTGTTTGGTTGAATTTGTTCGTCTGATGAAAGCCTGTCACACCCTTGTGCCGGGCCCAATTTTTGTACGTCGCTGCTGCTTCGGGCCGGCGGCTACGGGCTGGTGCCGGCTTCCTCCGCGAGCTGCAGAAACCGGGCGGCAAGGTCCGGTCCGCCCTGCGGATCCCGGGCGACCAGCAGCACGGTGTCGTCCCCCGCGATGGTGCCCAGGACGGACGGCATCACGGAATGGTCGATCGCGAGGGCCAGGAAATTCGCGGCCCCGGGCGGCGTGCGCAGCACGGCAATGTTGGCAGACGCTTCGGCCGTGACCAGGAGTTCGCCGCACAGCCTCGCCAGCCGTGCGTCAAGGATTTCCTGGCTGACTCCGCTCTTGGCCCCCCGCTCCCCGCCCTCGCCGGGCACGGCGTAGACCAGGACGCCTTCTTTACCGCGGACCCGGACGGCGCCCAGCTCCACGAGATCCCGCGACAGGGTTGCCTGCGTGACCTGCACCCCGTCGTCCGCGAGCAGCGCCGCCAGCTCCGCCTGGGAGCGCACGGACTCGCCGGTGAGGATCGCGGTGATCCGCGCCTGGCGGGCTGTCTTGGTGGCCGGGCTCGCGCCCGCGGACGGAGGCTGGACTGACAATTAGGCCTGCCCTGCCACCGGCGGCAGTCCCTCAACAACGGCCAGGCCCGACCGGTGCATGAGCCAGGCCATCAGCGCCTTCTGCGCGTGGAGCCGGTTTTCGGCCTCGTCCCAGACGATCGACTGCGGGCCGTCGATGACGGCCGCCGAGATCTCGTAGCCGCGGTACGCGGGAAGGCAGTGAAGCACGACGGCGTCTTCCGCCGCCTGTGCCATAGCCGCCTCATCGACGGAGTACTCGCGGAAAAGCTGCAGCCGGGCTTCCTTTTCGGCTTCCTGGCCCATGGAGACCCAGGTGTCCGTCGCGACGACGTCCGCTCCCTTGAGGGCTTCCCCGGCGTCCGTCGTGACGAGGACGGAGCCGCCGGTTTCCGCGGCGCGCTCCTGGGCCGCCGACACGATGCCCGCGGCTGGCAGGTAGCCTTCCGGCCCGGCGATGCGGACGTGCATTCCGGCGGTGACACCGGCCAGCAGGTAGGAATTGGCCATGTTGTTGGCGGCGTCGCCAAGGTAGGCCATGGTGAGCCCCTTGAGCTCGCCCTTGTGCTCCTTCACGGCCAGCAGGTCCGCCAGGAGCTGGCACGGGTGGTAGTCGTCGCAGAGGGCATTGATGACCGGCACCCGGGAGTTTTCCGCCATGGCGACGAGGCCCGAGTGGGCGCCCGTGCGCCACACGATGGTGGAGACCATGCGCTCAAGCACCTTGGCGGTGTCCTCCACTGATTCCTTGTGGCCGATCTGGGCCTCACCGGGGTTGATGATGAGGGCGTTTCCACCCATGTCCGCCACACCGGTGGCGAAGGAAACCCGGGTCCGGGTGGAGGTCTTGTCGAAGATCACGGCGACCGTCTGGCGGCCGCTGCCCTCTGCCGCGAAGGGCTGCGCACTGTACGGCGCGGCCTTCAGTCGCATGGCGAGGTCCAGCACCTCGGCCTGCTCGGCAGGAGTCAGGTCGGTGTCCTTCAGGAAGTGGCGGATCTTGACGGATGATGTCGCTGGTGAAGTCACTGTGCTTCCTTTGCAGTGTGCAGGATGTCAGGAAGGGCGGCCAGGAAACGGTCCGCCTGCTCTTCCGTGAGGATCAGGGGCGGGGCCAGCCTGATGGTCCGCGGACCGGGGCTGTTGATGATGAACCCGGCATCCAGGCCGGCTGTCACGACGGCGGGGGCTACGTCCGCGTCCAGGTCGAAGCCGATGAGGAGGCCTTCGCCGCGGACTTCCGTGACGCCGTCGATTCCGGCCAGCCTCGAGCGGAGGTGCTCCCCCACGCTGCGGACGTTATCCAGGACGTGCTGGTTTTCGATGGCGTGCAGGGTGGCCAGGGCGGCCGCCGTAGCCACCGGGTTCCCGCCGAACGTGGTGCCGTGCTGCCCGGCCGTCAGGAGCGCGGACGTTTCAGGGCCGAACGTGACCAGCGCTCCGATGGGGAACCCGCCGCCCAGGCCCTTGGCGAGGGTGACGGCGTCCGGCACGATGCCGGCGTCTGCACTTGCCAGCCATTTGCCGGTGCGTCCGATGCCGGTCTGGACTTCGTCGAGAATCAGCAGTGCGCCTGCCTTGGTGGTGGCTTCGCGTGCGGCCCGCAGGTAGCCGGCGGGCAGGGGGCGGACGCCGGCCTCGCCCTGGATCGGTTCGAGGAAGACAGCCGCCGTGGTTTCATCGATCGCCTCCACGAGGGCGTCGACGTCGCCGAACGGAATGTGGACCACGCCGCCGGGCAACGGTTCGAACGGCGCCCGGTACGCTTCCTTGGCGGTCAGGGCGAGGGCGCCCATGGTCCGGCCGTGGAAGGCGCCCTCCAGCGCGATGATCTTGGTCCGGGGCGTTCCGTTCCCGGCCGTACCGGAGCCGTTGTTCCGCCGGGCCAGCTTGAACGCGGCCTCGACGGCCTCCGTTCCGGAGTTCGCGAAAAAGACCTTGGAACCGGCCGGCGCCTTGCTCAGTTCGAGCAGTTTTTCGGCCAGTGCGATCTGCGTGGGGCTGGTGAAGAAGTTGGAGACGTGGCCCAGGGTGGCAAGCTGGCTGGAGATCACCGACGTCACGAACGGGTGCGCGTGGCCCATGGCATTCACGGCGATGCCGCCGAGCAGGTCCAGGTACTCCTTGCCGTCGGCATCCCAGACCAGGCACCCGGCGCCGCGGACCAGGACACGCTGAGGGGTGCCGAACACTCCCATGAGCGAGGAAGAGTAGCGGCTCAGCCACTCGGCTCCGGTCGTGTGGCCGCGGGTCTCGACCAGGTCGACCACCGGGGACTTTTCAATCTGGCTCATGCATTCACTTCCTCGTCCGGTACCACCTGCGTGCCAATGCCCGCGGTGGTGAAGGTTTCCAGCAACATGGAGTGCGGGAGGCGCCCGTCCACAATGTGCGCGCGCTCCACACCCTCATCGACGGCCTTCAGGCAGGCAGCCATTTTGGGGATCATCCCGGACTCCAGCCGCGGCAGCATCTCCCGCAGCTCCGAGGCCGTCAGCGACGAAATAAGCGATGACCTGTCCGGCCAGTTGGCATAGAGGCCTTCGACGTCGGTCAGGATCACCAGCTTGGAGGCGCCAAGGGCCGACGCGACGGCAGCGGCCGCAGTGTCCGCATTGACGTTGAGCACCTGTCCGGTGGTCTGGAACCGCCGAGCTCCTTCGTCATTGCTGTCCTCGTCAATGATTTCCGGAGCGACAGTGGAAATCACCGGGATCCGGCCTGCCGCTAGGATATCGACGATTCCCTCCGGGTTGACACCAACGACTTCGCCGACGAGACCCAGGTCCACTTCCTCGCCGTCCACGACCGTTCCGGTGCGGACGGCGCGCAGCAGACCGCCGTCCTCTCCGGACATGCCCACAGCGTACGGGCCGTGGGAATTGATCAGTCCCACGAGTTCGCGTCCCACCTGGCCGGTGAGGACCATGCGGACCACGTCCATGGCTTCGGGGGTGGTGACACGCAGGCCGCCCTTGAACTCGGACTCGATGCCCAGGCGGCTGAGCATGGCGTTGATCTGCGGGCCGCCGCCGTGCACCACCACGGGGTGGATGCCCACATGGTGCAGGAACACGACGTCTTCAGCGAAGGCCCGGCGCAGTTCGTCGTTGACCATGGCGTTGCCGCCGTATTTGATCACCATGGTGGTTCCGGCAAAGCGCTGGATCCACGGCAGGGCCTCGATCAGTGTGCCGGCTTTGTCCTGGGCGTCACTCATGGACGTGGTCTCGCGGGTCTGGGTGTTCATGCTGCTGTTCTCCAGGGGTGGCTGGTGGATCTAGCTTGAGTACGCGCTGTTTTCGTGGACGTAGTCGTGCGTGAGGTCGTTGGTCCAGATGGTGGCTTCCGCGCCGCCTGCCTGCAGGTCGATCTCCACGAGCACCTCGCGCGGTTCGAGGTCCACGAGCTTGCGGTCCTGGCCGATGCTGCCGTTCTGGCAGATCTGGATGCCGTTCATGGAGACGTTGAGCTCGTCCGGCTCGAAGGCGGCGTCGGTGGTTCCGACGGCGGACAGGACACGGCCCCAGTTCGGGTCCTTGCCGAAGATGGCGGCCTTGAAGAGGTTGGACCTGCCCACCGCGCGGCTGACGGTTTCGGCGTCGCGTTCGCTGGCGGCATTGAAGGTCCGGATGGCGATGTCGTGGCTTGCACCTTCTGCGTCGCCGATCAGCTTGCGGGCCAGCTCGGCGCACACCTGGGTGAGGCCGTCGCCGAAGGTCTCCGCGGACGGCACGGCGCCGGAGGCGCCGGAAGCCAGCAGCACCACGGTGTCGTTGGTGGACATGCAGCCGTCGGAGTCAGCACGGTCGAAGGTGACGCGCGTGGCGTCTCGGAGGACGACGTCGAGCATTTCAGCTTGGACATCCGCGTCAGTGGTGAGCACCACCAGCATGGTGGCCAGCCCGGGCGCGAGCATACCGGCGCCCTTGGCGATGCCGCCGATGGTGAATTCGTTTCCCTCGGCGTCAACGCCGGTGAAGATTGCCTGCTTGGGAACCGTGTCCGTGGTCATGATGGCCGTTGCGGCGTCCGCACCGCCGTCCGCGCTCAGGGCGGCCGCCGCGGCGTCGATTCCCGGAACGATCTTGTCCATGGGCAGCTGCTCGCCGATCAGGCCGGTGGAACAGACGAACACGTCCGTGGCCGAAATGCCGAGGACTTCAGCCGTTTTCTCCGCGGTGGTGTGCGTGTTCTGGAAGCCCTGCGGCCCGGTGCAGGCGTTGGCGCCGCCCGAATTCAGGACAACGGCGTCCACCCGCCCGTCGGAGACCACCTGGCGCGACCAGTGGACGGGAGCGGCCGCCACGCGGTTCGACGTGAAAACCGCCGCGGCTGCCTTGGAGGGGCCGTCATTGACCACGAGCGCGAGGTCCGGATTCCCGGAGGCCTTGAGGCCGGCTTTGACGCCTGCGGCGCGGAATCCTTGGGGTGCGGTAACAGTCACGGGGCAACTCCCTGCAGGTTGAGGCCGGCGGTTTCCGCCAGTCCGAGGGCAATATTCATGGACTGCACGGCTCCGCCTGCGGTTCCCTTGGTCAGATTGTCGATGGCACAGGTGACGATGACGCGGCCGGTGTGTTCGTCGAAGGCCAGCTGCATGGCGGCGTGGTTGGACCCCTGCACGGACTTGGTGGAGGGCCACTGACCCTCCGGGAGCAGGTGGACGAACGGTTCGTCGTCGTAGGCCTCGGCCCAGGCGCGACGCAGCTCCTCGGCCCCAATGCCGGGCTTGACCCTGGCCGTGGCCGTGGCCAGGATGCCCCGGCTCATCGGCGCCAGCGTGGGCGTGAAGGATACCGTCACGGACTCTCCCCCGGCGTTTGACAGTCCCTGTTCGATTTCCGGGGTGTGGCGGTGGCCGCCGCCCACGCCGTAAGGGCTCATGGACCCCATGACCTCGGCGCCGATCAGGTTTACCTTGGCGGCCTTGCCTGCCCCCGAGGTGCCCGAGGCGGCGACGATGACCACGTCCTCGCCCTGCAGCAGCCCGGCGGCGAAGCCAGGGGTGAGTGCCAGCAGGGCCGACGTCGGGTAGCAGCCGGGAACGGCGATCCGCCGGGCTCCCTTGAGCTTCTCGCGCTGGCCGGGCAGTTCCGGAAGTCCGTAAGGCCAAGTGCCGGCGTGCGCCGAGCCGTAGAACTTCTCCCATGCGGCGGCGTCCTCCAGGCGGTGGTCCGCTCCGGCGTCGATCACCACGGTGCCCTCAGGCAACTGGGCAGCGATTTCCGCCGACGCCCCGTGCGGGAGCGCCAGGAACACGACGTCGTGCCCGGACAGGTTCTCCACTGTGGTGTCCTCAAGAATCCTGCTCGCCAGGCCATGGAGATGTGGCTGCAGTTCGCCTAGTCTGGAACCGGCGTTGCTGTGCGCCGTGATGGCACCGATGGTGACGTCGGGATGCCCGGACAATAGGCGCAGCACCTCGCCGCCGGCATAGCCGCTCGCGCCGGAGACGGCAACAGAAATAGTCATGGGAACGACTATACAGCAAGAGTATGCATGGGTCCTGATATTTATGCATGACCTCGGTGCGCGCCGTAACAGCGTATGGTTGACAGAGGGTGATCCTGACCGCGCAGCCGAGTGTCGGCTGCAGCGTTGCCCGTAATCAGTTACGAGGCAAGCCGTCCATGACGCCCACCATCACTTCCGAGCGCCCGAAGTCGCGGGTCCGCCAAGCCAATCCGGTGACCCAAAGCTACTCGGACCTGCTTAAGTCCGTGCGCGCAGCCGGCCTGCTGGAACGGCGCCAAGGCTTCTACATCACCGTTTTCTCCAGCCTGGTGGTCCTCATGACCGCCACCTGGTTCGGCTTCGCGCTGATCGGGCAGAGCTGGTTCCAGCTCCTGATCGCTGCCGCTCTCGGCATCATCTGCACACAGCTGAGCTTCCTCGCCCATGAGGCAGGCCACCGCCAGATTTTCGCCTCCCGGCGCGCCAACGACTGGTCCGCCAGGCTGATTGCCACGTCTGTGGCCGGAATCAGCTACTCGTGGTGGGAGCAGAAGCACGGGGCGCACCACAACCACCCGAATGTCATCTCCAAGGACCCCGACATCGCCACCGGTGCCATCGCATTCCACACCGAAGCCGCTGCCGGCCGCCAGGGACCGCTTTCGTTCCTCACGCGCAAACAGGGCTGGTTCTTCTTCCCGCTGCTGTTCCTGGTGGGCCTGGGCTTGCAGATCGATTCGGTCCGCTTCATCTTCCGGCGCGCCAAGGTCACCCACCGCTGGGTGGAACTGCCCATCCTGCTGGTCAGGCTCAGCATCCTTCCCGTGCTCGCGTTTTCCTTCCTCCCGCTCGGGATGGCCTTCGCCTTCGTCGGCGTGCAGCTCGCCGTCTTCGGCTTTTACATGGGTGCCTCCTTTGCGCCAAACCACAAGGGCATGCCGGTTCTTCCGGCGGACAGCCGGGTGGACTTCCTGAGCCGTCAGGTCCTCACGTCCCGGAACATTTCCGGGGGCCGCTTCATGGACATCCTTCTCGGCGGGCTGAACCGCCAGGTGGAGCACCACCTCTTCCCGGACATGGCCCGGCCCCAGCTGCACAAGGCGACGGCGATCGTGCGCCAGTACTGCGACACCCACGGCATTCCCTTCACCGAGACCACGCTGACGGCCTCCTACGGCATCATCGTGCGCTACCTCAACGACGTGGGCCTTGCAGCCGGCCGCCGCTTTGAGTGCCCCATGGCCACGGTCACGCGGCGCTACTAGGAACCGCACCCTGAGGCACGGCCATCCTCAGGTGTTCTTGCCGCGGGCCGCAACGGTCCACCGGCCAGTGAACACCCCGCCGCTGACCAGGCTCGCCTCGTCCACCAGGTTGATGGTCAGGCATACGTGGTTGGGGACCACCCTGAGCCGCCGTCCGAGCGCCGGCATTGGAGTGCCGTCGGGCCACTCCACCGTGGCGTGGTGTTCGGACAGCGACGTGATCCTGGCACCGGGATAGTCGAGCAGGCGGCCGTAGCCGCTGGCCCACGCCGCGCGGTCGCTCCCCAGGATCTTGCTGCCGGCATCCATGATGAACCGCCCAGGCTCGCCTGGACCCGTCCTGTGATGGCTGACCACCGTACTCGCAACCGTCAGCGCGATGCTCTCTGGCGTGCACCGCTCAAGCTCCAGCTGCTGGGCATCACCGAAAACGTAGACGCCCGGCCGCAGTTCGGTAGCTGCTGTGTCTCCTCCCACCAAGGCGGTCGGAGTGGAGCCGCCGCTAATTTCTGACACGTTGAACCCCTCCGCCGCCATGCGCGTGGCCGCCCGGATCAGCGCTTCATCCTCCTGCCGGGCCGCTGCCGCAGGCATCCCGGGCGCATAGCTGTGGCCGGGAAACGTGAAGACGCCGACAACCTCCAGCCCGGCGTCCGCGGCCGCGCGGGCAACGCCTGCGGCTTCGTCAGGATGGACTCCGCTTCGGTGGTGTCCGCTGTCGATCTCCACGCGAACGGCAATGTTGCCGGCGTCCGTTCCGAGGTTTTGTCCCATGAACGCCGCGCTCTCCGCAGAGTCCACACCGACGGTGATGCGGGCTTGGGCCGAAAGGCGGCGCAGCCGTTCTGCCTGACCCTGGGTTACCCACAGCGGGTAGGCGATGAAGATGTCCTTCACCCCGCCGTTGGCAAAGACTTCCGCCTCGCCGATCGTGGCCACGGTGAGCCCCACTGCTCCTGCCGCGAGTTGCCTGGCCGCTACCTCGAGGATCTTGTGTGTCTTGGCGTGCGGGCGAAGCTTCACTCCGCGGGCACGGGTGGCGGCGGCCATCCGTGCGATGTTGCGGTCCAGCACGTCCACATCGATCATCACTTCCGGCGTGGTGATTTCATCGGGAATGCACATTCAGGGACCTCGGATTCTGCGATGGATGGTTCATGTGGCCGTGGTGCGCGTCTGCGCCTGCGGCCCTAACTGACACGTTTCGCGGGGGCGGGGCCAGCGGCTCCGTTGTCGCCAACGTCCACAAGCTGAACGGTGGCGCCCGCTTTGCGGAACAGCTGGATCTGGAATGCATCGGCGTGGCTGTCAGTCACCAGCGTCCAGGGAAGGGGAATCCGCGCCCAGGCGTGGAAGGGCCTTTTGCCCAGCTTGGTGGAGTCGGCAAGGACATAGACAGTGTCACCGCGCCGTGCCATGAGTTCTTTGAGCCTGGTCTGGGCATGGTCTGCCTCGCACAGTCCGTCCTCGGCCGTCACGGCATCTGCGCTCAGGAAGACCCTGTCGAAGCTCATGCGTTCGAGCGCGGCTTCGGCGAGAGGACCGACGAACGTCTGGCTGACGCCGCGGAGTCTGCCGCCGAGGCAATCCACCTGCACGCCCGGCGAGTCAGCGAGTTCCTGCAGTGTGTTGATGCCGGGTGTTGCCACGGTCAGGTTGTTCCGCTCCCGGAGGGCGTGCGCGAGGGCGCCGACAGTAGAACCGCCGTCGAGCAGTATGCTTTCGCCGTCCTTAACCTCCGCGGCGGCCCAGGCCGCAATTGCCTGCTTTTGTTCGAAGGCCTCGCCGGTACGCTGACGCAGCGATGGTTCCGGATGCGCGCCCAGCGCAACGGCCCCTCCGTAGGTCCGGGCGAGCTTCCCCTGTTCGTTCAGCTGTGCCAGGTCCCGGCGGATCGTAGAGGCGGTCACGTTGAAGTGACGCGACAGCTCCTCCACGGAGGCCAGCCCTGTGGTGACGGCGAGGTGGTAGATCTCTTCTCGCCTGGCTTTGGCGGTGGTCATGTTCCGTTCTCCTTCGGGAAGGGCGCGCTGTCATCATGCCACGGGCAGGCCTGCCCGGCCTGCTACAGAGACGCGCCGCCGCAGATCACATAGTTCTGCCCGGTAATGGACTTGCCGTGCGGCCCGAGCAGGAAACCGGCCAGTGCCGCAACGTCTTCCGGATCCACCAGCCGGCCCAGGGCCGGGAGTTTCGGCGGCGTGGCCGACCTGCCGGGATCGTCGAGCATGGGTGTGTCCGTCGGGCCGGGAGAAAGGACATTGACGGTGATGCCTCGCGGGGCCAGTTCCTGCGCCCAGGTGCGGCCCATGCCAAGCAGCGCCGCCTTCGTGGCTGCGTACTGGCTTTTGCCGGGCGAACCCGTAGACGTTCTGCTGCCAATCAGCAGGACGCGGCCGCCGGCCGGCATCCGCGGCACGACGATGTTGGCCAGAGCGCTGGCGGCGGCCACGTGCACCGTGAACATACCGGCGAGCGCCTCCGGATCCAGGTCGCCCAGGACGGCGGTCCGCTGGAACCCGGCCGCATGCACCAGGGCGTCGACAGGGCTGACTCCGGCGACGGTTTCAGCCAGCGACGCCGGGTCCGAGAGGTCTGCCCGCAGCCACCGGAACCCTGGTCCCAGCGAAGTCTCGCTGCGGCTCAACCCGGTGACCGTCCAGCCGTCGGCCAGCAGTCGCTCGGCGATGGCCTTGCCGATGCCCGAACTGCAGCCGGTGACGACGGCGTGCCGCTCAGCCTGCGGACTGCTCACGAGTCCCCGCCGGGCGTCGCGGTCCCTTCGTAGGCCCACTGCGGGTCCACTCGCACGTATTTGATGGCCTGGCGGAAGTACGTGTAGGCGATGTTCAGCGCGCCGTCCGGGCCCTGATGGATGGACGGGTAGGAGTACTCACGGTTCAGGCCGTCCCGGGAGTTGTTGGACAGGCAGTAGCCGTCGCCCACATCCAGGTTCCGCCGGACGGGCCAGCTGCGGCCGGAGTCCTCCGATATCGCCAGCGTCATCGGCGAGCGCGGCGTGCCCCAGAAGGCCGTCCGCTCCCCGGCATCGGCGGGACCCGAACCGCGGGCCTGCACAGCCGGTCCCACCTGTGCGTCAGCGAGTTGCCCCTGTTCGTCGGCCAGCCCGTCGTCGTCGATCTCGTCGTAGAGCGAGAGCCGCCGTTCGGTGTTCTCCTCCGCCCTGGCGTGGTTGTAGACCAGCGCCAGCCGGCCGTCAGCCAGTGCCGTGAACTGGATGGAGGAGTTGTTGTTGGGCATCTCGGTGGGGACCGGTTCACTCCAGGTGGTGCCGTCATCGGTGGAGCGGGACTCGTAGATCGAGTCCGCCCAGCGGCTGCGGAACAGCGCCAGCAGCGAACCGTCGGCCACCGGCTGGATGTTCATGTGGACGCAGCCCAGGCTCCCCGGCAGGACGTGCTCGCTCCAGCTGGCGCCGGCGTCGTCGGAAATCATGACGGCGCTGTCGTCACTATTGCCCACCCACTTTTCACCCGGGGTGGTGATGCAGCGGAAGATCGGGATGATCAGCCGGCCCGACGGCAGGACCACCGGCAGCTGCCGGACGAACACGCCGCCGGTTTCGTTGGCCGGGAACAGCGTCTCCACCGGACCCCACGTCCGGCCGCTGTCCGTGGAAGTCCGACGGCGGACCTCGGCGGTGTCCTGGTTGCCCGCCTTCTGCGCGGTGTAGAGCAGCCACAGCGAGCCGTCCGGTGCGGTGAACAGGATGGGGTTCTGCTCGGACCGGGTGCCGTCGTCGGAGAGCTGCTCCGCCGGGGACCATTGCGTGCTCCCCGGTTCGAGCGTGGAGAACCAGATGGAGATGTCCGGCACGCCCTCCTGGGTTCCGCCGAACCAGACACAGCCCAGGCGCCCGTCCGGCAGGGTCAGGAGGTTCGCGGCGTGGCTTTGCACGGTGGGCGCGGGCAGGTAAGCGAAGTCCGCGCCGTCGGCGTGCCTGACGCTGCCGTCGGGGGTGATGGAGCTGTACTCGGTGCCGTGCGTCGTGGGGGTGGGCGTCGTGGGGCTCGTGGACATGGATCAGTCCTTCGCGGTTGCGGCGGCCAGGTGGGCTTTGGCGGCCAGTTCCAGGTGGGTCAGGTCCGAGGCCACCGTGGTGAACGTGTAGCCCTGGCGGAGCCGTTGGGCGGCGATGTCGCCCGAGGCGGTGTGGATGCCGGCGGCCACGCCAGCCGAGGCCGCCGCTTCGGCGATCGTCTCCAGCGCGGCGTTGAACTCGGCGTCGATCGCGGGGTCGCCGGGGTACGCGCCGCCGACGGCGATGGCCAGGTCAGACGGGCCCACGTAGATGCCGTCGAGCCCGGGCGTCGCGCAGATTTCCTTGACGTTTTTCAGGCCGTCCGGCGTCTCGATCATCGCGAATACCAGGGTGGCGGCGTTGGCGTCGGCCGGAACCGGCCCGATCCGCAGGGCGGAGCGCATGGGCCCGTACGAGCGGCCGCCCATCGGCGGGTACTTGGCCGCAGCAACTGCCGCGGCGGCGTCCGCCGCCGTGTTCACCAGCGGCACGATCACGCCGACGGCGCCGGCGTCCAGGGCCTTTCCGATCGCGGTCAGGTTGTTGTCCTCAACGCGCACCATGCCGACGGCGGTGTGCCCGGCGTCGATGGCCATGAGGCCGCTGAGCACGCCCGAGTAGCCGAGCAGGCCGTGCTGCGCGTCGAGTGCCACATAGTCGTAGCCCAGACGGCCGATGCGCTCCGTGGCCACGGGTGCATCCAGCACGGCCCAGTAGCCGACCGCCTGTTCACGGGCGCGGATCTTACGGGCGAATTCGAGGGCCAGTTCCGATGTCATCTTTTTCTACCTTCAGTCATGTGTGTGGAGCGGTGCCGGATGTTTACGGGCCGGATATATAAGGGCCGGATTTGTATACAGGCCCGGTCAGCGGTTGTAGGCGGGCATGGGGCCGCGGAGCCCGGCGCCCACGGCGTCGCAGGCTTCGGACACGTCGGCTGGCAGCGGGCCCTTGGCCACGGCCGCGATATTGGCGCGGAGCTGTTCCACCTTGGATCCACCGAGCAGCATGGAGCCCACTCCGTCCCGGTACGCGAGCCAGCGCAGCGAGAGTTCCGCCAGAGTGACTCCGGCGTTCTCCGCAATGCCTGCCAGCGCGTTGACAGCTTCGAACAGCTGCTTGTCCCAGTAGCGCTGCGTGTACATGGCAGCGAGCTTGGAGTCGCCGAAACGGCCCTCGGAGGGCTTGGACTCGAAGCTGTGCTTTCCGGTGAGCAGGCCGCCGCCCAGGGGGTTGTAGACCATGGTGTGGACGTCGTGCGTGGCGGCGAATTCGAGGTATTCCTCCTCCACACGGCGGGCCACGAGGTTGTAGAGCTGCTGCGCCACCACCGGCCGCGGTGCGCCGACCTCTCGGGCCACATGGATGACGTCGGCGATCTGCCAGGCCGCGAAGTTGGAGACGCCCAGGGCGCCGATCTTGCCTTCGGCGGCGAGCTCGGCCACGGTGCGCAGGGTGTCGTGCAACGGCGTGGCACGGTCCGGCTGGTGCAGGTAGAACAGGTCAATGCTGTCCGCGCCCAGGCGCCGGAGGCTGCCCTCGACGCTGTTGCGCAGCCCCTCGGGTGACAGCGGCGAGTGCTGGCCATGGTCCGGGTGGGGCATGCCCGCCTTGGAGGCGAGGATGATGTTCTCCCGGCGGTCCTTGAGGAGCCGGGCCAGCATTTCCTCGGTGGCCCCGCCCACATAGGCGTTGGCGGTGTCAATCGTGGTGATGCCGGCGTCGAGGGCCTCGTCCACCATGCGGCCTGCGGTGGCCTCGTCGGCCGTATCACCAAAGGTCATGGTGCCCAGGACGAGCCGGGAGATGGGTAGCTTCAGGCCGTCCACCGGGGTGCCTGCTGGCTGCTTGCTCATGTGTTGCTTCCTCATGGTTGCGGTATCGGTTTTGGTCGGGTTCAGTTCAGTTCAGGCGCTGGTTTTCAGCGCCAGCGACGAGACAAGGTGGCGCGGCTTGAGCCCGCGCATGGTGGACGGGTCCAGTGCCGCGCGGCGGAGCCGGCGGGTGTAGTCCTCCTTCGGCGAGGTGAGCACCGAGGCGGTGGTTCCCGCTTCCACGAGCTTGCCGCGCTGCATCACCATGACGCTATCGCTGATCTCCTGCACCACGCCAAGGTTGTGCGAGATGAAGACGTAGGTGATGCCGGTTTCGTCCTGGATGGACTTCAGCAGCCGGAGTACCTGGGCCTGGACGGAGACGTCGAGCGCGCTGGTAGCCTCGTCACAGACCAGCAGTTCGGGCTTGGACGCCAGCGCGCGGGCGATGCCGATCCGCTGCCGCTGGCCGCCCGAGAATTCCGAGGGGTGCTTGTCCAGGGAATTTGCTGGCAGGCCCACCTGGTCGATGAGCTTCGCCGCGGCCTTGTTCCGCTCGGCCTTGGACCGGACGCCCTGCAGCTTCAGCGGCTCGGCCACGATTTCCTGCGCGGTGAGGTGCGGGTCCAGGGAGCCGTAGGGATCCTGGAACACCATCTGGAATTTGGAGCGGAGCGGGCGCAGCTTCGCCTCGCTGAGCGCGGCCAGGTCCGTTCCGTCCAGCTCGATCCGGCCGCTGGCCGGCGTCACCAGCCGCATCAGTGCCTTCGCGATGGTCGACTTGCCGCAGCCTGATTCACCGACGACGGCGATCGTCTTGCCCTTCTCCACCGAGAAGGAGACGTCGTCCACCGCCCGAAAGGTTCCGCCCGGCACGTGGTAGTCCACCACGAGGTTTTCGACGGAGAGGAACGGCTTACTCATGGCGGGCTCCAGTGTTGGTCAGGGCGGCGTCGGGCGTTGTGGTGGTGGCAGGAAGCCCTGGGGTTTCGTCCCAGGGACCCAGGACCGGCACGGCGGCCAGCAGGTCGCGGGTGTACTCCGTGGCGGGATGATCCACGATCTGCTGGACGTCTCCGGATTCCACGAAGGAACCGTCCTTCATCACATGGATCCGGTCCGAGATGAGCCGGGCCACGCCGAGGTCGTGCGTGATCATCAGGATGCCGATGCCGCGCTGTTCCTGGAGCTCCAGCAGGAGGTCCAGGATGCCGCCCTGCACGGTAACGTCCAAGGCGGAGGTGGGCTCGTCGGCCACGAGGAGCTGCGGTTCGCTGGCCAGGGCGATGGCGATCAGCACGCGCTGGAGCATGCCGCCGGAGAGTTGGTGGGGGTACTTCTTGAGCTGCTTTTCCGGCGTCGGGATGTGGACCTGTTCCAGAAGGCGGATGGCCCGGGCCTGGACGGCACCCTTGTCCGTGGAGGCGGCACCGGCGATCCTGATGGCTTCGGAGAGCTGGCTGCCGATCGAGTGCACCGGGCTCAGGGCGGTCATGGGGTCCTGGGGAATCAGCGCGAGCGTCTTGCCGCGGACCTTCTCGATGGCCTTGGGCTCGGCGATCACGTCCACTCCGTCGATCTTGACCGATCCGGACAGCACAGCGAGGTCCTCCGGCAGCAGCCGCAGGATGCCCATCGCCGTCGTCGATTTCCCGGAGCCGGACTCACCGATGATGGTGACGGTCTCGCCCCGGTGGATGCTGAAGCTCACGGAGTCCACGGCACGGATGATGCCGGCGTCGGTGATCAGCTCCACCTGGAAGTCACGGACCTCCAGCAGGGCCTGCTCCTTGTGGCCGGAGTCAGTGTGGCCTGCGTCTGTGTGTGCGTTCATGTCAGGCACCCTTCTTCTTGCGGCGGGGACGGTCGCGGAGGCCGTCACCCAGCAGGTTCACGCCCACCACCATGAGCACGATCACAAGGCCTGGCAGAGTGACCATCCACCACGAGGTGGTGATGTAGTCCTGGCCGTCGGAGATGATGCGGCCCCAGGTGGCGAACGGCCGCTGCGGGCCGGCGCCGAGGAAGCTGAGCGCGCTCTCGAGCAGCACGGCCTGGGCCAGGAGCAGGAGCACCACAAGGGTTGCCTGCTTGATGACGTTGGGGATGATGTGCTGGATCAGGATCTGGATCCTGTGCAGGCCCAGGATCCGGGCTGCCGAAACGTACGGTTTTTCGCGTTCCACGAGGACCATGGACCGGGTTAGGCGGGCCACTTCGGGCCATTGGGCGATGGCGATGACGCCAGTGATGACAGGAATTGACGGCCCGAAGAGGGCCACCACGAGCAGCAGCATCATCAGCAGCGGAAGGGACATCTGGGCTTCGAGGACGCGGGACACCACGGTGTCCACCCAGCCGCCGAAGTAGCCGGCGGCCGCGCCAAGGATGATGCCGATCGCGCCGGACACCACCACGGCCAGGACGCCGATGGTCAGTGACACCTGGCCGCCGTGCAGGACGCGGGAGAGCAGGTCGCGCCCCAGTTGGTCGGTGCCGAACAGGTGCCCGTCCATCAGGGGCGGGAGCCGGCGGGCCGAGAGGTCCTGGTGGTTGGCGTCCGGCAGGGGCAGGACCTGGGCCAGCAGGATGGGGATGATGACCAGGAGCGTGCAGAGGGCGCCGATCCGCATCTTCCATTTGGCGGAATTACGACGGCGGGTGGCGCCGGCCTTCGCGATCAGCGCCTTGGTGACGGCGCTGGGGGACGGTTTGCGCTCCGGGGTGCCGTCAGGCAGGCCGGCGGTCGGTGCTGCGGTGTCGAGGCTCATGCTGCTGCCGCCTTTCCAAGACGAACGCGGGGATCAAGAAGCGGGTAGGCGAGGTCGATGACCAGCTGGACGCCTACGGCCAGCAGGGCCGTGAGGAGGACTGTTGCCTGGATCAGGGGGTAGTCGCGGGTTTCGAGGGCACGGACGATCAAGGAACCGACGCCTGGCCAGGCGAACACCACTTCCACCACCACCACGCCGTTGAGCATGGCGGCGAAGCGGGTACCAAGTGCGGTGAAGACCGGAATAGCTGAGTTGCCCATGGCGTAGCGCCAGGTGAGGATCGAGTTCCGGATTCCCCGGGACCGGGCCACGGTGAGGTAGGGGGCCGCGAAGTTGGTGGTCATTTCCCGCCGTACCATCCGGGAGATCAGGGCGATCTGCAGGATGGCGATGGTGACGGTGGGCAGGACCAGCCCACCCCAGGTGGCGAACCCGGAGGCCGGGAAGATCGGAATGAGGACGGCGAATCCGGTGAGGAGCATGATGCCGGTCCAGAAGTCGGGCATGGACTGCCCTGCGATGGTCAGGACGTTCACGCCGAACTCGCTTTTGGTGTCTGGCCGCCGGGACATCCACACGCCCAGCGGGATGGCCACCACGGCGGTGAGGAGGATCGACGCCGTGGCGAGCGTCAGCGTGTAGGGCATCCGCTCGGCCACCACCTGGAGGGCCGGGGCCTGGAAGGAGTACGAGGTGCCGAGGTTGCCGGTGAACAGCTGCTGCAGGAAGATCCAGTACTGCTCCAGCACGGGGCGGTCCAGTCCGAACTGCTCGCGGACCCTGGCCAGCTGCTCGGTGGTGGCCAGCGGTCCGGCGTAGGAGACCGCAGGGTCGCCGGGGGCCAGACGGATAAGGATGAAGACGGTGGAAACGGTGAGGAACACGGTCAGCAGGCCTTGGCCCAGCCGTTTGAGGATGTAGTTCGTCATGACTCAGGCCTCCAGCCGGACGTCAACAAGTGGGTAGGAGTTGGTGGGCGCCAGTGAAAGGCCGTCCACGCGCTTCTGGTGTGCCAGCACGGACTTGGGCACGAACGCCCAGGCGCACGGCCACGTATCCCAGATGGCCTTCTGCGCCGTGGCGAGCAGCTGCTGCCGGCGCACCGGATCCACTTCGGACGACGCCGCCTGGATCTTGGCCTGCACCTCCGGGACCACGTAGCCCTGGTAGGTGTCGCGGGTCTTTTCCTTCTCGGCAGTGCCGGCGTACATGCCCTGCATCATGGTGATGGCCAGGCCGGTGGGGCTGCTGAAGCCGTTGCCCAGCAGGTCCCAGTCGCCCTGCTTGCCCTGGCGCCAGGCCAGGATGTTGCCGCCGGGCTCGAACTGCTGGAGCTGGGTTTTCACGCCCACGGCGCCGAACATTTCCACAAGGGCCTCCATCACGGAGGTATCGGACGCGAACTCGCCGGTTTCCCAGATGATCTTCAGGTTCAGGTCGGTGGCGCCCAGGCTCTTCAGCGTTGCCTTGGCCTTCTCCGGATCGTAGGTGTAGGAGCCGGTCTTCGAGTAGCCGGTGAGGCTCGACGGCACCACGCCTTCGGCCGCGCTGACCGAATCGACCAGCACGTCCTTGACCAGAGCCTCGCCGTCGACGGCCCAGCTGAGGGCCTCGCGGACCCGGACGTCGGCCAGCGGGTGGCTGGCGGGCTTGCGGAAGTTGTAGAAGATCTGGTTCAGCCGAAGGCTCGACGCTTCGGCAAGGACGACGCCGGGAAGCCCGGCCAGCTGTTCGCGCGAGTCCGGCGTGATGGAGTCGATGACGTCCACCTCGCCGCTGCGCAGGGCGATCACGCGGCTGGATTCCTCAGGGAGGAACCGGACCTCGACGTTGTCCACCTTGGGCGCCGGGCCCCAGTAGTTCTCATTGCGCTTGAGGCTGTAGGTGCCGGCGCCGCGGTTGAACTTGGTGACCATGTAGGGGCCGGAACCAACGCCCTCCTGGAGCTCTTCGGGCTTGTTCTTCGCAGCCGGGCTGATCAGGATCATGCTCATGAGCGAATCCAGGATGGGGATGGGGTTCTTGGACTCCATCAGGAAGGTCCGCTCGTCAACGGGCACCACGGTGGGAAACTCCGGGAAGAACCCGGCGACGAAGGATCCCTGCACCTGCTGGTACATCTTCAGGGCCGTGGCGATGTCCTCGATGACCACCGGCGTGCCGTCGGAGTAGCGGACTCCCTCGCGGAGCTTGACGGTCCACTGCGTGGGCTTGGTCATCTTGAAGCTTTCCGCGAGAACGAGGACCGGCTTGGTTTCCGGCCCGATGGCCGTGAGTCCCTGCCGGACAGCCCGCTGGACGGTGACGGCCGCATCGAACTGGTTCAGTTTGTTGTCCAGGCTGACAAGGGACCTGTTGAGCGCCAGGGTCAGGGTGCTGGGACCCGGCAGGCCCGTGGGGCCGGCACACCCGGCGATGGAGCCTGTGCCCAGGAGAAATCCGGCGGCTGCGCCGAACTGCAGGAGGCGGCGCCGTGAGATCTCACTTCCTTGAGGAAGAACGGTCATCGTTGACCTCTCGGTTGAACGGGACGGCTGGCGGCCGGTTGGCCTGCGCCGTGTTACATGGATCACTCTGCCATTCATGCGCGAAATGCGCAAGCACTATGGCGCATTCCGCGCAATCGTGCCATGATGGTGCTACCGACGACTCGGCCTGGGACCCATCCCGGCCGGTTCGCAGTCGGTGGATCTTTACAAGAGCGGATCTACAGAAGAAAGGAGGACGACGTGACCGCAGTCCTTATTCAGGCGGATGACTTTTCCGGCGCGGCCGAGGTGGGACAGTGCTTTGCCACCCAGGGTCTTCGAACGCGCCTCCTCCTGGCCGGCACCGCGGACTCAGGCGTTGCCGACAATGACGCTCCGGACGTCCTCGTGGTTGACACGCATACCCGGGCCCTTTCTCCGGAAGCAGCCGAAGCGGCCGTTTCCGGAGTCTTTGACGGTGCCACGGCAGCCGGTGCACAGGCCCTGTTCAAGAAGATGGATTCGCTGTGGCGCGGCAACGTGGGCCCGGAACTGGCCGCACTGACGGGCCTGGGCTACCACGTCGTGGTGGCGGGTGCACTCCCCCAGCTGCGGCGGACCGTGGTGGGCGGCCAGCCGTTTGCCGACGGCATCCGCCTCGACCTCACGACTCTCTGGAAGGCGGAGGACGCCGCGCCGCCATCGTCAGTAGAACAGGTACTGAACCGGCCTGAGGGCTCCTCCCTCACCCTGGCCGGCCTCGACATTGTGAGGTCCGGCGGCCTGGCGGCCTTCATAGCTGAAGCCCTGCAAGCCGGGGGCCCGGCCACGGTGATTGCCGACGGCGAGACCGAGGCGGATCTGGAAGCCGTCACGGACGCCCTGCTGGACCTGGAGTTCACCGCCGCCGGCCGCCGGATCGTGCTGGCCGGAACAGGCGGCATCGCCGCCCTCCTGGCCACGAAACTGGGTGCGAAACTGGGCAACAAATCTGCGCGAAACACGCAGAGCCAGCTTTCCCGGCGACAAGATCAGGCAATGGCGCGTTCCACCCCAAGAGTGCTTGCCGCCGTCGGCTCCGCCTCCGCGGCGGCGGCTGCGCAGCTGCTGCAGCTGGAAAGCGCCGGGTTCAGCGCACTGCGGATAGCTCCCGCCGAACTCCGGGATCCTGAAGCCTGGGCGCAGCGGCTCCTTTCGGCCAAGCAGCTCCTGGTTGCCGACACGCCGACCGCTCTGACTGTCAGCGCCGACGTCGTGAATCCGCAGGAATCCGGCGCGATCGTCCGCAGCCTCGGTCGCCTGGCGGCAGATGCCGCCGGCACCGCCGACCTCATCCTCACCGGCGGCGAAACCGCCCGCGAGGTGCTCGATGACCTTGGCATCCGCCAGTTGACGCCGCTGGCGTCCGCGCAGCACGGGGCCGTGGTCAGCCTGTCCGATGACGGGAGACTCGTCGGCACCAAACCGGGCAGCTTCGGGGACGGCCACGCGCTCGTCGAGCTGTACCAGTCCATGAAAGACCTCCGGGCCGTATCCCTTCACGCACGTCCGGCCGGAGAACACCCCCACAAGCCCTCCCACCAATCTGGAGCAGACATGACATCCGCAGTAGCGAACATTACTGAGCAGGACCGCCGGCCGTTCATCGCCGTGACCATGGGGGACGGCGCCGGCGTCGGCCCCGAAGTGACAGTGGGCGCGCTCATTGCTGAGAACGCCTACCGCGACTGCCGGCCGGTGGTCATCGGAGACACCTACCGTTTGCAGCTCGGTGCCAAGGCGCTTGGCGTCAAGGCCGACATTGTGGAGATCGCGAGCGTGGGCGAAGCCGTCTTTGAGGCCGGCCGCATCAACGTGATCGACCCCAAGCTACTGTCCAGGGACCTGCCTTGGGGCCAGGAGTCCGCCGAGGCGGGCAACGCCGCATACCACTACATCAGGATCGCCTGCGAGCTGGGCATGAGCGGCCAGGTGCAGGGCATCTGCACCGCGCCGCTGAACAAGGCCGCCCTGCACAAGGCCGGGCACATCTACCCCGGGCACACGGAACTGTTGGCGCACTTCATGGGCATCGAGGAAGTGTCGATGATGCTTTCGACCCCGAAGGTGAAGGTCATCCACGTCACCACCCACATCGGTCTCCTCGACGCCATCAACAGGATTGAGCCCGGGCTGGTGGAACGGACGGTGCGCCGGGGCCACGGTGCCATGCAGCGCGCTGGCATCGCCAACCCGAAGATCGGCGTCTGCGCCATCAACCCGCACGCCGGCGAGAACGGGCTGTTCGGCTACGGCGAAGAAGCGGAGAAGATCACCCCCGCCATCGAAAAGCTCCAGGCCGACGGCATCGACGCCCGCGGCCCCCTGCCGGCCGACACCGCCTTCTTCCTCGCCGGCCGCGGCGACTACGACCTCATCGTCGCGATGTACCACGATCAGGGCCACGGTCCGGTCAAGGTCCTCGGCATCGAGGCCGGCGTCAACATCACGGTCGGGCTGCCCGTCATCCGCACCTCGGTGGACCACGGGACCGCCTTCGACATCGCCGGCAAGGGCATCGTTGAGGTGGGCAGCATGATCGAGGCACTGCGCCAGGCCGCCGAAATGTCGCCGAGTCCGGCACAGCAACGCTGACCGCCCCCAGCGCCAGGTTGGCGCGGCCCGGACCCCCGGATGAAGCCCGACTTCGCCTGCGGCGCCTGACGTCCCTAGGATGGACTGAGGATCCGGCCGCCGGAAGTCCCGGCCCGGGAAGGAGAGCTTCCATGACGCACGCCATCGTCGCCCAGCAGCCGGGCGGACCCGAGGTCCTGGACTTCGCGGAGATCGACCGCCCCGTTCCCGGTCCGGGCCAGCTGCTTATTAAGGTGGCGGCTGCCGGCGTCAACTTCATTGACACCTACCAGCGCGGCGGCATGTACAAGGTGCCCTTTCCCTTCACTCCGGGCTCGGAGGCTGCCGGCACGGTCGAGGAAGTCGGCGAGGGAGTCGAGGACTTCGCGGTGGGCAGCCGGGTAGCCACGGCCGAGGGCTCGAAGTGCTATGCGGGATACACGGTGCTTGACGCGGCCAAGGCCCTGCCGGTGCCCGACGGCGTGGACGACCTCACGGCTGCGGCACTCCCCCTGCAGGGCATGACCGCCCACTACCTGATCAACTCGTCGTTCCGGGTTGAACCGGGCCACAGCGTGCTGGTGCACGCGGGCGCCGGCGGCGTCGGCCTGCTCCTGATCCAGCTCCTGAAGGCCCGCGGCGCCCGCGTCATCACCACGGTCTCCACCGATGAGAAGGAAGCTCTGGCTCGGGAAGCCGGCGCCGACGAGGTGCTCCGCTATGACGGGTTCGCGGCCACTGTCCGTGAGCTGACCAACGGCGACGGGGTGAACGTGGTGTACGACGGCGTGGGGAAAGACACGTTCGACGGCTCACTGTCCAGCCTGCGCACGCGCGGCTCGCTCGTTTTGTTCGGCGCAGCCTCAGGGGCGGTCCCGCCGGTGGATCCGCAGCGGCTCAACGCGGGTGGTTCGCTGACGCTCACGCGGCCCTCGCTCGCCCACTTCCTGGGCAACCCGCAGGAACGCCTCTGGCGCTCCACCGAAATTTTTGGCGCCGTGGCCGATGGCAGCCTCAGCGTGCGGATCGGCGCCACTTATCCCCTGGCCGAGGCCCGGCGGGCCCATGAGGACCTCGAAGGCCGGCGCACCACGGGCAAAGTACTTCTTGTTCCCTAAACGGCCACCCGGATCCACTGGCAAGTGAACGCCCGGTAAACCGCGACACCTTCCGTTCACTTTGCCGGGAGAGAATCCACCTGTGAATGAGCAGCCTCCGCAGACCACCCGCACCCTAGGCATCCCTGCGGGCGGTGCTGCGCCTGCCACGGTGCATGCAGCCCAGCTTCCCGGTGCCCACGCTGCGCCGCCGGAGCGGACCCTGATGGACATCCTGCAGGACACCGCGGCAACGTTTCCGGACGCGTCAGCCCTGGATGACGGCCGGCAGTCACTCAGTTACGCGCAGCTGATGGCATCCGTCCGGGCAACCGCCCGCCGGCTTCATTCGGCCGGCCTGGGCGCAGGTGACAGGATCGGCGTCCGAATCCCGTCCGGCACCAACGAGCTCTACATTTCCATCCTTGCGGTCATGCTCATCGGGGCGGCCTACGTTCCGGTCGACGCCGACGATCCGGACGAGCGCGCCAAACTGGTCTTTGGCGAGGCCCGGGTGGCCGGGATCGTGCGGGCCAACGGCGATATTGTCACCGACCAGAAGCGTCCCCGGCCTTTTCCCCAGCCCCGGACGGCAACTCCCGACGACGACGCCTGGGTCATCTTCACGTCAGGTTCCACGGGGACGCCGAAGGGCGTGGCCGTCCGCCACCGGTCGTCGGCGGCCTTCGTCGACGCCGAGTCGAGGATTTTCCTGCGCGATGAGCCCGTGGGGCCGCAGGACCGTGTCCTCGCGGGGCTGTCCGTGGCCTTCGACGCCTCGTGCGAAGAGATGTGGCTGGCCTGGCGCCACGGAGCCTGCCTGGTGCCGGCTCCCCGGGCACTTGTCCGCACGGGCATGGACCTCGGGCCGTGGCTGATCAGCCACGGCATCACTGTTGTCTCCACCGTCCCCACGCTCGCGGCATTGTGGCCTGCGGAGGCACTCGAGAATGTGCGGCTGCTGATCTTCGGCGGGGAGGCTTGCCCGCCTGAACTGGCTGAACGCCTGGCCGTGGAAGGCCGCGAGGTGTGGAACACCTACGGGCCGACCGAAGCGACGGTGGTGGCCTGCGCTGCTCCCCTTGGCGGCACCGGTCCGGTCAGGATCGGGTTGCCTCTCGACGGCTGGGACCTCGCCGTGGTCGCTTCCGACGACGTTCCCGTCGCCGAAGGGGAAATCGGTGAACTCATCATCGGGGGCGTGGGCCTGGCCCGCTACCTCGATCCTCTGAAGGACGCGGAAAAATATGCACCCATGCCGGCACTGGGGTGGGACCGCGCCTACCGCTCAGGCGACCTGGTCCGCTACGAACGTGCGGGCCTGATCTTTATCGGACGGGCCGATGAACAGGTCAAGCTCGGCGGCCGCAGGATCGAGCTCGGCGAGATCGACGCTGCGCTCCAGTCGCTTCCGGACGTGGCGGGCGCCGCTGCCGCGGTACGCACGACGGCGGCCGGCAACCAGGTCCTGGTGGGATATCTCGCCCCCTCCGGTGATGCTGTCCTTGACCTCGCGGCGGCCCGAAAGCTGCTGCTTGCGGTTCTCCCCGCGCCGTTGATCCCGCTGCTGACCGTCGTCGGCAGCCTGCCGACCAAAACCAGCGGGAAGGTGGACCGGCATGCGCTTCCGTGGCCCTTGCCGGGGGCCGGCGGCGCGGACGACGCTGCCGCCCCGCTGAACCTCCCGCACGACGCACAGTGGATTGTGGAGCAATGGGCGGCAGTCCTGGGAAGCAGGGTGGCGAGTCTTGACGCGGACTTCTTCGCCCACGGCGGCGGATCGTTGGCCGCAGCCCAGCTCGTCTCGGCGCTCCGTGTCCGCTACCCCACCATCACTGTGGCGGACATCTATGCCACCCCGCGCGTCGGCGCCCTGATTGACACCGCACGCCAGTCGCTGCCGGACGGCATGGCCGCCGGGCCCGCCCCGGAGCGGCCGGTGCGGCCCACCGCCCTCAAGTCACAGGTGTTCCAGACCCTCATGGGCATCCCGCTGCACATTCTCGTGGGCATGCGCTGGCTGACATACCTGATGGCCGCGAACAACCTGCTGTCGGCCTTCGCCGGCTTCTCGGCTGCCCCGGTCCTTTCCTGGTGGTGGGTTGCGGCGTCGTGGCTGGTCTTTGTCAGTCCTGCGGGGCGGATGGCCATCGCGGTTGCCGCTGCGCGCCTCCTGCTGTGGAACGTGACACCCGGAACCTATCCGCGCTCCGGACGGGTTCACCTGCGGCTTTGGCTGGCCGAGCAGATCCAGGATCTCTCCAGCGCCATCAGCCTGGCCAGCGCTCCGTGGGTGCCCTATTACGCACGGGCGCTGGGGGCAAAGATAGGGGTCAACGTCCACCTGCACTCCCTGCCCCCGGTGACCGGCTTCCTCTCACTGGGCAACGGCAGCAACATCGAGCCCGAGGTGGACTTGTCCGGGTGGTGGATCGACGGTGACGTCGTGCACATCGGCCGGGTCCACGTGGGAGCAGAGGCTTCCGTCGGTGCCCGCAGCACACTCATGCCCGGGACCAGTATCGGTGCCAGAGGCCAGGTGGAACCGGGCTCGGCCGTTCTGGGGAAGGTCAAAGCGGGCCAGGTCGTGGCGGGATCGCCCGCTGAGCGCCGCGGCAAGGCCAAACAGGGCTGGCCCGCTGCCCAGCCTGCCAGCTCCCTGATCGGCAGGCTGTGGTTTGCCGCTTTCGCCGCGGCCTCGGCGGTCCTGGCCATGATTCCGTACGCTTCAGCTGCATGCGCAGCGCTGGTGGTGTTCCTGTTCATCAGGGGAAGCGACACCCTGATCGGTGCCTGGCCCCAGCTTCTGGCCGCGCTACCGCTGGCTGCCCTCACCTGGTTCCTGACGAACCTGCTCCTGATCCTGGCAGCCACGAGGCTGCTGGGCACGGGCCTTGCGGAAGGCTACTACCGCGTTCGCAGCCGCATCGGCTGGCAGGTCTGGGCCACGGAGCGGGTCCTGGACATGGCCCGTGACCTCCTCTTCCCGATCTATGCGAGCCTCTTCACGCCTGTCTGGCTGAGACTGCTGGGCGCCAAGGTCGGCAAGAACGTTGAGGCTTCCACTGTCCTCCTGCTGCCCAAAATGACGACCGTGGGCGAGGGCGCCTTCCTTGCGGACGACACCATGGTGGCCTCCTATGAGCTGGGCGGTGGCTGGATCCGGATCGCCCCTGCCAAAATCGGCAAACGCTCCTTCCTTGGCAACTCGGGAATGACGGCGGCCGGGCGCAACGTGCCGAAGAACTCCCTGGTGGCAGTCCTGTCGGCAACGCCCAACAAGGCGAAGTCCGGTACGTCCTGGCTCGGCAGCCCTCCGGTCAGGCTTCGGCGGACAGCGGTGGCGTCGGACAGCACCCGGACGTTCCAGCCGCCCGCAAGGCTGAAGGTGGCCCGGACGCTGTGGGAGTCGTGCCGCTTCGTGCCCGTGATGCTGACCGTCGCCCTGGCCATGGGGGTCATGGTGACGTTCGATTGGCTCGCGGCCCTCTGGGGCTACGCGGCGGCCGCCGCGCTCGGCGGGCTGGTGCTTTTGGCTGCCGGTGGGATAGCCGCAGGCAGCGCCGTGGCTGCCAAATGGCTCCTGGTCGGAAGAATCAAACCGGGCGAACATCTCTTATGGAGCTCGTTCATTTGGCGCAACGAGGTGGTGGACACCTTCATCGAGATGGTCACCGCGCCGTGGTTCGCCCGGGCAGCCACGGGAACACCTGCACTGGTGTGGTGGCTCCGCGGCCTGGGCGCAAAAATCGGCCGCGGCGCCTGGTGCGAGAGCTATTGGCTGCCTGAAGCTGACCTCGTCACCCTGGGTGACAGCTCAACAGTTAACCGCGGCTGTGTGGTCCAGACGCACCTCTTCCACGACCGCATCATGAGCATCGACACTGTTACGCTCGAAGACGGGGCCACCATGGGACCGCACGGCGTCATCCTGCCGCAGGCGCGGATCGGCAAGGGTGGGACCGTGGGCCCGGCATCCCTGGTAATGCGCGGCGAGACGGTCCCGGCCGCAACTTACTGGATGGGCAACCCGGTCAGCCCCTGGACGGGCCCGGGAGTTCCGGCTCCCCGCCTGAAGTAACTGCCCGCAGAAGACCAACCGATCCGCCCGACAAACCTGATTGAGGCACACGCCTGATGAGTTCTCCAGATTCCCCCGGCCCCGCTGCTGTGCTGCCTGTGCCGGGTCCGGCCGGCACCGCCGATCCCTACGTTCCCGGGCACGGAACCGATGCTTATCGGGTCCTGCGCTATGAACTGGAGCTGGACTACAAACTGGCCAGCAACAGGCTCAACGGCCGGGCGGTGGTGCGGGCGGTTGCCGCACGCCGCATCTCCGCAGTGGTGCTGGACATGACCGGCCTCCGTGCCTTGAAGATCCAGTTGGACGGGTCCCGTGTCAGGAGATTCACCCAGCGGGCGGAGCAGTTGGTGGTTCACTGCGAGCAGCCCCTGGACCCTGGAGCGGAATTCACCCTGGACATCCGCTATACCGGTAATCCGGAGCCGCGCAAGGGCCTCTGGGGAGAAGTGGGGTGGGAGGAGCTCACGGACGGAGTGCTCGTTGCGGGCCAGCCCAACGGGGCACCGTCCTGGTTTCCGTGCAACGACCATCCGCGGAATAAGGCAAGCTACCGTATCTCCGTCACCACCGACGCCGGTTACCGTGCCGTGTGCAACGGCCTGTTGGTGGGACATACCAGCCGGTCGAGCAGGCAGACCTGGGTCTATGAACAGGCGGAGCCGATGGCGACCTACCTGGCCACTGTGCAGATCGGCCGGTATGAACTGTTGACGCTGCCCGACGAAGGCGGAGTGGCGCAGCACATCGCCGTGCCCGCCTCGTTTGCCGGTTCCGCGAGGGCCGCACTGACCCGCCAGCCGGACATGATGCGCGCGTTCATCGGCTGCTTTGGACCGTATCCCTTCCGGGAGTACACCGTGGTGGTGACCGACGACGACCTCGAGATTCCCCTTGAGGCCCAGTCGCTTTCGATCCTTGGCCGCAACCACCTGGCCGCGGATTGGGAGTCGCAGCGGCTCATCGCGCACGAACTTGCGCACCAGTGGTTCGGCAACTCCCTGACCCTCAGCATCTGGAGCGATATCTGGCTGCATGAGGGCTTCGCCTGCTACGCGGAATGGATCTGGTCCGAGGAAGCCGGCATCATGCCCGTGCAGGAGAGGGCCGCGGCAGCGTGGCGAAAACTCGACTCCGGCATCCAGGACATCCTCGTAGGAGACCCTGGTCCCGAACTGATGTTCGACGACAGGGTGTACAAGCGCGGCGCACTGGCCCTGCACGCACTCCGCCGGCGGTGCGGTGATCTGGCATTCTTCGCGCTGCTGCAGGACTGGACCCGGAGCAGAGTCCATGCCTCAGTATCCACAGCCGAGTTCATTCTGGCTGCGGACCGGGTGACGGGCCTGGACTCGGAGTCCCTGCTGCACCCGTGGCTGTTCGAGGAGGCACTTCCGGCGTTGCCCGGCGCCTAACGGGCCCGGCTGTCCGGTGCCCGGTCAGCCCAGTGCCACTGCAGCCACGAGCCAGGCCGGCAGGCCGGCCGCCGCGGCGTCGACATCGGAAATTTCCGGATGCCCCAGTGCTTCTACCGTTCCTGGCTGCACGGTCAGCCCCTCGCCGGTCATCTTGAGCCACGCCTCTTTCCGCGCCCAGAGCCGGGCGCGGGCCTGAAGCAGTTCAGTGTCCCGCAGCCCCGTTACGGCCGCGCGCTCCGACTCCGTCAGCGCTACAGCTTCGAAACCCGAAAAGTCGGTGCCGCGGGGATCCTCAATGTCGATGCCCAGCCTGGTTCCGGGCTGCGGCTCCAGGACAGCACCCACGAGCGTCCAGCCCGCCGCCCTGGACAGGCTGAGGAGCAACGGAAGCCCCACGCCCGCCCGCGAATATCCCGGCCGGCCGTGCGATAGGCCCGGGCCGCTGCCGCACCTCGGACAGCTGTAGTCGCAGGTCAGGTCCCGGGCGGGGGTCCCCAGCAAATCGGCGGCCAACTCCCGCTGCGCCAGCCGACCGGACACAAAAGCCCGGCGCAGGCCGGGCTCCATGGCGGCTGCGCGTTCCAGCTCGGGAGGGTCAAGCAGCGATTCGTCGGCGGGACCGTCCGGGGAAGCGCGAAAGACCACGCCGGAGGGCGTGGTCCTTCGCGTTGTTCCCAAACTGGTGCCCAGTCGACTCGTCCCCCGGCTAACGCTGCACGGCGCCAAACCGCGCGGCGGCAACCGCGACCGCACTCTCGCGTGCGGCAGAGGCTTCATCGGCGGTCAGCGTCCGGTCATTGGCACGGAAGCGGAGACCGAAGGCCAGCGACTTCTTGCCTTCCTCGATCCCCTTGCCGGCGTACACGTCGAACAGCGCGACGTCCTCCAGGAGTTCGCCCGCTCCTTCCCGCAGCGCGGCCAGGACGTCATCTGCAGGAATTTCCTGCGGCACAACAAGTGCCACGTCCTGGGTGGCCACGGGGAAGGTGGAGATATGGCGTGCCACGATGACATCGGCAGCCGCCTCGAACAGGGCGTCGGCATTGATCTCAAGTGCCGCGGAACGGGCCGGCATGTCGTGGGCGGCAAGGAGCTTCGGGTGCAGCTCCCCCGCGTAGCCCACAACCTCGCCGGTGCGCAGCGAAAGCTGCCCGGTCCGGCCCGGATGGAACGCCTGGTGATCGCCCTGGCCCACAACCAGCTCAACACCCAGAATGTCGCCAGCCAAGCGGGCGATGTCCAGCGCATCAGCCCAGTCCCACGCCCTGGGCGAGTGACCCGCAGCGGCGGGTGAGTCGTGGCCGGTCAGGACCGCGGCGACGTGCAACGGCTGGTCCGGCACGCCGTCGTACAGGGCATCCAGCACCTCATCGGAGGGCTTGACGCCCAGCGGCGGGATGGAGGACGTTCCCACGGTGTCGCCGGGCAGGAAGACAAGGCCTGCCTCGAAGAGCGCCAGGTCGCGGAAGCCGCGCGAGTGGTTGCGCTTGGCTACCTCGATGAGTCCGGGCAGGACCGAGGTCCGCAGGTAGCCGTGTTCCTCGCTGATGGGGTTGGCCAGCTTGACCGCCGTGCGGACCGCGCCGGCTTCGGCCACGCCGAAGGTGTCGTTGGCAGCCTTCGACACGAATGGGTAGGCCAGGACCTCGGTAAGCCCGGCGTCGGCGAGGGCCTGGATCAGTCGCCGCCGCTGCTGCTGCACGCGGGTCAGCCCGCGTCCCGGAGGAGCGACCGGAAGGGTCGCCGGGATCTGGTCGTATCCCACCAGGCGGGCGATTTCCTCGGACAGGTCTTCCTTGGTTTCGAGGTCGTTCCGCCAGCTGGGCGCCGAAACCGTCCAGCCGCCGTCGGCCTTTTCCACCACGGCGCCGAGATCCTCAAGGGAGGTGACAATCTGCTCTTCAGTGAAGTCGATGCCGATCCGTGCGGCGGCGAAGCCCGCCGGCAGGGCGATGGTCACGGCGTCCGGTGCGGTCCCGACGTCGGTGCCCGCCTCGTCAGCGACGCCCCCGGCGAGTTCCACCATAAGGTCCACAACGCGCTGGGCGGCAATGTTCGCTACCTGCCAGTCCACGCCGCGTTCAAATCGCTTTGACGCTTCGGACGGCAGCTTGTGCCGGCGGCGGGAGCGTGCGATGGAAACCTCATCGAAGTGGGCCGCCTCGACCAGCACGTTGGTGGTGGAGTCGGACACCTCAGTGGCCGCGCCGCCCATGACGCCGGCGATGCCGATCGCCCCGGAGCCGTCCGTGATGAGGAGATCCTCGACGTCGAGCGTCCGTTCCTTGTCATCCAGGGTGGTGATCTTCTCCCCCGCCACGGCACGGCGGACCACGATGTCGCCGGACAGCTTGTCCAGGTCGTAGCAGTGCGTGGGCTGGCCGAGCTCCAGCATGACGTAGTTCGAGATGTCCACGGGAAGGGAGATGGAGCGGATACCGGCAAGACGCAGCCGTGAAACCATCCACTGGGGTGTCGGTCTTGTGGCGTCGACTCCGCGGACGGTCCGGGCCACGAAGCGGTCACAGCCGGGCTTGCCGTAGATGGGCGCGTCGTCGTTGAGCTTGACGCCGTGGCCGCCGGCCAATTCCGCCGGGGCCGACACCTTGGACGCGGGGTCCGTGAAGGACGTTCCGGTGGCGTGGGCGTATTCCCGGGCCACACCGCGGATCGAGAACGCGTAGCCACGGTCAGGGGTGACGTTGATCTCGGCGGCTTCGTCGTAGAGCCCCAGGAGCTCCATGGCGTCGGTACCGATTTCCGGGTCCAGGCCGATCCTCGACAGCACCAGGATGCCATCGTGGTCTTCACCGATGCCCAGTTCGCGTACGGAGGCGATCATGCCCGCGGAGAGGTGCCCGTAGGTTTTCCGTGCCGAGATGTGGAAGTCGCCGGGCAGCACGGCACCGGGGAGGGTGACTACCACCTTGTCCCCTTCGACGAAGTTGTGGGCTCCGCAGATGATGCCCTGGACACCGGAGGGATCGATGCCCTTGCCGGTGAGGGTCTGCTCTTGGCCTTCGGGGACCACGCGGACCTGGCACCAGTTGATGGTCTTGCCGTTGGTCTGCGGTTCCTTGACCAGGCTCAGGACCTGGCCCACCACGACGGGGCCCTTAAGGCCGTCCGTGGGACGGTGGACCGCTTCTTCTTCAAAGCCGACCTTGACGAGCTCGGCCATGACGTCTTCGGCCGTTGCTCCGGCCGGTACCTGCGCGAATTCACGCAGCCAGGAAAGTGGGATACGCACTGTTAGATCTCCATCCCGAAGTGCTCGCTGAAACGTACATCGCCTTCGATCATGTCGCGCATGTCGCCGACCTCGTTGCGGAACATGAGGGTGCGCTCGATGCCCATGCCGAAGGCAAATCCTGAATAGGTGTCGGGGTCGATGCCGGCAGCCCGGAGAACATGGGGGTTGACCATGCCGCAGCCGCCCCATTCGATCCAGCGCGGACCGCCCTTGGCGCCCGGGTGCCAGATGTCCAGCTCGGCGGACGGCTCGGTGAACGGGAAGTAGTTGGGACGCAGCCGGATTTGGGCCTCGTCACCGAACATCTGCCGGGCGAAGTGCTCCAGCGTTCCGCGAAGGTCCGCCATGCTGAGTTTCTTGTCGATGGCCAGGCCTTCGAACTGGTGGAACACCGGCGTGTGCGTGGCGTCCAGTTCGTCGGTGCGGAACACCTTGCCGGGGCACAGCACGTAGATGGGAACCTCGCGTTCCAGCATGGAGCGGACCTGCACCGGGGAGGTGTGGGTGCGCATGAGGAGGTGCGCTTCCGGTGGTTCCACGAAGAAGGTGTCCTGCATTTCGCGGGCCGGGTGGTCCGGCTTGAAGTTCAGGGCATCGAAGTTGAACCATTCGGATTCGACTTCCGGGCCCTCGGCGATTTCCCAGCCCATGCCCACGAAGATGTCCGCCACGCGGTCCTGCAGCGTGGAGAGCGGGTGGCGCGCCCCGGCACGGCGGCGTCGCGGAGCAGCGGTGACATCCACGGTTTCCTCAACCAGGATGCGGGCGTCGTTCTCGGCTTCGAGCTCGACGGTGCGGTCGGCGAGCGCCTTGTTGACGCGTCCGCGGGAGGAACCCATGAGCTTGCCGGCGACAGCCTTCTGGTCTTTGGGAAGGCGCCCGATCTCACGGTTGGCCAGGCTCAGCTGCGATTTCTCGCCGGTGTGGGCCAAACGGACAGCCTTGAGTTCATCGAGCGTGGAGGCACCGGCAATCGCGGCGATTGCCTGGTCGACGGCGGCGGTGATGGCGGCTTCATCCAGAGGGTTCGGGGCGGCAGCGCCCGGCAAAGTTTCAGTCATCTACTGTTCTTAGCTACGAGTCGGGTGATGCCAATGGCCGGGGCTGCTGTGCCGGTTCCCCGGCAGCGCGTCCGTCACTGGCATGTCATTGGATGGAGTCATCCAATGACATCATCCAAAGACAAGGGCAGGCTCGCCGGAGTTTGGCCGGCAGGCACTGTTCCCAGTCTAATTGACGGGGCCCGGCTGCCCGAACGGCAGGGCGCGCGTCGCCGCAGTGTGCAGCGAATATGGCTGCCGCTACCATGGCAGGATGACCCCCGCACAGCGGTTGCGCCAACTTGCGAACGTGCTCAACGCCTCCACAACCCTGGGACTCCTGCTGGCCAGACTGGCAGGCACCGAAACGGTTGGCGGCCCCCGCGGTCTGGTGATTGCCGCCGGCTACCGCTGGCGTCTTCCCTTCGCGCAGGCCTTCACGGTCGGCAACGTGGTCATCTTCCGGGCCGGAGCGGAGGAAGCCCTGGCCAATCCTGTGCTGCTGGGACACGAGGAACGGCACAGCAGCCAATACGCCTGCCTGGGCCTGCCGTTCCTGCCGCTGTACTTCATCGCCGCGGGGTGGTCCCGGCTGCGGACAGGCAACCCGGGGTCCGCCAACGTCTTTGAACGCCTGGCGGGCCTGGAAGCAGGCGGATATGCGGAGACCGGAAAACGCGGAACGGGCAAAGCTTCCCCCGAACGGAATCGAGGCGTGACATGACGGAAATTCCGAGGACCATCTCTGTGACCGGGGCCGGAACCGCGGAAGCCGTGCCGGACCTGCTGACCGTTTCCCTTGGCGTGGAGTGCCGCCGGGAGGACGTGGGGGCCGCCTATGCCGCGGCGGGGCGGGCTGGATCTCGGTTTTGCCGATCCCGCCGCCGTGATGTCACGGGCTCGGGAGGCAGCCTGGCAGGATGCCCTCGCCACTGCCACGCAGTTCGCCGCACTGGCTGGCGCCGAACTGGGCCCGGTGGCCTCGGTTACCCAGCAGCCCGGCGCCGCCGTGCCCATTCCGGTAGCGAAAATGCAGCGGGCCGTATCCGCTGATGCCGTGGGGATCGAAGCCGGCCAGTCGAGCGTCTCCGCGACGGTGGGCGTCGTCTGGGAACTCCGCGCAACCGGCTAGTGGACGGTACCGGCGGACAGTTTGAGGTCCGCCGTGGTCGCCAGTGCAGTGCGGACGACGGCGGCGATCGCCTCGGCCATCAACGTCACGGCCAGAGAGGGGGCTGCGCTCCCCTCCGGCAGCTGCCCGGGCTCGAACGGGACATGGACGAACCCGCCCCGCACATCCGCCCGGGACGCGAGCTCGTGCATCAGGGTGTAGAAGATGTGGTTGCAGACATATGTCCCTGCCGTCTGCGAGATCTCTGCGGGGATGCCGGCCAGAGTCACGGCACGGAGGGCTGCCTTCACCGGCAGTGAGCTGAAGTACGCGGCCGGCCCGCCCTGCACCACTTCGCTGTCGAGCGGCTGGTTCCCGGCATTGTCGGGAATCGGGGCGTCATCGCAGTTGATGGCGACTCGCTCCAGCGACACACGGTCACGGCCTCCCGCCTGACCGATGCACACCACGAGTTCCGGCTCCAGTTCGTCCAGGGCATCGCGGAGGACGGCACCGGCTGCACCGAAGATGCAGGGCAGTTCAACCGCCCTGACGGCCAGGCCTTCGCTGCGGAGCAGTTCCCGCGCGTGGAGTGCTGCTGCCCATGACGGGTTGGAAGACTGGCCGCCGAACGGTTCAAATCCGGTGAGGAGGATCATGAAGCAAGCGTAGCGGCCGGGCGAAACACCGACGCCGGGCCTTGACATTGATTAGAACATACCTTCGAATTGAGATCATGAGATGGGACGCACAAGCACTTAATCCGGCACCTGGAGAGCAAGGCGCAAACAGCCTAACCGCGGCCGCCCCAGCCGCAGTGCCGCTGCTGCCCCTGGCCGGGCTTGTGCGTTCCGTCTCCACCCCTGAATTTGCCGGGGTCACCTTCCACGAGGTCACTGCCAAATCGGTGCTCAACAAGGTGGCTGCCGGTTCACGGATGCCCTTTGAGTGGACCGTCAACCCCTACCGCGGATGCAGCCACGCGTGCGTCTACTGCTTCGCCCGCAAGAGCCACACCTATCTTGACTTCGATGCCGGGCTCGACTTCGACAGCCAGGTGGTGGTGAAAATCAACGCCGCGGACGTCCTGCGCAAGGAGTTGGCCAAGCCGTCCTGGGGACGCCAGCAGGTTGCGCTCGGCACCAATACCGATCCCTACCAGCGTGCCGAAGGCCGTTACCGGCTGATGCCCGGAATCATCAGCGCGCTGGCGGACTCGGGCACACCCCTGTCCATCCTCACCAAAGGGACCCTGCTTGCCAGGGACATCCCCCTGCTGAAACATGCCGCCACGCAGGTCCCCGTGGGGATCGGAATCTCGCTCGCCATGACGGATGAACAGCTTTCCGAGGCCGTTGAGCCCGGAACGCCCGGTCCGCGGGCCCGGCTCAAGCTCATTTCAAGGCTGCGCGAAGCCGGGCTCCCCTGCGGAGTGATGGCCATGCCCATCCTGCCCTGGCTGTCGGACAGCGACGAAGCGCTGGACTCACTTTTCAGCTCGCTGGCCGCTGCCGGAGCCACCGGAGTCACTGCCGGGGCGCTTTACCTCAAGCCCGGCACCCGCGAATGGTTCATGCAATGGATCGCCGCCCGGCACCCGGAACTTGCCGGACGGTACCGCAGGCTTTACGGCACGGGCTCGTACGCTTCCAAGGAATACCGGACCTGGCTCGCCGGCAGAATTCGCTTCTTCAAGGCGCGGCACGGTTTTTCGGGCTCACAGGGGTTCAGCCACCGCGACGTCGATGACCCCCGCGGGGAGGAAGCGGCGTACCCGGAGGGCAGCCTGCCCGCGGCGCGTGCCGGCCACCCCAGCGGAGCGGCGGCCGCACCACAGCCGACACTTTTCTGAACGCCCTCTGACAGAGCAGACTGATTTGGCACCTTCCTACCCGGCGTGACTCTTACGCGCGGGGGGCGGCCCCCGCAGGCAGCGGCGCGCCCAGCGCGGTCAGCAGTGCCCTGACAATCGGAAGGTCGGCGGGGATCCAGGGAAGGTGGAGAGCTTCGTCACGGTCCTGAATGCTGACCCACCGGAGTTCATCGTGGTCCTCGAGGGGCCGGGGGTCGCCGTCGGCTACCTCGGCGAACCATACGCGCATCGACGCGCGTTCGTTGAGGGGCCAGCCTGAGCTCTCCGGTGCTTCCAATTCGGCGCCGAGGATGACGGCGATCCCGAGTTCCTCCCGCAACTCCCGGTGCAGGGCATCTTTAGGGGCCTCGCCCGCCTCCACCTTGCCGCCGGGGAATTCCCACATGCCGGCGAACTGCGGCGGTGCCGTGCGCCGGGCCACGAGCAGCCGCGCGGGCTCAGCCAGCGAATCGAGCACGGCGCCGCCCACAACGTTGATCAGTTCAGTGTTGGTCAGTTCAGTCACCGCCCCAGTCTATGGGGCAGAATGGGTAGGGCCCCCAGCGCGGGAACCCCGATCCCGTGTATCTGCAGGGAATACCCTTCAGCCCCGCGACGTTCTATAAATCAGATTTAACTTGCCCTGGTGTCCATCAGCCCCAGAGGCCGTCTCCACACTTCCGCTCCGAAAAGCAGGCTCATGACTTCTACTGTTCAAGCCCCCGGCACTTCCAAAGCCGCCGGCACCCACCTCGGACTCGCGATCCTGGCCCTGGCCATGGGCGGCTTCGGTATCGGCGTCACCGAATTCGCCATGATGGGGCTCCTCAAAGAGGTGGAGCTTGGACTCAACATCAGCACCCCCGAGGCGGGCCACCTGATCTCCGCCTATGCTCTTGGCGTTGTCATCGGCGCTCCGGTGCTGGCCGCCGTCGGAGCGAAGCTGCCACGCAAGTACCTTGCCCTCGGCCTCATGCTGTTCTTCAGCATCGCCAATCTGACCTCTTACGTCGCACCCGACTACGGGAGCATGCTGGTTTCGCGGTTCGCCGCCGGACTGCCGCACGGGGCTTTCTTCGGAGTGGCAGCGGTCATCGCAGCCTCCCTCGTGGCGCCGACGAAGCGGGGGTGGGCCATTTCCATGGTCATGGCCGGCCTGACGGTTTCCAATGTCATCGGCGTACCCTTCGCCACGTGGCTCGGCCAGACTTTCGGCTGGCGGCTGCTCTTTGTCTTGGTCGGCGCGCTCGGTCTGGTGACCCTGGCCCTCATCTGGAGGTTCGTCCCGTTCCAGAAGGCGCACGCCGACGCGAGCATCCGGCGTGAACTCGGCGCACTGAAGCGCGCACAGGTCTGGCTTGCCATCATGATTGGAATCGTTGGGTTCGGCGGCTTCTTCGCAACGTACACCTACATCGCTCACACCATGACGTCGGTCGCCGGCATCCCATCTGCATGGCTTCCCCTGGTGGTGGCCCTTTATGGGCTTGGGATGGTTGCCGGCAACATCGTGGGCGGCAGGATCGCGGACAAGTCCGTGATGGGAACCATTTACCGCGTCCTGCCCGCCATCGCCGTTGCGCTGGTGGTGTACGCCATCGCCGTTCACTGGTCCTGGTCCGCGTTCGTCATGGTCTTCGTCGTCGGGGCGGCCGGTTCAATGCTGGTTCCGGCGCTGCAGACGCGTTTGCTCGACGCATCCCCGGATGCGCCGTCGCTGGCCTCCTCGCTCAACCACGCGGCACTGAACGTGGCCAACGCCCTGGGCGCCTTCCTCGGCGGACTGGTCATCGCCTGGGGCTGGGGCTACGTGGCCCCCGCCCTGGTGGGTGCGGTACTGGCGGTTCTGGGCCTGGGCGTCGCCGTCCTCAGCGGCATGCTGGAACGCAAGAGACCGCTGGCACCGTAACCCTCAAGTCACAGCGAACCCTCAGGTCACAGCGCCAGCGGCCCCGGCTGCCCGGGGCCGGTCAGGCCCCCTGCTCCCCCGCGAACGCCTGCCCGCTTGGTACGTCAGCACGGTGCACGTCAGGTTCGAGATAGATGACCCGGGCAATCGGCACTGCGGTGCGGATCCTGTCCTCCGCGGCGTCGATAAGCCGGGCAATTTCCAGTCCGGAATCGGCCGCGCCGATGGTGATCTTGGCAGCCACCAGGAGCTCTTCCGGCCCAAGGTGCATGGTCTTCAGATGGATGATTCCGGTACCGTCCGACTCAATGGCGTCCCTGATCTTGGCAACATCTGCCTTGGTGGCCGATTCCCCCAGGAGCAGCGATTTGGTCTCCACGGCGAGGACGACGGCGATCGCCACGAGCAGCAGGCCGATCATCCCTGTTCCCAGCGCGTCCCAGATGCCGTCTCCTGTCAGCAAGGTGAGTCCCACACCGAGCAGTGCGAACACGAGCCCCAGCAGGGCCCCGAAGTCCTCCAGGAGGATGACCGGAAGTTCCGGCTGCTTGGCGTTCCGGATGAACTTTGCCCAGCTCTGCTGGCCCCGAACGTGGTTCGATTCGATGATGGCGGTCCTGAAGCTAAAGGACTCCGCGACGATGGCACCTACCAGTACGGCCAGCGGTACCCACCAGAAGTCACCCTCAATGGCGTGCGGGTCCTGGATCTTTTCCCAGGCCTCAAACAGCGCGAACAAACCGCCCACGCTGAACAGCACAATTGAGACGATAAAGGCGTAAATGTAGCGTTCGCGGCCATAGCCGAACGGGTGCTCCGGGCTTGCCTCCTTCTGTGCGCGCTTTCCGCCTACCAGCAGGAGCAGCTGGTTGCCGGAGTCAGCCACCGAGTGGATGGCTTCGGCAAGCATCGAGGAGGACATCGTCAGCAGGAAGGCGACGAACTTCATTACAGCGATGGTCAGGTTTGCGGCCAGAGCCGCGACGATCGCCTTGGTACCGCCATTTGCAGCCAAGGGAGCTTCACCTCTTCAAGTGGGAATTACAACGAATTGGATACAGCCGCGAACCGCGGCCGTCTAGTAAATACCGTACCTGCACGGTCCACGGCGGTGCACCAGCAGTGGCGGGTTCACGCCACGGAAACCCCGAAACTAAGCGTGCTGACAAATAAACGCGCGCTGTGTTAGCTTGAAGCCATATCGGGACTGATAAGAATCGATCCCGACGAATATGAAGGAGGAGACAATGGGTTTTCTTGCTTGGATTATTCTCGGCCTGATCGTAGGCGCAATTGTGAAAGCCGTCATGCCCGGTAGGGTCGGCGGTGGCTGGGTCACCAGCCTGGTTCTGGGCGTCGTTGGCGCCATCGTTGGCGGCTGGATCGGCAGCCTTCTGTTCGGCAAGGGTGACCTGGCCTTCTTCGACCTCGGCACCTGGATCCTCGCCATTATCGGCGGCCTGGTCGTCGCCGGCGTCTACGGGGCAATCACCGGACGCAGCAACCGGACCACGCGAGCCCCTTAAAAGGCCCGCCTCGACGCGGACCTGCTGAAAAACTAAATGCGGGGACCCACCATCTGGTGGGCCCCCGCTTTTTTCATGCCGACTTTTACGAGCTCCTAGGCCGGTTGCTGCGCCCTCGCACTGGCATAGAGACAGACGGTGGCGGCCGTGCCCAGGTTCAGGCTCTCGGCGGCGCCGTAAACGGGAACTGCCACCCGGTGGTCTGCCAGGGCGAGCTCCTTCTCAGACAGTCCCTGCGCCTCGTTTCCGAACAGCCAGGCAGTGGGACTTTCAAGGGCATAAGCCGACCCGGCGGTAGATCCACCGAGCCGCCGCGCCGCACTCTCGTCCTGGAGACGGTCGAGATTAAGCTTGCCGTAGCCATCGGCCGCCAGCACCCCGATGCCCCGGGCCCTGCACTGGGCCGCCAGGTCTTCGACGTCGGCGCCGAGGACCACCGGCAGGTGGAACAGCGATCCTGCCGTCGAGCGCACGGCCTTCGGGTTGTAAATATCCACACTGGAGCCTGTCAGCACAACAGCATCCGCGCCCGCGGCATCGGCAGCGCGCAGAACGGTGCCGGCGTTGCCGGGGTCCCGCACCTGGCACAGCACGGCTATCAGCCTCGGCCGGGCGTCCAGCGCATCTGCGAGCGGAACGTCGACGAAATCGCAGACAGCGATGATTCCCTGCGGGCTCACGGTATCCGCCATGGCGGCAAGAACGTCGTCCGTTGCCAGCCGGGCGCTGGTTCCGGCAGCCAGTTCCTCGAACTCCGGGTAACGGTCCAGGCATGCCTCGCTGGCAAATACTTCGCTCACGATGCCCGGCTCCCCCGCGTCCGTCCGCTTGCGGTGCAGGACCAACGCCTCACGGACAGCCTGGGGTCCCTCTGCCAGGAACTGCCGGCGCTTTAAACGGGCCGGGCGCCCTGCAAGCTTTGCCACATCCCTGACCCGATCAGCTCGGGGGTTGGAGAGTGGAAAGTCTTGCGGGCGCCCGGTTTCGTTCATATAAGAACCTTAGTTGCTGTCGCAGCAGGTTCTCGAACTACCAGAACGGGGGAACTACTCGGCGGCCTCGTCAGCGGCCGGCTTCTCTGCAGCAGGCTTCTTGGCGGCGGGCTTCCTGGTGGCCTTGGCCTTCGGAGCCGGTGCGGCTTCAGCCGAGACGGCGGGAGCGGAGGTGTCGGCAGGCAGCGAGTCCTTGGCGACCTGGACCAGCGCAGCGAAGGCGTTGGCGTCGGAAACGGCAAGCTCGGCCAGCATGCGGCGGTCGACCTCGACCTCAGCGGCCTTCAGGCCCTGGATCAGTCGGTTGTAGGTCAGGCCGTTGGCGCGGGATGCAGCGTTGATGCGCTGGATCCAAAGACGGCGGAAGTCGCCCTTCTTCTTCTTGCGGTCGCCGTAGCTGTACACAAACGAGTGCAGCAGCTGCTCTTTGGCCTTGCGGTACAGGCGTGAACGCTGTCCACGGTAGCCCTTTGCGCGTTCGAGGATAACCCGGCGCTTCTTGTGGGCGTTTACCGCCCTCTTCACACGTGCCACGTGCGTACTCCTTCAGAATTCTTATCCCAAGCGTCTACTGCCGGTAACCCGGCCGGCCTGAGAAGGCTTATTTAGTTGACTGGTGCCAGGTGGCAGTCAGTCAGAGAGCTTGGAAATTAGATGCCGAGCATCTTCCGGATGACCTTGGCGTCGCCCTTGAAGACGATCTTGTCGCCGGCGAGGCGACGGGTCAGCCTGGAGGACTTGTGCTCGAGGTAGTGGCGGCGGTTGGCCTGCTGGCGGCGCAGCTTGCCGCTGCCGGTCAGCTTGAAGCGCTTCTTAGCACCACTGTGGGTCTTCATCTTCGGCATGGGAACCGATCTCCTAACGTATCCGCAGACTATATGTCTGCAGTCTTTCGTGCAGCCGCCCCTGCGGGCGGCATGCTGGTTGCTGACTGCCTGAAGGCGGTACCTTCCGCAGCTGTGAACTAGGTGGTCTTCTTGCCTGCCGGCTTCGGCGTGGCCCGGGGTGCTGCAGGTCGCGCAGCGGGCTTCGGCGCAGCAGGCCTGGCCACCGGCTTCGGTGGAGCAGGAACAGCCGCAGGCTTGGGCGCGGCCGGGGCCGGGGCCTCGGAAACCTTCGCCGCGGCGGGTGCCGCAGCCTTCGGTGCCGGCGCCTTCGCCGGTGCAGCCTTGGGCGCTTCGGCCTTGGGTGCCTCGCGCTTCGGCTCGGCAGCCTTGGGAGCTTCGACCTTGGGTGCCTCGCGCTTCGGCTCGGCAGCCTTGGGCGCTTCCTGCTTCGGCGCTTCCTGCATCGGAGCTTCCGCGGTAGGCGCTTCGGCAGCCGGAGTCTGTGTGGTCGGCGCTTCGACGGCGGCTTCCGGAGCAGCGGCTGCTGCCGGGGCTTCCGGAGCAGCTTCAGTGTTGACCTGGAAGCCTTCCGGGAGCAGGTCCGCGAGTGACTGCGTCAGTGGTACCTGGTCGTCGCCCGAGACGTCGATACGGCCGGATGCCTTGGCTTCATTCTGGGCCTTGGCTTCGGCGCGCTGGGTGGCGCGGCGGGCTTCAGCCTTGGCCTCAGCCTTGTTCTTCAGCGGACCGATCACCATGACCATGTTGCGGCCATCGATGCGCGGGCTCGACTCCACCACACCAACTTCGTTGACGTCTTCGGCGAAGCGCTGGAGCAGGCGCAGGCCCATTTCAGGGCGCTGCTGTTCGCGGCCGCGGAACTGGATCATGGCCTTAACCTTGTCCCCGGCTCCGAGGAAGCGCAGGGCGTGGCCGCGCTTGGTCTCGTAGTCATGGGTGTCGATCTTCAGGCGGAACCGGATTTCCTTAAGAACCGTATTGGTCTGGTTCTTGCGGGCCTCACGGGCCTTGACGGCGGCCTCGTACTTGTACTTGCCGAAGTCCATCAGCTTGCACACCGGAGGCTTGGCCTGAGGTGCAACTTCAACGAGATCAAGATCGGACTCGGCAGCCAGGCGAAGAGCATCCTCAATACGGACGATTCCCACCTGTTCGCCGGCAGGGCCGACCAGCCGCACCTCAGGGACGCGGATACGCTCATTGATTCTTGGCTCGCTAATGTTAAAGCTCCTGTGTTTGTGGTGAGTATTCCACCGGCAAATAGAGAAGGCCCCCAATTGCCGGAGCAATCAGAGGCCTCGAGGATCGGATGCGCAGGCCCGTGGGCTGCGCACGCTTCGACAGGACTGTGCCCGCCGGAAACGCCCGACCATTACCCGGCAACCTTGCTTACCTCTGGAATCCGAGGAAAAACGGCCGACGCGGGTGGGAGAGAACTCCGCTTGCAAACTGAATATCAATTCTACAGAAAACTACCCGCTCCCCGCACATTGCGGAAGTGGGACTCATCCACAGCAAAATAACGACATCCAGTCGGTCTGTGACAAGCTTACCAGTATGAGCACTCCAGACAGTAATTCACACGTTTACCAGGCCCCCGGCGAGCAGGCTGATGTCTCACAGCAGATCCGGGACATCTCTGAGGTTCCCGCCATCGAGGTCATCACCACAGCCGCCGTGCACCTTATGAGTGCCGCAGCCGTGAAGCTCGGCCTGGCAGCCGAAGAGAACGCCGAAGAGCTCAAGGACCTGGACGAGGCCCGGAAGCTCATCACTGCCCTCGCCGGACTCGTGACGGCGGCCGCTCCGGAGATCGGCTCCCAGCATGCCGGGCCGTTGCGCGACGGACTGCGTTCACTGCAGCTTGCCTTCCGGGAAGAGTCGATCATTCCCGATCCCCCGGGCAAGGGTCCTGGCGAAAAGTACACCGGCGCGGTGAACTGACGCCCGGCATCCGGCTTTAGCCGCCGCGTGGCTGCGCGGACATGTCGCGGCCCACAGGAAAGTAACGACGACGGCGGGCCGACCTTTGAGGTCGGCCCGCCGTCGTTCTGTCTTAAGTCGTAGGTCCTACGCCCTCGCAGCCCGCCGGCGTCGGCGGTGCTGCAGGGCGATGCCGGCTGCGCAGAGCACGACGCCGGCCACGCCCACGGAGACGAAACCCCCGGACGGGCCCACGCCGTCGATAAACACCCCGGCCAGGGGCGCACCGAGTGCCACGCCGGCGGTCAGCGCCGAGCCGTACCAGCCCATCGCCTCGCCCCGCCGGGCCTCGTCCACGAGGTCCGCCACCTTCTCCGACGCCGCCGACAGTACCGGGGCGCACAACAGACCGGGCAGCAGCGACAGCAGGCTCAGGGTCAGCGTGTCGGTGGCGAAGCCCATCGGAATGGTCAGCGCCGCCATGCCCAGCAGCAGAAGGAACGGCGAAACCGGGCGGTGCATGGCGCCATAGATGACGCCGCCCACGACCGACGCCGCGCACCAGAAGAGGAAAACGATCCCGATTTCGCCCTGGTGCCCGCCGGTCTCCAAAGCCGCCACGATCCCCACGTCGGTGCCGCTGAGCACCATTCCCGCCCCGGCTGCGACGGTAAACACCGCCGCAACAGCCACGGTGAACCACCTGAAATTGTGGGCGACCTTGTGCCTGAGGCCGGCACGCCGTCTGTTGCCCGCAGCTGCCGGGCCGAGCTCAGCGGCCGCCTCCTGGACGTGGGCCGGGGCGGCAGCCACCACCGCCACCTCGGCAGCCTCCCGCTGGTCCGCCTCGCATGCCTCATCGCGGGCCGCGCTGCGGGTGGGCGGGTTGAACCACATGAGAAACAGCCCGGCCAGCGAGGTGGAGACACCGACGATCGTCAGGCCGAGGACCGAATGGCCGCTCGTGGCCACAATCGCTCCGGCAGCGGGCCCGATCATGAAGACCACCTCGGTGGTGATGGCGTCGAGCGCGAAGGCGGTCCTGCGCTGGTCGCCGTCGGCAAGCACGCCCAGCGATTGGCGCACCACGCTGAAGATGGGCAGAGTCAACAGCCCTCCCACAAAGACCAGCGGCAGCAGCCACTGATAGGACACGTGCGGCACGACGGACCAGATGACCGTCTCGGAAACCACCGACGGGATGAGGGCTGTCCGGAGTCCCGCGGTGTCCACCCGGCGGCCGCGCCACGGGGCGCCTACCGCAATGCCGATGGTCATGACGGCTGCTGCTGTGCCCGCAGCTGCATACCCCTGTCCCAGGGTCAGCACTATGTGCAGGGTCAGCAGCACGCCTGCGGCCGAATGGGGTATGCGGGCAATCATGCCGACCACCAGGAGCCGGCGAATGGGCCTGATGGCCAGCAGCTCCCGGTACAGGGTGAAATTCACGGGTGGGTCCTTCGTTCCGCCGCCGGGCAGCATAGGGACGGACCACAGGTGGACCGCCGTTTACTCCGCGGCGCGCCTTAGCTTGACTTCGATCGAGTCAACACGCTCACCAAACAATACATTCCGGCTCCACTCATTCTGGAGCCCTGCAACGAGCGACTGGACGCCGGCCGCATCCAGTCCGCCCGCCAGGTAAAGCACCACTCGCACCTCGGGCCCCGGACCGCCGCCCGAAACGGGGCGGCCGGAGGCAGTCGACGTTGCCACGCCGCCCCCGGGAAGAACCTCCAGGCGGCGGACAGCCGGCAAGTCTGCCGCCGCAGAACCCAGCATGTCCGCCAGTTCAGCATCGCGGTACGCGGGAATCCACTTCTGTTGCCGGGCCAGGGACCAGACCGCGGGCCGCCTCACCACGAACGTCACTTCCGAGCCCGGGTCCACGACCAGCAGCTCCGCGCCCTCGGCCACGGCCGACAGCGCTGCCCTCGCTGCGTAGACCGCGACGGGCCTCGCCTCGGGGTGCCATGCCGCCAGCGCTGCCGACGAGCTGAATACCGGCATGGCAAGCCGCCCGTCCGGCGCCTTCAGCGTCACGAGTGCCATGTCCGCCTGTTTGTCGGCGTGCAGCCCGCCCACGCCTTCGGCCTCTTCCGCCAGCTGGGCCACGACCGGAACGAAAACGCGTGCGGTCGCCAGCGATGCAACAACGGCTGCTTCGTCGGCTTCACCGCTGAGCAGCCGATCAACTGCGGCGAGATAGCCACTGTCCGGCGAGCCGTCGTCGTCCTCAAAGTTGTGGATGGCGGCGTTTTCGCCGGCGAGGCTCCGCCCGGCCCAGGGCTGGCCGGCCGAATCGGTGGCACCGCCGGCGCCTGCAAGCGCAGCTTCGATGTGTCCCGGAAGCCGGCGGGGCTGCGGCTGGTCCGCCCCCGATCCGCCCGTCCCTCCGGAAGTCAGCCCGTGCCCGGCCATGGCGGCAGCCTAGCGCCGGCCGGCGACGTCGAGGGCCTCCGGCAGGGTGAAGGCCCCTGCGTAGAGGGCCTTGCCGACGATTGCGCCCTCGACGCCCAGCGGCACGAGGGATCGCAGGACCTTCAGGTCATCCAGGCTGGAGATACCGCCGGAAGCCACCACGGGCTTGCCCGTCTTCTCCACCATCTGCCGCAGCAGCTCAACATTGGGGCCCTGCAGGGTGCCGTCCTTGGTCACGTCGGTGACAACGTAACGGGCACAGCCGGCTTCCTCTAGACGGCCCAGCACGTCCCAGAGGTCCCCGCCTTCCTTAGTCCAGCCGCGGCCGGAAAGCGTGGTCCCCCGGACGTCGAGCCCGACGGCGATCCGGTCTCCGAAGCGCTCGATGGCCCGCGCGGTCCAGTCGGGATTCTCCAGGGCTGCGGTACCGAGGTTAACCCGGGCCACTCCCAGGTCCAGGGCCTTTTCCAGCGACTCGTCGTCGCGCAGGCCGCCGGAGAGTTCCACCTTGATATCAAGCCGGCCCACCACTTCGCGCAGGAGTTCGGCGTTGGACCCGCGGCCGAACGCAGCGTCCAAGTCCACGAGATGCACCCATTCGGCGCCCTGCTGCTGCCAGTTGAGGGCTGCTTCCAGCGGCGTGCCGTAGCTTGTCTCGCTGCCGGCCTCGCCCTGGACCAGGCGCACAGCCTGGCCGTTCACGACGTCCACTGCAGGAAGCAGTTCCAGTGCCGGCAGATCGGTTTGGCTGATCATTTCGGGTCCTCAGTTCTCGTGTAGCGCAGTTTCCGGAAAGGCGCGGTTTTAGGCAGCGCCTGGGGAGTTTTGGTAGGTGCGGCAAGCACCTGGTTTCAGGCCCCTGGCAAAGTGAGCAGGTAGGCGGCCAGCAGCGACATTCCTGCCAGCACGTAGAACCCGACCTGCGTCCAGAGCGGCTTCGTCTGCTGCCTGAAGGACAGCGCGCCGCCGACCAGGAGGCCGGCAAGGCCCATCAGGACGATGGACCACATCTAGGCGTCCGCCGCAGGCGCCGCGTCCACTGCCGCACTTGCCTCCGCTGTCGCGGTGCGGCCGTGCGGGCCGCGGAGGCCGTTCACCCAGTTCCGGAGGAGCCGGGCGCCGGCGTCCCCCGATTTTTCCGGGTGGAACTGGGTGGCGCAGAGCGGCCCGTTTTCCACGGCGGCGATGAAGGGTCCGCCGTGCTCGGACCAGGTGACGAGGGGTGCGGCCATACGCGGCTGGACAACGTCGAATTCCCAGTTCTGCACGCCGTAGGAGTGCACGAAATAAAAGCGTTCATTTTCCACGCCCTCGAAGAGCCTGGAGCCTTCCGGGACCTTGACGGTGTTCCATCCCATGTGCGGAACGACGTCCGCCGGAAGGAGTTCCACCTTGCCGGGCCACTCCCCCATGCCTTCAGCTTCGGTCCCGTGTTCCACTCCGGCTTCGAACAGCACCTGAAGTCCCACGCAGATGCCGAGGACGGGCCTGCCGCCGGCTACGCGGCGTCCGATCATCCTGATGGCGTCCACGGATTTCAGTTCGCGCATCACAGTTTCAAAGGCGCCGACCCCCGGAACGAGCAGTCCGTCGGCATTGAGGACGTCCTCCGGCTTGGAACTCAGGATGACTTCGGCGCCCGCACGCTCCAGCGCACGGACGGCGGAGCGAACATTGCCCGAACCGTAGTCGAGCACTGTCACGGTGGGTTTACCCTCCGGCGACGGGGGCTTGACGGTGGCCGAGGGGTCGATGATCGCACCTTCCCGCAACAGTTTGCCGGTCACAGTGCTCCCTTGGTGGACGGAATGCCTTCGACGCGGGGGTCGGGTTCTACGGCAGCGCGCAGCGCACGGGCGAAGGCCTTGAACTGGGCTTCGACGATGTGGTGCGGGTCGCGGCCGGCAATGACGTTCATGTGCAGGCAGATGCCGGCGTGCAGTGTGATGGCCTCGAACACGTGGCGCGTCAGCGAACCGGTGAAGTGGCCGCCGATCAGGTGATACTCCTGGCCCGCGGGTTCCCCGCCATGGACCAGGTAAGGCCGGCCGGAGACATCGACGACGGCGTGGGCAAGCGCTTCGTCCAGCGGCACGGTGGCTTCCCCGAAGCGGCGGATACCGGCCTTGTTGCCGAGAGCGGTCCGTAGCACTTCGCCGAAAGTGATGGCCACATCCTCAACTGTGTGGTGCACATCGATGTGGATGTCGCCGCTTGCCTTCACAGTCATGTCAATGAGGGAGTGCTTGCACAGCGCAGTCAGCATGTGGTCGTAGAACGGGACCGACGTGCTGATGTCCGACACGCCGGTGCCGTCGAGGTTGATCTCCACCAGAACGGAAGATTCGCTGGTGGCACGCTCGAGACGTGCGGTCCGGGCCCCGGCAGCCTTGATTCCGGTGTCGCTCATAGTGATAGATGTCCTTTGACGAAGGAGGGTGCAGACATTGCTGGGTCTTCCCTCAAGTTTAGGCCGGAAGAGCAGCCTGCCCGGCCAGGATGTTCTCCAGTGCCTCGAGGAAGGCTGTGGTTTCGGTCTCAGTGCCGGCAGTGACCCGCAAATGACCGGGGATGCCGACGTCCCTGACCAGCACGCCGGAGTCCAGCAATGCTTGCCAGACCTCGTGCGGGTTGTCGAGGCCCCCGAAGAACACGTAGTTGGAGTCCGATGCGGCAGGCCGCAGGCCCATCCTGATGAGTTCGGCGACAATCCGGTCGCGCTGCTGCTTGATGTCCTCGACGTCGGCCATCAGTGCCTCCCGGTGGTGGAGGGCCGCCAGGGCCGTGGCCTGCGTGATGGCGGACAGGTGGTACGGCAGGCGAACAAGGCGCAGCGCGTCCGTTACCTCAGGTGCCGCTGCCATGTATCCGAGCCGGGCGCCCGCAAGGGCAAACGCCTTGCTCATGGTCCGGGAGACGATGAGACGTTCGCGTCCCGGCAGCAAGGAGAGGGCGCTGGGTGTGCCGTCGTGGGCGAACTCGTGGTAGGCCTCATCGACGATCACGACGGTCTGGCTGGCTTCGCCAGCCTCGTAAACGGCTTCCACGACATCCAGGCCCAGGCCAGTTCCGGTGGGGTTATTGGGCGAGCAGAGGAAGACGACGTTCGGCTGCAGCTCGCGGACTTGGCGGGCGGCGGACTCGGCGCTCAAGCCATAGTCGTCCGCGCGCTGGCCGACGATATATTCGGTGTCCGTTCCGCTGGCCAGCAGTGGGTACATGGAGTACGTGGGCGGGAAACCCAGAGCCTTGCGGCCGGGGCCTCCGAATGCCTGGAGAATCTGCTGGAGGACTTCGTTGGAGCCATTGGCTGCCCAGATGTTTTCGGCGCCGAGTCCGTGGCCGAGGTACTCCGCCAGCGCTTCCCTGAGTCCGGTGAATTCGCGGTCAGGGTACCGGTTGAGGCCTGCTGCCGCCTCTGTCACAGCCTCGGCAATTGCCGCCCTGACATCGGCGGGGACCCCATGGGTGTTCTCGTTGACGTTGAGCAGGATGGGTACGTCCAGCTGCGGCGCTCCGTAGGGAGTCAGCCCCCGCAGATTAGTCCGCAGGGGCAGTCGGTTCAGTCGCTCAAGCTGGTCACTCACTTGGACAGTTTAAGTGCCGGAGGCGGCGACCGGGAAACTGTGACGGATCAGGCCCGGCGAATCAGCCCTTACTTGGACGGTACAAACAGCTGCTGCCCCGGCATGACCTTGCCGTTTTCGAGGTCGTTCAGCTGGACGATGTCCGCGATGACATCGCGCGGATCCCTGGTGGGGTCGACTGTCCCGGCGATAGCCCACAGTGATTCCCCCGGCTGCACAGTCACAGAAACCGTCTCCGTCACGGACAGTCCGCTGGCGGTATCGGCGGCCTTGGCCGGCGAGTTCAGCAAACCGGTGAGCGACAGGAGCAGTGCCGCCAGGAGAACCAGGGGCAATCCGATGAGGACGATCCGGCCCCGGCGAGTAAGCCGAAGCCGCGGCGGCCTGCCCGGCTGCATGCCGAAAGCACCCTGCGCACCCTGCCGACGTGAATGGTTGACTGCTGTTGAAGCTGACATGAACTGAGCCCTCCTGGACCACTCTGTGCTGCCCGGTGTGCCCGGTCCGCCCGGCATCCGCCGGAATATTCGAAGAAACCGGCCCGCTCCGCAGCTGAACTAGAACACATGTTCGAACTTTGCTTCTTCAGTTTTAGCACTTATCAACGAACAAAGTCGAGACTCGCTAGAACAAATGTTTGAAAAAGCCGTGTGGCTGGCCTACGTTTGAAATCAAAGAACAACCACTTCTGCAGTTGATCAGCAGGGTCTGACATTTTCAGGCCGGAAGTTCCCGGCAACTGCAGCCACGGAGGCCGGGTGGAACGAAAGGCGTTGGCGAACATGGCAGCACAAGCCTCCGACGGCAAGGCTACCCAGCGCAGCCAGCGGTCTCAGCGGACACCCAAAGGACTGACCATCCGCCAGAAAAGGATCCTGGAAACCATCCAGCGGTCGGTCAACGACAACGGGTACCCACCCTCCATGAGGGAAATCGGCGACACCGTTGGCCTGGCCAGCCTGTCCAGCGTCACCCACCAGCTCTCACAGTTGGAGAAGCTCGGCTACCTGCGGCGTGATCCCAAACGCCCCCGGGCCATGGAAGTCCTCATGCCCCTCACCCTGGACGCCGGCTTGTCCAAGGCCTCCGGTGCCGAAGGTGACGCCAAGCCGCACAGCGCGCGAAGCGCGTCAGTCACCGAGCTGCCCAGCGCAACAGACACGGCCATGGTGCCGCTGGTCGGCCGCATCGCGGCCGGCGGCCCCATCTTCGCCGACCAAGTGGTTGAGGAACTCATGCCCCTGCCACGCCAGCTCGTTGGCCACGGCGAACTGTTCATGCTCAAGGTTGCGGGCGACTCCATGGTGGACGCTGCGATCTGTGACGGCGACTGGGTAGTTGTCAGGCGGCAGAGTGACGCCGTCAACGGCGACATCGTGGCGGCGCTGCTCGACGACGAAGCAACCGTTAAGACCTTCCGGCAGCGGGACGGCCACACTTGGCTGCTGCCGCAGAACACCCAGTACGAGCCCATCCTTGGGGACCACGCCGTGGTCATGGGCAAAGTGGTGTCGGTGCTGCGTTCGCTCTAGGACTTCGTGCGTTCACCCTAGGTCGTCGTGCGTTCGCTGAAGGCCGCTCCTTAGGACCGCGCTCCCGCTAGCCTCTCCAGCGCCGCCACGGCGATCTTCCGGTCCGTCGTGGGCCAGAAGGGCGGGAGTGCGGCGCGCAGGAACCCTCCATAGCGCTCCGTCGACAGCCGCGAATCCAGCACTGCCACTACGCCCTTGTCATCGGTGGACCGGATCAGGCGCCCGGCACCCTGGGCCAGCCTGATGGCCGCATGGGTAGCTGATACGGACATGAATCCGTTGCCGCCGGCCTGTGCCACTGCCCGTGAGCGTGCCGTCATGAGCGGGTCGTCGGGCCGGGGGAACGGAATCCTGTCGATCACCACAAGCCTGCATGAACCGCCGGGAACATCCACGCCCTGCCACAGCGACATGGTGCCAAACAGGCACGTGTCCGGTTCGTCGGCGAACTGCTTTACCAGCGCGGTCATCGTCGAGTCGCCTTGGCAAAGAACGCTCACATCCAGGCGCGGACGCAGTGCCTCGGCCGCTTCCTCGGCAGCACGCCGGGAGGAGAACAGGCACAGCGCTCCCCCAGCGGAGGCGCGGATGAGCGATTCCAGTTCGTCGAGTGCTTCAGGCGACATACCCCTGCCCGGCTTGGGCAAGTGGCCCGCCACATAGAGGATGCCCTGCTTGGGATAATCGAAGGGAGAACCGACGTCGATGCCGGTCCAGCTCGGCGCACCCTCCCCCACGAGGCCGAGTCCGCCGGCAGCGGGTTCGAACGCGGAGCCGATGGCAAGCGTGGCCGACGTCAGAACTACTGTGTGGCCTGCGAACAGGCCTTCCCTGAGCTTTCCGGCGACGCTCAGTGGGGCAATGTTGATCAGGGCAGGCTGGGTGTCATCCGGTGCCGAATAGCCCTGCTGCGGATCAAACGTGCTGTTCCGCGAGAACCACACCACTTCGCGGTTGTCGCGCGCCGTGAGCAGGCGCTCGCAGAGCTCGAGAATCACGAGGAGGCGGGACCGCGCGAGCTGCCGCCCGCCGTCGGCTGTGGTGTTGCTGTCCCCCTTGGAATCGGACAGCGCCGCCCGGCACGCTTCCCGGAGCTGGTCCACGCAGTCGAGCTGTTCGTCGTTGAGCCCGTTGGGGACCAGCCCGCTGGGGACCCCGGCGATGGCGAGCTCCAGGTTGGCCGCGGCGTTGTTCAGCGCATCCACCGTGATCCCGGAGTGCTTGCGGGCACCGGAGGCGGCCGCGTGCACCATGGCAACGGACAGTTGTCCCGAGACCGCGCCGGTGACACGGTCCTGGAGCTCGTGCGCTTCGTCCACCACCACGACGTCGTATTCGGGCAGCACAGCCAGCCCTTCAAAGGCGCTGACGGCGAGCATCGCGTGGTTGGTCACTACGACGTCGGCCTCGGCCGCGTTGTGCCGCGCGAGTTCACTGAAGCATTCCGCCGCGAGCGGGCACTTCTGCGCGCCCAGGCATTCCATGGAGGTGACCGAGACCTGGCGCCAGGCGCGGTCCGTCACGCCCGGGAGGAGTTCGTCGCGGTCGCCGGTGGCCGTCTTTTCTGCCCATTCCCGGAGCCGGACCACTTCCTTGCCCAGCTGCGACGACGGACCGCCCATGGCGGCGGCAAAGTGCGGGACGCTGGTGTCCTCGCCCAGGGAGAAGAGCTGGCCTTCGGAAGGCTCCTCCGAGGGGAAACCACCTTCCAGTTTGTGCCGGCACACATAGTTGGCGCGGCCCTTGACGAGTGCCACCTTGACCGGCCGGTCCAGCGCCGGAGTGATGGTCTTCAGCAGCCGGGGCAGGTCCCTGCCTACGATCTGGGTCTGCAGCGCAAGGGTGGCGGTGGACACCAGGGTGGGCTTCTCGCTCTCCAGCGAGTGGGCGATGAGCGGAATCAGGTACGCCAGCGACTTACCCGTTCCGGTGCCCGCCTGGACCAGCAGGTGGTCGCCGGTGTCGATCGCCCGCGCCACCTGCCGCGCCATCTCGTGCTGGCCGCTGCGGCTTTGTCCGCCCATACCGGCCACGGCGCGGTCGAGGAGTTCGATCACGAACTCCTCGCCGGCTGTGGCTTCGGCGCCGTCCGGTTCCTGGTCAGTCATTGCTGATGAAGGATTCCAGTTCAGCCGCGAGGCCTTCCCGGACCATGACCACGGCGCGTGTGCCGCCTTCTTCATGATTCAGGCTCAGGATCTCCGCATCGGAGTCGTGGAGTTTACTGATCAAATCACCTCGGTGGTACGGGACCAGCAGCTCCAGCTTGACGTTTGGCCGCGGAATGGCCTCACCGATGGCCTTCAGCAGCTCCGGGATGCCCTGGCCCGTGCGGGCGGAAACGACCACATGGCGCGGTTCGCGCTGCTTCAGCCTTTCCACGACGAACGGGTCGGCTGCGTCGGCCTTGTTCAGCACGATGATCTCGGGCACCTTGCGGGCGTCCACTTCGGCGAACACCGAGCGCACCGCAGCAATCTGCCCCTCCGGATCGGGGTGGGACACGTCCACAACGTGCAGGATCAGGTCCGCGTCCGCCACTTCCTCCAGGGTGGATCGGAAAGCCTCCACGAGCTGGGTGGGAAGGGACCGAACGAAGCCGACGGTGTCGGCCAGGGTGTAACCCAGGCCATCCGAGGTCTCGGCCTTGCGGACCGTGGGGTCCAGGGTGGCGAACAGGGCATTCTCCACCAGGACTCCGGCGTCGGTGAGCCGGTTCAGCAAGGACGACTTGCCGGCGTTGGTGTATCCGGCAATGGCGACAGACGGCACTGCATTACGACGGCGGTTGGCCCGCTTGGTCTCGCGGGCCGGCTTCATCGCGGAGATTTCGCGGCGCAGCTTGGCCATCCGTGTGCGGATTCGCCGCCGGTCCAGTTCAATCTTGGTTTCGCCCGGACCGCGGGAGCCCATGCCGGCGCCTGCGCCGCCCACCTGGCCACCGGCCTGGCGGGACATGGATTCACCCCAGCCACGGAGGCGCGGGAGCAGGTATTCGAGCTGGGCCAGCTCCACCTGGGCCTTGCCTTCGCGGCTCTTGGCATGCTGGGCGAAGATATCGAGGATGAGTGCGGTGCGGTCAATCACCTTGACCTTGACGATGTCCTCGAGTCCACGGCGCTGTGACGGCGCCAGTTCCGCGTCCACCACCACGGTGTCTGCGCCGGTGGACATCACTACGTCCTTGAGTTCCAACGCCTTGCCCGAGCCGAGGAACGTGCCGGGATCCGGCTTGGCGCGTCGCTGGACCAGGCCGTCCAGCACCTCGGAACCTGCGGTTTCGGCCAGCGCCGCGAGTTCGCGCAGCGAATTCTCGGCGTCGGCCAACGTGCCTTCGGTCCACAAGCCGGCAAGGACGACGCGCTCAAGGCGCAGCTGCCGGTACTCGACCTCGGTGACGTCTTCCAGTTCGGTGGATAGTCCCGCCGTGCGGCGCAGGGCCCGGCGTTCCTCGAGATCCTGCTGGTCGCCGTCGAAAGTGCTGTGTTCTTCATCAAGCCGCGAGATGGCTTGGGCCTTGCCAAAGACGGCCCTGCTGCCGGCTCCCGAGCCGTCCGCAGCCGCGGCACTTCGTGCCGGGACGTCCTTGGAGAGAATCCGGTCGATGACAGCTTGGATTTCCTCAGGACTCATGTCCTGGGCTGCTGGCTCGGATCCGGAATTTTGCTGACTGGTCATGGTCTCCTTAAAGGGTTCTGCATCTTCAGAATAGTGCTGATTGCTTGCCTTGGGCGCAGAATTCGCGCTGGGCTGACGACTGGAGGGCATCTGAGCTCCTGTGCGGCCGCGGCGGACAGGCCTGGGCCGGCGAGATTGATCTGAGTGAATTGATCTGAGTGAGGGTGCATTCCGTGGTGCGTGCATCGCGGCGTCCGGGCGGAAGGTCGAAACCTGCATCACTCCGGAGACGGTGCTGCGCCCGTGGCGACGGCCTCGAAGGCCGGCAGTTCGGGGCGGACCGCGTCAGGGCCGGCTACTCAAAGATCAAGAACATGCCTTTTAGATTAGCAGACGCGCACCCTCCGGTTTCCCATCCGGCGGGCGGCCCACTAATCTGGCCAGTTATGGAGTCTGCCCACTATTTCAGCGCCTCGCCCGCAGGGCCGTTTACCCGCAAGCAGCTCACGGTGGAACTCGCCGGCGAAACGCGCAAGCTGCAGACCTCCTCCGCCATCTTCAGCCCTGACGGCATCGACAAAGGCACGGCGGTCCTGCTGGCGGACGTTCCTGCCCCGGCCCCGCAGGGAAACCTGCTGGACATTGGCTGCGGCTGGGGGCCGATTGCCCTGACGATGGCCCTCCGGGCGCCGCACGCCAAGGTGTACGCGGTGGACGTCAACGAACGCTGCATCACGCTCACGAACGAGAACGCCGAACTGCTGGGCCTAGGCAACCTCGCCGCCAGCGCGCCGGAGGCCGTTGATCCGGACCTGCGCTTCGACACGATCTGGTCCAACCCGCCGATCCGGATCGGCAAGGATGAACTGCATTCGCTGCTGATGCTGTGGCTGCCCCGGCTGGCACCGGGGGGTTCTGCCTGGCTGGTGGTGCAGAAGAACCTTGGCTCGGATTCGCTTCAGCGCTGGCTGGCGGGGGCGCTCGACGGTTCCTTTACGGTGACCCGCGAGAGCACGTCGAAGTCGTTCCGGATCCTGCGGGTCAGGAAAGCGTCCCGCTAGCGACAATCGTTGCCGGGCCGCTCAGCTCCACGTGTTCGTGCCCGTCTGCCACGGTAAAGAATTTAACCCCGACGACGCCGCCCGGTACTTTCACGTGCCAGGCGTCCGGTGCGCCCTGGCCGGCCCAGTGACGGATGGCCACGGCGGCGGCGCACGCGCCCGTTCCGCACGACTGCGTTTCGCCGACGCCGCGCTCGTGCACGCGCATGGTCACGGTGCCGACCCCGTCGTGGACCAGCGGCTCGGCCGGAACGACGAACTCGACGTTGGTGCCGTGTTCCGGCGTGGGATCAACATGGGGTGCGGTGAAGAGCTTCGTGCCCTCAAGTTCTGACAGCTCGGCCAGGGCGACCACCGTGTGCGGGTTTCCCATGCTGACGGACAGCGCCGGCCGCGGCACTTCGAGTCCGTCGGCGCTGACGAGGGAATCCATGGCGCGGGCCGCTGCCTCGGCCGGAAAGATGAACTCCCACGGCCCCATGTCCACCGCGTAGCCGCCAGCAGTACGGACAATGGTCTTCACGCCGCCGCGGGTGCCGATGGTCAGCGAGCCGCCCGGAGGCAGTTCAGCGAGGCCCTCGGCGAGGAGGAAGTGGACGAAGACCCGGACTCCGTTGCCGCACATCTCGGACAGTGAGCCGTCACCGTTCCGGTAGTCCATGAACCATTCGGCGTCGGGGCTTCCGGTCAACAGCTCGCGGCCCTCGTCAAGCAGCCGGGACGGGACAGCCCGGATGAGTCCGTCGCCGCCGATGCCTCTGTGGCGGTCGCACAGCCCCACAACCTGCCCGGGGGAAATGGAATGCATGCCCTCGGGGTCGGCAATCAGAACGAAGTCGTTGCCCGTCCCATGGCCCTTGGAGAAGCGCAGACCGCTCAGCTGTGAGATGGCGGGCTCAGCGGTTTCTGCAAGGGTTTCATCCATGCGTCAAGGTTACCCGCACGCCGCTGGCGGCCGAAAACCGGCCCCTCCCGCCTCGATGGCATTCCGGACGGGGTGGCCTAACGGACGGGCGCGCCTTCCGGACGGGCGCGCCTTCCGGGGTCAGCGGCAGAACGCCGCGGCCTTGGCGGCCAGGGCGGGGTCCTGCCAGTCCAGCCAAGAGATGCGCGGGTCGGCCCGGAACCAGGTGAGCTGGCGGCGGGCGAACTGCCGGGTGGCCACGATGGTCTCCTCAGCGGCCAGCGCAACGTCCGCTTCGCCGTCGAGCACTTTGAGGAACTGGGCGTAGCCCAGGGCGCGCGGCGCGGTCCGGCCGCGGCGCAGGCCCGCGGCATCCAGCCTTTCAACCTCGGCCAGCAGTCCGCGGTCCACCATGCGGTGGACGCGTTCGGCCAGCCGCCCCCGCAGGACTTCGCGGTCAACCTCAAGGCCGATCTGAACGGTGGGCTGGAAGTACTCACGGTTTGGCATGAATGAACTGAACGGGCGTCCCGTCAGTTCGAAGACCTCCAGCGCCCGGATGATCCGGCGGACGTCCCCGAGCCGGCCGGCGGACACCGGGTCAACATCCCGCAATCGTTCAAGGAGGGGGGCCGTCCCGGCGGCGGCGTGTTCCTGCTCAAGGCGGGCGCGGATGTCAGGGTCGGTGCCCGGGAATTCCAGAACGTCCAGGGCGGCCCGGACGTAGAGCCCGGAACCTCCCACCACTATGGCGCGCCGTCCCCGCCGGTGGATGCCGGCGACGGCCGCCCTTGCCTGCTGCTGGAAGTCCGACACGGACGCTTCCTCGGTGACGTCCAGGATGTCCAGCAGGTGGTGCGGCACTCCCCTGCGCTCGGCCTCCGTGACCTTGGCCGTCCCAATGTCCATGCCGCGGTAGAACTGCATGGCGTCGGCGTTAATGACCTCGCCACCGAGTTCCAGGGCGAGTTCGACGGCGAGGTCGGATTTTCCAGAACCTGTCGGCCCGACCACGGCGATGACGGGAGGCTGTCCTTCTGGGCCCTTGGCTCCGGAGGTTGAGGCTTGGGAAGTGACTGTTCCGGGACTGGCGGCCACAGGGCTAGCGGCCGCGGACCGGAAGGGACGGCATGCCGAGCGAGACGCCGGATTTACCTCCCGCGGCGGCCGGCGCCGGTGCACCACAGGAGTCGGCCTGCGACCTGTCCCATGCGTCACCGGCGCGCGAGCGGCGCAGGGTGTAGTCTCCTGAGTTTTCCGGGTCGGCAACCAGGTGGAAGGCTGCAGCTTCGGTGATGGTGACCGTGACCAGATCGCCCGGCCTGGGCGCCTGGGCGCCCGCCGGTACGGAGAAGTGGACGAGCCGCTGGTCCTGGGACCGGCCGGACAACCGGTGGGTTTCCTCGGCCTTGCGGCCGGACTGGGCGGTTACCATGACCTCGACGCGGCGTCCGAGCTGCTTGGCGTTCTCCTCTGCGGCGATGCGGTCCTGGAGTGCCGTGAGCCGTTCGAAGCGTTCCTGCACGACGGCTTTGGGCAGCTGGTCCGGAAGGTCAGCCGCCGGCGTGCCGGGCCGCTTGGAGTACTGGAACGTGAAGGCGGTGGCGAAGCGCGACGTTTCGACGACGTCCAGGGTTGCCTGGAAATCTTCCTCGGTCTCCCCCGGGAAGCCGACGATGATGTCGGTGGAAATTGCGGCGTGCGGGATCTTCTCCCGGACCTTATCCAGGATTCCGAGGAATTTCGCGGAACGGTAGGACCGCTTCATGTCCTTGAGGACCTTGTCCGAACCAGACTGCAGGGGCATGTGCAGCTGGGGCATGACGTTCGGCGTCTCCGCCATGGCGTCGATGACGTCGTCGGTGAAGGCCGCCGGGTGGGGACTCGTGAAGCGGACCCGTTCCAGGCCCGGAATGTCACCGCAGGCGCGGAGCAGCTTGGAGAAGGCCTGGCGGTCGCCGAACTCCACGCCGTACGAGTTCACGTTCTGGCCGAGAAGGGTCACTTCGATGGCGCCGTCATCCACGAGCGCCTGAACCTCGGCGAGGATGTCTCCGGGCCTGCGGTCCTTCTCCTTGCCCCGCAGCGCCGGCACGATGCAGAAGGTACAGGTGTTGTTGCAGCCCACCGAGATGGATACCCAGCCGGAATACACGGAATCGCGCTTGGTGGGAAGCGTGGACGGAAAGACGTCCAGCGACTCAAGAATCTCCAGCTGGGCTTCGTTGTTGTGCCGCGCGCGGTCCAGGAGTGCAGGCAGGGCACCTACGTTGTGCGTTCCGAAGACCGCGTCCACCCACGGCGCCTTCTTCAGGATGGTCTCGCGGTCCTTCTGCGCCAGGCAGCCACCCACGGCTATCTGCATCCCCGGGTTGGCTTCCTTGACCGGCGCCAGCATTCCCAGGTTGCCGTACAGCTTGTTGTCTGCGTTTTCCCGTACGGCGCAGGTGTTGAACACCACGACGTCGGCCTGGCCGCCGTCAGCGGGAACGTAGCCTGCCGCCTCAAGCATCCCGGCCATCCGTTCGGAATCGTGCACGTTCATTTGGCAGCCGAATGTGCGTACCTGGTAGGTGCGGGGCGCGGCGGACGCGTCAGCTGCTGCGGGGACGGTGCCGGATGCGGGGGAAGGGTAGGTCAGACTCACCCGTTAAGCGTACCGGCTGTGCCTAGCTCCCCGACGCGGCGTCGAGCACTTCGCCTACGATCCGGAAGGCCTGCGAGGGCTGGTACCCCTTGCGGGCCAGCATGGACGCCAGGCGCCGCATGGTTTTGTCGCGCTCGGCGCGGTCCGACAGGTCGGTGCCGGGCCGGAGCTTGCGCTCCACCAGATGGCGGGCGGCGGCTTCCTCGTCGTCGTCATTGAGCTGCTCCAGAGCCGAAGCAGCCGTGTCCGGATCAATGCCCTTGTCCGCCAGCTCACGGCGCAAGGCACCCTTGGCCAGCTTGCGGGACTGAGCGCGGCTCCGCACCCACATATCGGCGAACTCTGCGTCGTCGACGAGTTTGACCTCTTCAAAGCGGTCGAGGACTGCTGCCGCAACATCCCCGGGCACATTGCGTTCGGCCAGCTTGCGCTCCAACTGGAGCCTGCTCTTAGGCGAACTGGTCAGCTGCCGCAGCACAATCGCTCGAGCCACCGACGCCGGATCGGGCTCCCTGTCCTCCGGCGGCCCGGACGCCGGACCCGCAGGACCGGAAAGTGGTGTTGAGGCCGGCTCGGCGGGGCCTGACCGGCCCCGCCGCCTGCTGTTAGAAACCGTCAACGGCCTTCAGCTTCGGTGAGGCCTCGGCATCCGCCGGCTTCACTCCGACCCCGAGCTTTTCCTTGATGAGCCGCTCCAATTCCGCAGCCAGTTCAGGGTTGTCGCGGAGGAAGCGCCGGGAATTCTCCATGCCCTGGCCGAGCTGGTCGCCGTCGTAGGTGAACCATGAGCCCGACTTCTTGATGATGCCGTGCTCCACACCCATGTCGATGATGCCGCCCTCGCGGGAGATGCCCTGTCCATAGATGATGTCGAATTCGGCGATCTTGAACGGCGGGGCCATCTTGTTCTTGACGATCTTCGCCTTGGTACGGTTGCCGACCGAATCCGCGCCTTCCTTCAGGGTCTGGATGCGGCGGACGTCGATGCGGATAGACGCGTAGAACTTCAGCGCCTTACCACCGGTGGTGGTTTCGGGTGAGCCGAAGAACACACCGATCTTTTCGCGGAGCTGGTTGATGAAGATGGCAGTGGTCTTGGTCTGGCTCAGCCGACCAGTGATTTTTCGCAGGGCCTGGCTCATGAGGCGGGCCTGCAGGCCGACGTGACTGTCACCCATGTCGCCTTCAATTTCCGCCCGGGGCACCAGCGCCGCCACGGAGTCGATGACGATGACGTCGAGGGAGCCGGAGCCGATGAGCATATCCATGATTTCAAGCGCCTGCTCGCCGGTATCCGGCTGGGAGACGAGCAAGGCATCCGTGTCCACGCCGAGCTTGGCGGCATATTCAGGATCCAGGGCGTGCTCGGCGTCAATGAAGGCCGCAATGCCGCCCAGCCGCTGGGCGTTTGCCACGGCGTGCAGGGCGACGGTGGTCTTACCGGAGGACTCCGGACCGTAGATTTCCACCACACGGCCACGCGGCAGCCCGCCAATTCCCAAGGCCACGTCCAAGGCGATGGACCCCGTCGGGATGACCTCGATGGGGGCGCGGACTTCATCGCCCAGCCGCATGACGGAGCCTTTTCCGAACTGTTTGTCTATCTGGGCAAGCGCTGCTTCAAGCGCCTTTGCACGATCCGGGGCTGCCGCCATGGTTCACACCTCTAATGCTTTCTCGCTGTGGAGTGGGCCTGCGCGGCCCCTTTTCTCTGTCATCACTGACGCTAGCGCCGCCCTCTGACATTGTTGCCGGGTGGCACTGCGTATGTGGATAACCCGCTGAAAAAAGCATAGTCCTACCCGAACAGATATTCGAACAATCGGTCGGCGTGTCAGGAGTCTGCCAGCGGGCGGGGCGGATTTAGTTGCGGCTGGGCTTGACGTCCCTGCCGAGCCGCCGCTCCGCCGGCACGTCCTGGACGTCGCAGACTGCGAGCCAGACATCGCGGGGGCTGACGCCGGCGGCCAACGCTTGGTCCGCAGTCCGTCCCCCCACACCCGCGAGGACCAGCGAACTGCTGAGCACGCGGGAGTAGCCAGCGCCGAATTCATCGTCCATGAGCCGCCAAAAATCACTAATCCGCACGACATAGAGTCTCTCACGCCCGCGGACTCTAGAATGGTTGCCATGAGCAACCCCGTTGACGTCCCCGGAGTGTCCGCCCCCTTCGAGGACACCATGGATACCGCACTGAAGTCAGTGGAGCATCAGATCAGCATCTTCTGGCGGCGCGCCCGCTCCGTCTCGCAGCAGCTTTCACGTCAGGTTCACCCGGACATGGAGCCTGCGGCCTACGGCCTGCTCACCATGATCCGCCAGACGGGACCCATCCGGCTGACCGAACTGGCCTCCTGCATCGGCGTGGGCAAACCGTCGGTGAGCCGGCAGATTGCCTTCCTGGAAAGTATCGGCCTGGTACTCAAGGAAGCGGACCCGCTGGACGGTCGCGCGCAGACGATCCGGCTCACGCCCAAGGGCGAAGAGAAAATGCACCAGGTACAGGACGCCAGGCGGGAAGTGTTCCGCGAGCGGCTGGGCGAATGGCCGGTGGCGGATCTTGAGGCCCTCGCCACCTATATGGCCAAGCTCAACGCAACTTATGAACGTGACGGGTTTCCCAAAGACGGCGCCCTCTAAGGACGGCGCCCTTTAGGAGACGACAAAAGGCCTCCGGCTTGTGCCGAAGGCCTTCATCTTGGATCTGTAATGCCTTGGGTTCTGTAGGTCCGGGTTGCGTTAGGCTACCGTGCGCCGGACAGCAGGCCCTTGGCCAGTTCGTTGTTGAGTTCAGTGCTGAGATCGCGCTCAAGATCCCGGCCGTAACGCTGGGAAAATTCCTGCGGAACGGTGTCCGGTACGGCTACGCCTTCGGCCACTGCCACGCGGTCGCTGACCTCACGGAGCATGATGGACAACGGAACATCCAGGGCTGAGCAGATCGAGGACAGCAGCTCCGAGGAGGCTTCCTTCTGCCCGCGCTCCACTTCACTGAGGTAGCCCAGGGAAACTCGGGCGCTGTGCGAGACTTCGCGGAGGGTACGCCCTTGACGCTGGCGGACGTCGCGCAGAACATCACCAATTTCGTGACGAAGTACTACCATCTTGCGCTCCTTCTGTTCGCTCTTGGCCTGATCGGCGAGGCCCACATCCTTCCAGCGGACAACGCCGTTCACGGATACGGGCTGCTTTACCATCTGTATCGCCTTGCTCCCTCATGAGTCCGGTTCGCTGTGACGCGAACCGTAGTTGGTCTTTTCATCCTAGGCGCCTCCGTATTGTGGAAGCGACACAAAGTAACAACTATTCGGTAATGCTTTTTGTTCCCGGCAACCTTACTCCCGGTAGCCTATCGACGCGAGGGCCTCCTGTAGCCGCTCCAGCGCCGCCTCACACGCCAGGGCCCTGATCTCCGCCCGGGTGCCTTCAAAGCTGTAGGGATACGACGAGGAGCCCTGCGCTGTGGCGACGCCGATGTACACCGTACCCACCGGCTTGCCGTCGTGCTCGTCCGGCCCTGCCACGCCCGTGGTGGACACGGCCAGGTCTGCGCCGCAGGCGCTCCGCGCACCCTCGGCCATGGCCGCCGCCACTTCGCCGTCAACCGAGCCAACGGCGTCGAGCAGTTCCTGCGACACGTGGAGAACATCCCGTTTGACGGTATTGCTGTAGGAAACGACGCCGCCACGCAGCATGGCCGACGCACCCGGCGTGTCCGCCAGCATTGCCGTGACCATGCCGGCAGTCAGTGATTCGGCGGTGGCCACGGTGACGCCGCGCCGGACGGCCGCGGCAACAGCCTCCCCGGCGATTCGGTGAAGGTTGGACATGCCTATCCCTCCTGTGCTTCCGGCTTGTGGTTTTCCGATTTCTGGTGCCCGTCCGCTGGGAGTTCCCCGGCCCTGCGCAGCAGGCCCTGGGCGCGGACCTTCATTGCTTCAATGACGTATTCGACGCCGGTCCACACCGTGATGAGCACCGCCACGAGCATGACGGCGAGGGCCACCCAGACCAGCCATGGCGCAATGGCTGACAGCGGGAGCAGGTAGAGGAAAATCGCGGCGGTCTGCACGACGGTCTTGAGCTTTCCGCCACGGGAGGCTGGGATCACGCCATAGCGGATGACGAAGAACCGCAGCGCCGTGATCCCCCACTCGCGGACGAGGATGACCAGTGTGATCCACCAGGGCAGCTCGTTCAGGACCGATAGCATGACCAGGGCGGAACCGATCAGCAGCTTGTCGGCAATGGGATCGGCTATTTTTCCGAAATCGGTAACCAGTCCCCGGCTCCGGGCGATGTCGCCATCGAGCTTGTCCGTGTAGATGGCGACGGCGAAGGCCGCCACCGCAGCCCAGCGCCACGGTCCGGATTCGCTCCGCAGGCCGGGAGCATCAGCGACGAGGAACCACACAAAGAACGGCACCAGCACGATGCGGAGCATGGTGAGGATGTTCGGAAGATTCCAGATTCCGGAGCTGCTGGAGCCGGCCGCGGTCGCTTCGGTGCTAGTCACTCTCCTAGGCTACCGTCTTCTCAGCTACCGTCCGGTGAGGGACCAGGCGTCTTCGGAACCGTCCTCGTCGTCGCCGGAGCTGGCGTCGGCGCCGTCGTAGTACTCAACGTTCTGGGTGCGGTTGTCCAGATCAGCCGCCACGAGGTCCTCGGCATAGCCGCCCTGGGCGATGTTGGCATTGGCGTTGTCACTCAGGGCCGCGGTCTGTGAATCAGGAGCAGCCGGGGATTCCTGGCCCTTCATGGCGGCCAGCACCGTGGCGAGGTCATCGGGCTTGACCAGCACGTCGCGGGCCTTGGATCCCTCGGAGGGGCCCACCACTCCCCTGGACTCAAGCAGGTCCATGAGGCGGCCGGCCTTCGCGAAGCCCACACGCAGCTTGCGCTGCAGCATCGATGTTGAGCCGAACTGCGTGGTGACCACCAGCTCGGTGGCCTGCAGCAGCACGTCGAGGTCGTCTCCGATGTCGTCGTCGATCTGCTTCTTCGGCGCTTCGGCGGCGACGTCGTCGCGGTACACGGCCTTGAGCTGGCCCTTGACGTGCTCCACGACCTGGTGGATCTCGGACTCCGTGACCCAGGCGCCCTGAACACGCATCGCCTTGGAGGCGCCCATGGGCAGGAAGAGGGCGTCGCCCTGGCCGATCAGCTTCTCCGCTCCTGGCTGGTCAAGGACCACGCGGGAGTCGGTCACTGAGGACGTCGCGAAGGCCATGCGGGAAGGCACGTTGGCCTTGATCAGGCCTGTGACGACGTCCACGGAAGGCCGCTGCGTGGCCAGGACCAGGTGGATGCCGGCCGCACGGGCCAGCTGGGTGATCCTGACGATGGAGTCTTCGACGTCGCGCGGGGCCACCATCATGAGGTCGGCGAGTTCGTCGACGATCACCAGCAGGTAGGGGTAGGGGCGGATGACGCGTTTGGAATCCACCGGCGGGTGGACCTTGCCGGCCCGGACGGCCTTGTTGAAGTCGTCGATGTGCTTGAAGCCGTAGTTGGCGAGGTCGTCGTAGCGCGCGTCCATCTCGCGGACCACCCACTGCAGGGCTTCGGCGGCTTTCTTGGGGTTGGTGATGATGGGCGTGATCAGGTGCGGGACGCCCTCGTAGGCCGTGAGTTCCACGCGCTTGGGGTCCACCATGACCATGCGGACCTCATCGGGCGTGGCCCGCATCAGGATTGACGTGATCATCGAGTTCACGAAGGAGGACTTGCCGGCGCCGGTGGCGCCGGCAACGAGCAGGTGGGGCATTTTGGCGAGGTTCGCCACCACGTAGCCGCCCTCGACGTCCTTGCCGACGCCCATCACCATGGGGTGGTCGGTGCGGCGGGCGTTCTGGCTGCGGAGGACGTCGCCGAGGGAGACCGTCTCGCGGTCCGTGTTGGGGATCTCGATGCCGATGGCTGACTTGCCGGGGATGGGGCTCAGGATGCGGACGTCAGAGCTGGCCACCGCGTAGGAGATGTTCTTGGACAGGGCGGTCACCCGCTCCACCTTGGTGCCCGCGGACAGTTCTATCTCGTACCGGGTGACGGTGGGGCCGCGGCTGAAGCCAGTTACCTGCGCGTCCACGTTGAACTGGTTCAGCGTGTCCGTCAGAGAGGCCACGATGGCGTCATTGGCTTCGGTGCGCTCCTTGGGAATGGAACCGGGAGTCAGCACGTCCGACGACGGCAGCGTATAGGTGACGTCGCCAGCCAGCGACAGCTGCTCCGTGCGCTGCGGGATGGGTGTGGGCAGCGGCGCGGGTGCCACCGGCTTCGACGGAACCTGCGCGGCTGCTGCAGCAGCCGGAGCGGCGTTCAGCGAACCTGCCGCCACCATCCCCGGCGTCACCAACGGGATGGCCTCCGTGGCGTTGTCTTCGGCGGCGCCCGCCGTAGTTTCCCGGTTCGAGGCCCCGAGGCCTTGGGCAGCCTTGATCTTTTCGACGGCGATCTCCGCCTGGGTGGGGCGGCGGACGCCGGGCGCCACCGCTGAGGAACCCTTGCCGGAAGACGCAGGCGGGGCGTCGTCGTCAATGACGGCATGCTCAAAGGCCTCGTCCCCGACGTAGCCTTCCAGGCGGGCGTCGGAGTCCTGGTCTTTGCCGAAGAGCCGCTTGCGCTTCTTCTTCGGCGCTGCCGGAGCGCTGTTTTCGTAAAGATAGCTGCGGTCGTGGCTATCGCTGTCGTCGTCCTGAAGGTCGATGCCCATCAGGTGCTCATAGGCCCCCCGCAGCCGGCGCGGGATCGCGCCGAACGGTGTGGCCGTGACGATGAGCACGGAGACAAAGGCCAGCAGCCCGTAGAGTGCCAGCGGAACGGCAGCGTGAATGGCCGCCAGCGGGGACGCCGCGAGGAATCCCAGCATGCCGCCCGCCCGGCGGAGGCCGTCGAAGCCCTCGCTGACGGTGGGCTGGCCGCCGATGATGTGGGCGAGCCCGCAGCCCGCGAAGGTCATAATGAGGAAACCGATCCCCACCCGGTTGTTTCCGCGGCCGTCGGCCGGCTGGCGGAACAGCCGAAACGCGCAGACGAACAGCATGAGCGGCAGCACCAGGGACATCCAGCCGAAGGTGCCGTTGACGACGGCGTAGACCGCATCCGGGAACCAGCCCCGGAGGCCCCACCAGGCGAAGGTGGCGATGAAGACCGCCAGCGCAAGGTTGAACAGGGCGGCACCGTCACGCCGCTCTTCCGGTGCGAGGTCGCTGACGTCATGGCCGATCCGGCGCACTCCCCCGCCCACGAGGTGCCCGATGCCCTGCCAGGCGCCGCCGGCCACGCGCAGCAGCCACGGCTGGTGCGGTTCGACGGCGGCCAGCTGGCGCGTGCGGGCGGTTCCGCCGGACGCTCCGGCCCGGCTGGATTTTGATGCCGGAGAACCGGCGCGGCCTGCGGACGTGCCTGTCTTAGCGCTCGGAGTACGTTTTGGCGCGGGGGAAGTACGTGTGGCCATATGTGCCACGGTACTCCAACCCAGGCCGGATTCCGCGGATTTCCGGGCCTTGGGGGCTGTGTTCACCCGCTCCCAAAGCCCGGCGGCGCCCGTTTAGGCCTCCAGGACCACCGGAATGATCATGGGCTTGCGGCGGAGCTTGCGGTTTACCCAAGTGCCGACCACACGCCGGACAACCTGCTGCAACTGGTGCGTGGTGTGGTCCGTCCGGTTGAGCACGGCTTCCTCAAGCGCGGCATTGATCCTGGGGATAATGTCGTCGAAAACCGAGTCGTCTTCGGCTACGCCGCGGGCGTGGATCTCCGGGCCCGAGACCACTTTGCCGGTGGCGCGGTTGATGACCGTGATGATGGAGATGAAACCTTCATCCCCCAGGACGCGGCGGTCCTTGAGATCGGCGTCGGTGATTTCGCCGACGCTTGAACCGTCCACGTAGACGAAGCCGACCTCCACCTGGCCCACCACGTCAGCCTGGTGGTCCCGGAGATCGATCACCGTGCCGTTGTCCGCGAGCAGGATGCTCGCGTCGGGCACACCCGACTCCTCGGCGATTTTTCCGTTGGCGATCAGGTGGCGCGTCTCCCCGTGGACGGGCATCGCGTTGAGCGGCTCGAGGATGTTGTAGCAGTACAGCAGCTCGCCGGCCGCGGCATGGCCCGAGACGTGGACCTTGGCGTTCCCCTTGTGGATGACGTCCGCGCCCAGTTTGAGCAGGCCGTTGATGATGCGGAAAACCGCGTTCTCGTTGCCCGGAATGAGGCTTGACGCCAGAATGACGGTGTCGCCTTCGCCCACCACCACTGGGTGGTCACCATTGGCCATGCGGGATAGCGCGGCCATCGGCTCACCCTGGGAACCGGTGGACATCAGCACCACGCGGTTGTCGGGGAGGTTCCCGATGTTCTTGACGTCGACGAGGATGCCGTCCGGCACGTCCAGGTACTCAAGCTTCGCGGCGATGGCCATGTTGCGGACCATGGAGCGGCCCACAAAGGCAACTTTACGGTTGTGCTTCGCCGCGGCGTCCAAGACCTGCTGGACGCGGTGGACGTGCGACGAGAAGGAGGCCACGATGATGCGCTTGCTGGCCTGCCCGAAGAGCCGGTCCAGGGTGGGTCCGATTTCCTTTTCAGCGGTGGTAAATCCGGGGACATCCGCGTTCGTGGAGTCGGACATGAACAGGTCCACGCCCTCTTCGCCGAGGCGGGCGAAGTGGCGGAGGTCGGTGATCCGGCCATCCAGCGGCAGCTGGTCCATTTTGAAGTCGCCGGTGTGCAGGACGGTGCCGCCTGCGGTGCGGAGGAAGACCGCCAGAGCATCCGGAATCGAGTGGTTGACGGCCACGAATTCACATTCGAACGGGCCGAACTTCTCCACTTGTCCTTCTACCACCGTGAGCGTGTACGGCTTGATCCGGTGTTCCTGCAGCTTGGCCTCGATGAGGGCAAGCGTCAGCTGCGATCCGACCAGCGGGATGTCGCTGCGGAGCCTGAGCAGGTACGGAACCGCACCGATGTGATCCTCGTGACCATGGGTCAGCACCACGGCAACGATGTCGTCAAGCCGGTTTTCGATGTAGGAGAAATCGGGCAGGATCAGGTCCACGCCGGGCTGCGTTTCCTCAGGGAACAGGACGCCGCAGTCCACGATCAGCAATTTGCCGTCGATTTCGAAGACGGCCATGTTGCGGCCGATCTCGCCCAGCCCGCCGAGCGGAACGATCCGCAGGGTTCCTTGGGGAAGTCGGGGAGGCGTGACAAGGCCGGGTAGCGCTACTTGGGTCATAATGCACTTCTTTCCAGGCGGAAGAGTGCCGGTCTCAGTCCGTCAGGAAAAGACCAGCCCTCCCTCCGCCAAGTCCTCGCGGATGATTTCGATCTCGGCTTCGTCCGGCTCCACGAGGGGCAAACGGACAATCGAGTTGGGCAGGACTCCCTGCCATTTAAGAATTTGCTTGGCCGCAACGGCTCCCTGGACACGGGTCATCGTTGCGCGCACCACGGGCTGCAGCTCGAAGTTGATCTTGCGGGCCGTTCCGAGGTCGTTCGCATTGACGGCGTCGATAAGGTCCCGGAAGCGGCGGGTAGCAACGTGGGTTGTGACACCCACCAGTCCTACGGCGCCCAGGGCCATCCAAGGAAGGGTCAGTCCGTCGTCCCCGGAGTAGAAGAGAAGGTCGGTCTCTGCCATGACGCGTGTGGCCGCAGTGAAGTCTGCCTTGGCATCCTTGACGGCGACGATATTCGGGTGCTGGGCAAGACGGATCATGGTGTCGGGCTCGATCGGAATGGAGGAGCGGCCCGGAATGTCGTACAGCATGACGGGGACATCTGTTGACGACGCGATGGTCTCGAAGTGTGCTCGGACGCCGGCCTGGCTGGGCTTGTTGTAGTAGGGCGTGACGAGCAGGAGGCCATCGACGCCGAGGGCGGCCGCCTGCTGGGAAAGATGCACGGAGTGCGCCGTGTCGTTGGTCCCGGTGCCGGCGATAATGGCGGCCCGCCCCCCGACAGCGTCCTTGACAGCGCGGAACATTCCGAGGTTTTCCTCGTCCGTGAGGGTAGAGGTCTCACCTGTGGTTCCGGTAACCACCAGGCCATCGCAGCCGTCGTCCACGAGCTTGCTGGCCAACTCCGCCGCCTGCCCGTAATCCACTTTGCCATCCTTGGTGAAGGGCGTGACCATCGCGGTCAGGAGGGTACCAAGAGCAGGAATGTTCGCGGAAGTGTCAGCCATGGGAAAAACGTTACCCTGTCACCTGCACGTTAGGACAATGGCCGGCACGTGATGATGGTCAAACACCTGGCTGCCGTCAAATTGCGGCGCCGGCTCGTCACATGGCGGGATGCCGGTACCGATCGAGGGCACCCCGGCGCAGAACCGCCGTGACAACTTCCGTTCCGCTCCCCGCCGCGTGCTGCATGACCAGGCCGTCGGGGCCCCAGAAACCGCTCAGTCCGCAGGACGGTCCCAGCGGCGTGTGGCCGCCAAGGTTTGCAAGGACCGTGTACAGGCGGTTGTCCATGGCCCGCGCCCCCAGATGCAGCCCCAGCCGGTGCCCTTCGCCCTGGGTGTACAGCGCAGAAACGGCGTAAACGTCCGCGCCGCCCCCGGCCGCGGCATCCGAGTGGCCGGGGTGGGCTGCGTCGAAGCAGACGGCCAGGGCTATTTTCCAGCCGTCCACAGTCAGGATGGCGGGACCCGGACCGGCGGTGAACAGCGCCTCCTCACCGCCGTGGAGGTGGGTCTTGAAGGCTGCCTCTTCAGATCCGTTCGGATGGACGGCCAGGGATGCGAGCCTCGGCGTCCCGTCCGCTGTCCGCAGCGCCGCACCCACGACGGCGGTCACTCCGGTCCGGCGGCAGATCTCCCGGACCGCACTGAGGCGCGCGTCGCCCGGCACCAGCCACTCGTCCGCGTTCCGGAACATCGGCAGGTCGTACCCGGTCAGGGACAGTTCGGGAAAGATGACGAGCCGGGCGCCGTGGGAATCGGCGTCCTCGATGAGGCGGACGTGTTCGGGTATGTTGGCCCCGATCCCGCCCGCGACGGCCTCGTATTGGATGGCGGCTACTGTCAGCGCTCCGGTCACGGCTCCATCCTAGGCGGGACCGTTCCCCGCACAGTAGCGGCCCACAGCCGTCTCCCGCAGCGACTCTGCCCAGGACGCGAGCCGCTGGGCGGCGCGAACGTAGTGGAACAGCTCCGTGGGCGTCAGCGCCTCAACGTCGGTCTCCGACAGGCGGCGGGCCAGCTCCGCGCCGGGGGCCTGGGCTGAGAGGGGGATCCCCTCACGCCCCCATTGCACGTCTTCGGCGGGCTCGCCTGCGACGAGCCGCCGGAAGAGGTAGTCCACCACTCCCGGGCTCATCGCTTTCAGCGGTCCGTCATTGCCGCGCCTCGGTGCGGCGCGGTGAACGGAGCTGCTGTCCCCCGCCTGCTGTCCCGGCTGATGACGCGATGGGTTGACCTGGTGCCCGGATGAGTTGATCATGCGGAAATACTATTCGAACATATATTCGAACACAAGACCCGCGGCAGCGGGAGATGAATGCCCGGTCAGAAAACGTCATGGCGGGATGTGAGACGATCACATCATGACCTCGCGGAGCACGGCTGCATCGTCCAGAACAGCAAAAGGACCTGCAACCGGCACCCGCCTCGCGGGCATCGACGCCGCTCGCGGCCTCGCCCTCTTGGGAATGATGGCCACGCACCTGCTGCCCACGTTCGAGGCGGATGCCGCCCTGACTCCCACGTGGATCGGGCTGACGTTTTCCGGCCGTGCTGCGGCCCTCTTTGCCGTCCTGGCCGGAGTCGGGCTGGCCCTGTCCACCGGCAAGCAGCGCCCCCTGGAAGGCAGTGCCCTCACAGCTGCCCGGCGGGGCATTGCCCTGCGAGCGCTGGTGATTGCCGTCGTCGGCCTGGCCCTGGGCGGCCTCGACGTCAACATCGCAGTGATCCTCGTGCACTATGCCGTGCTCTTCCTGTGCATCCTGCCCTTCATCGGGCTGCGGCTGAAGGCCCTGTGTGCCTGGGCGGCAGGCTGGATCCTCGGCTCCCCCGTGCTGGCATTCCTGCTGCGGCCATGGCTGATGGCCGCGGATCCGCCCCTGCAGCTCGATCACAACCCGGGCTGGGAGGACCTGTCGGCTCCCGGCCGGCTGCTCGGTGACCTGTTCCTGACGGGCTATTACCCCGTGGTCCAGTGGATTTCCTATCTGCTGGTGGGCCTCATCATCGGCAGGCTGGCACTGACGACGTCGCTACTCCCGGTGCTGCTGCTGGCCGGAGGTACCGCTGTGGCCGCCTTCGCCAAGGTTCTGGGCACGGCGGCCATGGAGGAATGGGGCGGCCACGCCGCGTTACAGTCGATCCTCACTGATCCCAACTACCCGCTGGGCAGCCTCCTGCAGGTCAACCTGGCCGGGGTGCGGCAGGAGGGCTCGTGGTGGTGGCTGGCGTCCAGCGCACCGCATTCGGGGACCACCCTCGACCTGCTCCATACAAGCGGCGTGGCCGCGGCCGTCGTCGGACTCTGCCTCCTCGTGGGCCGGCTGGGCGAATGGCTGGACCTGGACCTGCTGCTGCCGCTGCGCGGCGCCGGTGCGATGACCCTGACCCTGTACACCGCGCACGTATGCGTGGTGGCCTCGTTCCACCTCAAGCCGCTGCCGCCGGGATGGACCGAGGACGGGATGTACTTTGCCCACGCCGCGCTGGCTGTGCTGATAGGGATGGCCTTCGTGATCCTGAAGAAGCGCGGCCCGCTCGAATGGCTTGGCCACGCCGCGAACCAGGTGGGACGGCACGAGCCGGCCAGGGTCCGGTAGCCCGGGTTCCGTCAGCAGGATCCGGGCGGCTATCCCGCCAGGGCACCCTTGGAGGTGCGAAAAAGCCGAACGGCGTCGCGCATGGAAGAACGGGCACGCTTGCGGTCGCCGGCGGCGTCGTACGCGCAGCTGAGGCGGAACCAGGAACGCCAGTCGTCCGGGGCTGCCTCCGTTTCGGCCCGGTACTTCTCGAATTCCTGGTCCGCGGCGGCGCGGACGATCCTTCCTGCCGGCGTGCGGGGCAGGTTGTCAACGGGCAGGCCGCCTTCGGCCTCAAGCACGCGCGCCATCTGTTCGGTGCGGGCGCCGAACAGTAGTTCACGGATAAGGGCCCACGCGCCGATGACAGGCAGGACGAGGTACGCCGCGCCGATCGCCTTGGCAACGGGCTCCGGATCCGTCAGCAGAAGCACGGAGCGCTGCAACGAGACAATGAGATAGAAGACCAGGAGGAGCGTCACTGCCCCAACCCAGATCTTGGTGCGGTTCTTCGCCAGCTGGCCAAGGAGCGGTTTCACAGTTTCTACAGCCCCAGATCCAGGTAGCCGTCCAGGCCAACGGTCAGTCCGGGGTGGAGCGCGACGTTCCGCACGCCCAGGAGGACCCCCGGCATGAACGAGGCCCGGTCAAACGAATCATGGCGGATCGTCAGCTGTTCCCCCGGCCCCCCGAGCAGGACCTCCTGGTGCGCTACGAGGCCGCGAAGCCGTACGCTGTGCACGCGGACGCCGTCAACGTCGCACCCGCGGGCGCCAGCAAGCCCGCTGGTGGTGGCGTCCGGGCTGGGATCCATCCCGGCCGCTGCCCGCTCTGCTGCGATCAGCTGGGCGGTGCGGACGGCGGTGCCGGAGGGCGCGTCAACCTTGTCCGGGTGGTGGAGCTCGATGATTTCCACGGATTCGAAGTATTTGGAGGCCTTGGCGGCGAACGCCGACGCCAGCACCGAGCCAAGGGCAAAGTTCGGCGCAATCAGGACGCCGACGCCCTGGTTGCCGGCGAGCAGCGTTTCAAGCTTCTCAAGCCGTGCTGCGTCCCAGCCCGTTGTGCCCACCACGGCATGCATGCCGTTCTCCACGGCAAAACGGACGTTCTCCTCCGTGCTCTCCGGAACGGTGAGGTCCACGACGAACCGGGCCCCGGCGCTGAGCAGTGTGTCCAGGGAATCGCCACGCCCCAAGGCTGCGACGAGCTTCATGTCGGGAGCCGATTCAACGGCCTTGACTGCTTCGGCGCCCATGCGCCCATTCGCGCCAAGGACGGCGACAGCGAGTTGTTCGGTCATGGATTCAACCCTACCTTTCGCCCGGCCGGCGAAAGGAACCGGTCCCCATGCGTTACCTCCCGTGCCTGAGGGCGCACAGAGGCCGCCGCGTGGCCAGCACCCTTATGAGAAGACTCTCAGACGAGTCTCATGCACCCCTCACGTTTGCCCCTCATCATGGAACTCCAGGGGGACAAGGATCGTGACTTCAACGAGCCGAAGGAGTCCGGAATGCGCATCGACACCCGCGATCTTCACGAGCACGTCGCTCCACAGCAGTGGGAGACCGCCGCCCCACAGGCGCCTGCGTGCGTCCAGCTGGGGAATCCGGAGCTCCGCCAGCAGATCCTGGACATCATCCTGGATGTCCTTTCCGATTCTGAACCTGTACGGCCCGAGGTCCGCGGCCGCCTCCTGCAACATCTGGCGGACAATCCCGGCCACCCGGAACGGGCTCTGCTGGAACATCTCCGGGACCCCGGCATCAAGGCAAACGGGGCACTGGAAGTCCTGTAACGGCCAGTTGCCTGGCTGCCAGAAGCCGCCCCTCACCCGCCGCACGCACATGCGGCGGGGGGCATGGCGGCATTAAGGCCCCTCCAATTCCTGGAGGTGTGAGAGCAAGGCCCGCTCCGGGTTTCCCGGATTTTCCATCAGCTGCCACAGCAGCCTGCGCCGCACCTCGGGGGATGTCGTTGTTCCGGAAATGACGTCAGCGATGACGTCCAGGACCTGACCGCGCAGGGAAGGATCCCCAGCCCTCCGCTCCCTTGACCCGGACTCCAGTGGGTTCCCGGCGTGAAGCCCGCGCGGTCGGGCCTCCGTGTCGGGGTCTCCCGGCTCCATCGGCCCACTCCTTCCGCTCCAATCGGCCAGAGAGCCCCTTCGCCCACTGACCTGAGACCCGCCCGGGCTAGTCGTCCGGGCGTGCCCGGCAAGCCGGCCAGCCGTCGCAACGGCTGGCCGGCTTTCCCCGGCGAGCGTCATCGTGTCGCGCTTCTGCTACGAAAACCCGGACCGAGGACCCCCTGTCCTAAGCCCCCTGCCCCCCACGAGCGGGAACCACCCCCATGAGGGGGGCGGCGGGGGACCATGTGGCGGGGATGCAGGGTGCGGCTTTCCTCAAGACGCCCGGGCGAAAGTTGGAGTGTCCTGAAGTCGAAGATCGCCGCGAACCCTCGGCTGCAGGACTGCCGGGTCCGGACGCACTCCCCCCAGAAGCTCCGGACCCGGCTATACCCCTCAGCTCTCCTCAGCTCTGGAGATGCCGCTCCGCATAGATGCGAAGAGCATCGCGGACGAAGCCCGCTCCGGCCTCGCCGCCATAATTTGCTGCGAAACGCGGATCGGCGACATACATCTCGCCAAGGCCCACCACATATCCCTTCCTGTCGCCGCCCCGGGACGCCGGTGTCCCCGGGATGGCGGTGAGCCAGTCGACGTGGCGTCGCGCCAGGTCCTGCGCCTCAGCACTGTCGGCTGCGGCGCCCGACCCTGCGGCGCGGATCCAGTCCGTCGCCAAATCCTGGGAGCCTTGCCGCCAGGCCTGCTTCTCCTCGGCACTCATTCCGCGCCACCAGGAGTCCCCCTGGGCGTAGGCGTCCTTCCCCCACCGTTCCTCGACTTCGTTTTTGTACTGTGTGTGGTCGAAACCGTCGAACATTTTTTCTGCCACGAGTTCCCCATCTCCTTTCAATGACTCAATGGTTTGCCGGACGGAGGCCGCCTGCCTGGCCAGCCTTGCCTGTTCCTGCTGCAGCCACTCAAGGTGCCCGCCGAGGGCCCTGACGGCATCCGTCTCCTGCCGGAGCACGTCAGAAATCACTGGCAGGCTGAGGCCCAGTTCGCGCAAAAGCAGGATGCGCTGCAGCTGCACCAGGGCAGCGGAGTTGTAGTACCGGTAGCCGTTATGGCCGGTCCGGCTCGGCCTGAGCAGTCCGATGTCGTCGTAATGGCGCAGCGTGCGGCTCGTCGTGCCGGCGATCTTCGCTATCTCCTGGATGGACCAGTCCATGCGTCCTCCCCTTGCCCATCAGCGGCCGGCCGGTCCGGCCCGCTAATGCGACTCTAAAGGTTGACGTTACGGAAGGGTCAAGGCCGCTTTTTTGCCGGGAAGTCACCCGCCGCTCAGGCTCCTGCCCCGACCCATTCCACGGTGCCATCGGCGAAGAACTGTTCCTTCCAGATGGGAACCTGTGCCTTGATGCGGTCAACGAGCTCGGAACACACGGCAAACGCCTGCCCCCGGTGTGCCGCGGATACCGCGCAGACCAGGGCGGGATCCCCGATTTCCAGGGGTCCTACCCGGTGGGCAGCCCAGATCTTCACCGGCGGTGCCTGGGCATCAGCACCGACGGCGTGTTCGGCCACCAGCTGCGCCACGACGTCGGCCATCACCTGGTGTGCCGTGGGGTGCGCGCTGTAGCTGAGCCGCTCGACTGCCTTCCCGCCGTCGTGGTTCCGCACCACGCCGCTGAAGCTGACCACGGCTCCTGCCGTGTCCGACTCCACGGCGGCGATGGCCTGGTCCACGGAGATGGGCTCCGTGCTCAGCACCGCGTGAACTACTTCAAAGGATGCTTCAGTGCCCATGTCCGCCCTCCAGCTGGTCACAGAGATGCCCGATCACCGGGTCCAGCACGGACAGGCCGTCCATGACGCCCTTGGGTGATCCGGGAAGATTAATAATGAAGGTCCTGCCGGCGGCGCCGGCGTGGCCCCTGCTGAGCATGGCGTGCGGGGTCTTGGCTATCCCGGCCTGGCGGATGCCCTCCATGATGCCGGGGATTTCGCGGTCCAGCAGCGGGAGCGTCATTTCCGGCGTGCGGTCGTCGGGGCTGAGTCCCGTGCCGCCGCTGGTGATCACGACGGCGGGCTGCTGGGTCAGGAGCGCGCGGATGGCCGCTCCCACCGGTTCGCCGTCGGGGACCACCATGGCGGGAAACGTCTCAAAACCGTGTTCGGTGAGCCAGTCGATAATGACGGGCCCGGTCTCGTCGCGGTACAAGCCGGCCGCGGCGCGCGTTGAGGCAATGACAACGCCTGCCTTCCGGCCCTGGACGTCGCCGTGGACATGGGGTTGCGTGCCGCTCACAGTGTCCAGTCCCCGCTCTTGCCGCCACTTTTGGCGAGCACTTTGATGTCGGTAAGTACCGCGTGCTTGTCCACGGCCTTGATCATGTCGTAAACGCTCAGTGCAGCGACGGAGGCGGCAGTCAGGGCCTCCATCTCGACGCCGGTGACTCCCCTGGTCCTGACGGTGGCCAGGATGTCCACGGTATCCGGACCGAGTTCGAAGTCGACGGTCACCTTCGAAATCTGCAGCGGATGGCACAGCGGAATCAGTTCCGGTGTCTTCTTGGCCGCCATGATGCCGGCCACCCTGGCCACAGCCAGGGCATCGCCTTTGGGCAGCCCGCCGGTGCCCAGCAGCGCCAGGACCTCCGCGGTGCTGCGGACTGTTGCTGTGGCCGTGGCCTCACGCGTGGTCTCGGGTTTTCCTGAGACGTCCACCATTTGGGCGGTGCCGTCGTTGCGCAGGTGCGTAAGCCCGGCGCTGTCATTTTGTGCAGTCACAACATCCATACTTCCACTTCGGCGCCCTCGTCGAGCGCGGAGATTCCTTCAGGCACGTGGACCAGGGCGTTCGATTGCGCGAGTGCCCTGATGAGGTGGGAGCTTTCGCCGCCCTCGAGCCGCACGGTGCGGTCCGGCAGCAGCGTTCCCCGTCGCACTTGATGCTTGCCTGCCGGCGACGTCAGCGGCTGGGCGAGCCGGCCCTGGATCCTGGCCCGTGGCGCGGGCGAGCCGAAAAGTTCGCTGAGGACGGGACGCAGGAACATCTCGAACGAAACGAGGCAACTGACAGGGTTACCCGGAAACCCAAGGAAAGGGACGCCGTCGAACGTTCCGAGCCCCTGCGGGCCGCCCGGCTGCATCGCCACATGCTGAAAGACCACGGCCTGGCCGTCCATGGCCTGGCGCACCACTTCGTACGCGCCTTTGCTGACTCCCCCGGTAGTGACGATGAGGTCCACGGTGGCCGTGTGGCTGCGCAGGAGGCTGCGCAGCGCGGCGGGGTTGTCGGTGGAGATGCCGGCCCTGACCACTGCCAGCCCCGCCTGCCGCAAGGACGATTCCAGCAGGGTGCCGTTGGCGTCGTAGATTTTGCCGTCCTCCAGTGGTTCGCCCGGTTCCACCACTTCATCGCCCGTAGTGACCAGCAGAACGGTCAGTGCAGGGTGGACCAGGACGTCCGGCAGTCCCAGTGCTGCGAGGAGCCCCAGCTGGCCCGGCCCCAAAAACGTGCCGGCGGGCAGGGCAATTTCCCCAGCCCGGATGTCGCTTCCTGCACGGCGGATATACGTTCCGGCAGGCGCCGCGGGCAGCCGCACCGTCGCTTCCTCGCCGGGTACCGGGAACCTGGCCGGAACGGCCCGCTCAACGGGCACGACGGCATCGGCACCCGCCGGGACCATGGCTCCGGTCATGATGGGGGCCGCCTCGCCCGGCTGCAGCGGGACGGGACGCGAGCCGGCCGGAACCGGAGCCACAACCCGCAGTTCCGCGCCGCCGTCGGGCACGTCAGCAGCGCGGATGGCAAAGCCATCCATCTGGGAGTTGGCGAAGGACGGCAGGCTGACCGGTGCGGTCACGGTCTCCGCCAGCCCGCGGCCCAGGGCATCGGCGAGGGAAAGGCGCTCGGTGCGCCCTGCGGCCGGCAGCGGCTCAAGGAGCTCCCGGACGGCACGCCGGTGTTCGGCCACAGTGCGGTGGGCGTGGGCGGCGTGCCCCGTTTCGGCGGCTGCTGCCGGAGCGGAGGCGAAGGTGGCAGAGGCGTGCGGCTGCGGTTGGCTGTGCATGGTCCTGCCTTCGGGAACGGCGGCTACGGGTTCACGTCAACTCTAATGGTGTGGAAGCCCGTGGCGCCGTCCGGGGCGACCGACCTTTGTTCCTCGGCCTGCGCGGCGCCGCGGAGGTCCGTGGCGCGCACCTGGACCTCGTGCTGTCCCGGCTGAAGGTCGATGCCGAGCTGCCACTGGTACCACGTGTCCACCGAGATGCCCGGGGCGAGGTCGGCCGGCTGCCAGTTGCCCCGGTCCACGCGCAGTTCCACCTTGCCGATTCCGGTGTGCTGCGCCCAGGCCACCCCGCCGAACATCACCGTGCCGGCGCGGGCGGGCCGGCCGTCGCGGGGCACATCGATCCGCGAGGAGATCTTGATGGGGCCGTGCTCTGACCAGCCGCGCGGTGTCCAGTACGCGACGTCGTCGGCGAACCTCGTGACTTTGAGCTCAGTCAGCCATTTCGTGGCGGACACGTATCCGTACAGGCCGGGAACGATCATCCGCACCGGAAACCCGTGCTCCAGCGGCAGCGGATCGCCGTTCATGCCTACCGCGAGCAGCGCATCCCGGTTTTTGTCAGTCAGGACTTCCAGCGGCGTGCTTGCTGTCCAGCCGTCAGTGCTTCTGGACAGCACCATGTCTGCGCCGGGCTTCGGCCCCGCCATCGCCAGCAACTCACGGACGGGCCAGCCAAGCCAGAGCGCATTGCCGATCAGGTCGCCGCCCACCTCGTTGGACACGCACGCGATGGTCACATGCCGTTCCGTGAGGGGTTTCGCCAGCAGTGCATCGAAGTTGAGCTCTACCTCCCGTTCCACCATGCCGGTCACTTTGAGCGTCCATTCGCGCGGATCGATCACAGGAGCGGAGAGTGCGGTGTCGATGCGGTAGAAATCGGGATTCGGGGTGACGAGGGGAACCATTCCAGCCAGGCCAATCTGGGCGCCCTGCGGAATGCCCGCGGCCCGCGAACGTGGGGACGGCAGCCGGAGAGCGCTGCGGAGCTCGCTGACGCCGGCAGCGCCTCCCCGCCAGGCGGTGGCGAAGGCGCCTCCCACCAGGACGGCCGCTGCCGTGCCGCCGAGCAGTTGCAGGAAGCTGCGCCGCTCCGCGCTGTTCTGCCCGGGGTGCTGCCCGCGGGAACGTGGTGCGGCGGCCTTCTGCCAGGCGGCCAGCCGCCAGATCAGGCTTTGGAGCAGCAGTCCTCCGATGCCGGCCGCCAGCACGGGGAGCGCGACGGCGGTGACAGTCACCTGGGCGCGGGTCAGGACTGCCGCCACGCCCACGATGCCGAAGGCCGCGAAAACGGCGGCACCGGCGAAGCGGCGGCGCAGCTCCAGCACACCGGCCACGGCCGCGAGGATTGCGATCACCAGCGCCATGCCGGTCAGCAGCGCTATCTTGTCCGCGGTGCCGAAAAGCGAAACCGCCCAATCTTTGACTCCCGGCGGAGCTGCGTCAATGACTGCGCCGCCCAGCGCCGTCATGGTCGACAGTGAAGGGCTGACGAACCCGGCGATGAGCTCGCTGGCCACCAGTCCCGTGCCTGCCGCCACCACACCGGCGGCCGCAGCCCAGCCGCGGGGCTGCGCACCAGCGCCAGGCCCGGGTTCCGGAATTCGCCCAGACGCGACGGGCGGCTGTTCGGCAGGCTGTTCCGCAGGGGATGCCCCTGCCGCCGTAACCGGCACAGGTCCACGGGTGCGTTCAGGGGTGTAGTTCTGTTGCCCGGCTGCTGCCCGGGGCACTGCCGGCTGGGACTTGTTCACCCTTCCAGCATAAGTTCGCCGGCCGCCGTCGGCGCCTTTTCCAGCGTCATTCCCAAACCCGCGCCTGCCCCTTCCCGCGGCGCATGGATCTGAACGGCGGGCCTGCCCGTCCCGGGAATGTCACAGGCGTGGAGCTGTGCCCAACGTGGCGTAGCCTGAATTTATGAGTGTTCAGCTTGGCATGCCGCAGCCCCGCGAAGGAGGCAGCCCGGTTCCGGGCGCCCAGGGCCTTCCCGCTGCCCGTCCGGCCGATGCTCCTGCCGGGCTTGCAGACCGCTACGGACGCCGTGCCACCGACATGAGGCTGTCCCTCACGGACAAGTGCAACTTACGGTGCACGTACTGCATGCCGGCCGAGGGGCTGGAGTGGCTGGCCAAGCAGGCTGTCATGTCCGCCGAGGAAATCGTGCGGATCGTCAGGGTGGGCGTGGACCTGCTGGGCGTGCGCGAGCTGCGCCTGACGGGCGGCGAGCCTCTGGTCCGGGCGGATCTGGTCAACATCATTGCGGCCCTCCGTAAGGCGCACCCCGAGCTCCCGATCTCCATGACCACCAACGGGGTAGGCCTGGACAAGAAGGCCGACGCGCTCAAAGCGGCCGGGCTGACCCGCATCAACGTCTCGCTTGATTCCCTCCACGAGGAAACGTTTGCCGAACTGACCAGGCGCCCGTTCCTGGACCGTGTCCTCGCCGGCGTGGATGCGGCCTGGGCGGCAGGCCTGGGGCCGGTCAAGCTCAACGCCGTCCTGATGCGCGGAATCAACGACGCCGAGTCCCCGTCCCTGCTCGCCTGGGCGCTGGACCGGGGCTACGAGCTGCGGTTCATCGAGCAGATGCCGCTCGACGCCGATCACGGCTGGACACGGCGGAACATGATCACCGCGGCGGAAATCCGGGACCTCCTCTCCGCGGACTACCTCCTGAGCCCGGATCCGCGTGTCCGGGACGGCGCGCCTGCCGAGCGTTTTGAAGTACGACGCCGGGTGGCGGGGTCAGCTGATCCGCACGGACCGGTGCTGGGCACCGTGGGAATCATCGCCTCGGTCACCGAGCCGTTCTGCTCGGACTGCCGCCGGACCCGCATCACGGCCGAAGGCAAGATCATGAGCTGCCTGTTCTCCCGCGAGGAGTTCGACCTTCTGGGCCTGCTTCGCGACGGAGCCAGTGATCAGGAACTGGCGGAACGCTGGCAGGACGCCATGTGGGTCAAGCCCAGGGCCCACGGCATGGACCACGTGGGACTCGACGCCCCGGACTTCGTCCAGCCGGACCGCAGCATGAGCGCCATCGGAGGCTGAACCCTTGAACGTACGTTACTTCGCTGCCGCACGCGCCGCTGCAGGCATGGAGGAAGAGCGCTTCGACCTTCCCGCCGGGGCCACGGTGGAGTCGCTGCTGGCCGCCGTGCTCGAGGTTGAACGCCCCGAGCCGCCTGCCGGGACGCCACCGCTGGCGAGGATACTTGCCCGCAGCAGCTTCCTGCTCAACGAGGTTGCCGTCCGCGACCGCACGGTGGTTCTCTCCGACAGCGACGTGGTGGACGTCCTGCCGCCCTTCGCCGGCGGTTAAGAACGAAGCGGCTCAGACCCGGACTGCGGGTCACGCCCGCCGGCAGATTGACGTCATGAAGGGGCTGAAGTCCTGCGCGTCCCCCAGCCTGAGTTCGGCGGTGTGGATGAGGATGCCGTTATCAACCCGGAACGTGTGCCGGGCTGTTCCGCGGTCACTGTGCCGCTCCACTGTCAGCGTGGAATCATGCCAGGCGCCCCGGGCCGGCGCTGCCGGGGGCCTGCCCATGCTGTCGACGTAGTACCAGAGGGTTTCGTCGTGGTCCGGGTCGACGGTGAAGACGCCGTGGCCTTCGAAGTGCGTGCCGTCGGCCTCGGTGTGGCGGTACGTCTGCACCACCGCAAACCCGCCGGCTGCCCGCGTGAACGTCACCTCCGCGGTGGCGATCCGGGCCGGCCCCCACGGCGATGAGGCCAGCTCAGTGGTGCCCAGCCAGCGTCCGACGAAAATCCCGAGCGCCTCGTGCGCTGTCCCCGGATGCGGCCGGTCCATTCTTCCTCCGAGTCGGATGACTCCGAGTGGAATTCCGGAGTGGTCTGGCTCCATGATGATCCCGCGCCGCAGGCATGTCCAGCGGCATGGTCAGGGGCAGGTCCGGTGCCGCTCCGGCTGGGGGCCACCCCTCGCGCCGCATCAGAGCCCGAAGGTTTCCGTCTCTTCGAAGGGACCCACAACCGTCACCGTCCGCGGCGCGGCTGCCAGCTCGCGGGCCAGCTCCTGCACCTGCACCGCCGTCACGACCTTGATGAGCCGCAACGTCTCGTCGATGTCCTGATACTCGCCGGAGACGAGTTCGGCGCGGCCCAGCCGGGACATGCGGGATCCGGTGTCCTCCAGGGCGAGGACGATCCCGCCACACAGCTGGCCAACTGCCTTGCGGAGTTCGTCGTCAGAAATGCCGCCGTCTGCAAGCTTGTCCAGCTCCGCCCCCAGGAGTTCCAGTACCTGGCGGACCTTGGTGGGCGTGCAGCCGGCGTACATGCCGAAGTAGCCGGCGTCGGCGTAGGAAGAGGCGAAGGAGTACGTGGAGTAAACCAGCCCTCTCTTCTCACGGATCTCCTGGAACAGGCGCGAGGACATCCCGCCGCCCAGTACTGCGTTCAGCACACTCATGACGTACCGTCGCTCATCGGTGGCCACGATGGTGGGGCACCCCATGATGATGTTGGCTTGCTCCACAGGACGCTTGACCACGTGGAGGCCTGACGTGCCGGTGATGTCCGCGCGTTCCGTGGAGCGGCGCTCCACAGGGGCTGCGTCGGGCTCAAGCGACCAGCCTGCGGCGTGGAGGGCGTCCACCACAAGGCGGCACACGACGTCGTGCTCCAGGCCGCCTGCAGCGGTAATGACCAGCTCATCCGGACGGTAGTAGCGCCGGTAGTGGTCCCAGACCGAGTCGCGGGCTACAGCCCTGATGGCGTCAGGGGTGCCGCCGATGGGGCGTCCGAGAGGATGCGTTCCAAGAACGGCGGCGACGAAATGCTCATGGGCCACGTCTGTGGGGTCGTCGCTGTCCATGGCGATTTCTTCCAGGATGACGTCCCGTTCCTGCTCCATTTCGCCCGGGTCCAGGACGGCGCCGGTAATCATGTCCGCGATCACGTCGATGGCCATCGGCAGGTCAGTGTCCAGCACGCGGGCGAAATAGCAGGTGCTCTCCTTCGCCGTAGCGGCGTTGGATTCCCCGCCGACCTCGTCGAACGCCGACGCGATTTCGAGCGCGGTGCGCCGCTTGGTGCCTTTGAACAGCAGGTGCTCGAGGAAGTGGGTCGAACCGTGCTGGCCGGGTGCCTCGTCACGCGACCCCACACCCACCCAGAATCCGATGGTGGCGGAGCGCTGGCCCGGCATCGCCTCGGTCAGGACACGCACCCCGCCGGGGAGGACGGACCGGCGCACAACCGAGCCGCCGTCGGCGCCGTGGATCAGGGTGTCGCCGGGGTGGTTCTGAGCCAGCGGCAGGGGTACGACAGTCATCAAGGCCTTTCAGGAAGCGGAGCCAAATCTGCCTGCAATCGTACCAGCGGGCCGCGACGCCGGAGTGTGAGGGGTTAACGGCGGCGGGGCCGGTGGATCAACCACCGGCCCCGCCGTCGTCTGCTGGGCAGTTACCGCCCTTGACTGCTGTTAGTCGTCAGATCCCTCTGCGGGAGACGAAGCGTGAACGCGCTCGGCTTCGCCGGCGCCTTCCTCGTCAGCCACTACGGGAGACAGGGACAGCTTTCCACGGTCATCGATCTTGGTGATCTCGACCTGGATCTTCTGGCCCACGGAGACGACGTCGTCGACGTTGTCCACGCGCTTGCCACTCGCGAGCTTGCGCAGCTCGGAGATATGCAGCAGGCCGTCCTTGCCCGGGGTCAGGGAGATGAACGCACCGAAGGTGGTGGTCTTGACGACCGTGCCCAGGTAGCGCTCACCGATTTCCGGAACCTGCGGATTGGCGATGGCGTTGATCGCGGACCGTGCAGCGTCAGCCGACGGGCCGTTGGTTGCGCCGATGTAGACAGTTCCGTCGTCCTCGATCGAGATGTCGGCGCCGGTGTCTTCCTGGATCTGGTTGATCATCTTGCCCTTGGGCCCGATGACCTCGCCGATCTTGTCCACGGGGATCTTGACGGCGATGACACGCGGTGCGAACTCGGAGAGCTCGTCCGGGGTGTCGATCGCTGCGTTGATGACCTCGAGGATGTGCAGACGGGCTTCGCGGGCCTGCTTCAGTGCTGCTGCCAGCACGGAGGCGGGGATGCCGTCGAGCTTGGTGTCCAGCTGGATGGCCGTGACGAACTCGGAGGTACCGGCGACCTTGAAGTCCATGTCGCCGAAGGCGTCTTCGGCGCCGAGGATGTCGGTCAGGGCCGCGTAGCGGGTCTGACCGTCAACCTGGTCAGAGACCAGGCCCATGGCGATGCCGGCGACGGCGGCCTTCAGCGGCACACCGGCGTTCAGCATGGACAGGGTGGAGGCGCAGACGGAACCCATCGACGTCGAACCGTTGGAGCTGAGAGCCTCAGACACCTGGCGGATGGCGTAGGGGAATTCCTCACGGGACGGCAGGACCGGCACGAGCGCGCGCTCAGCCAGGGCGCCGTGGCCGATTTCGCGGCGCTTGGGCGAACCCACGCGGCCGGTTTCACCGGTGGAGTAGGGCGGGAAGTTGTAGTTGTGCATGTAGCGCTTGCGCGTTACCGGCGACAGCGAATCGATCTGCTGTTCCATCTTGAGCATGTTCAGCGTGGTGACACCCATGATCTGGGTCTCGCCGCGTTCGAAGATGGCCGAACCGTGGACGCGGGGCAGAACCTCGACCTCGGCGGTGAGCTGGCGGATGTCCGTCAGGCCGCGGCCGTCGATGCGGATCTGGTCCTTCAGGATGCGCTGGCGCACAACCTGCTTGGTGACCGAGCGGAATGCTGCGGACAGTTCCTTCTCGCGGCCCTCGAACTGGCCGGCCAGGGAAGAAGTGACTTCGTCCTTGAGTGCGTCGGAGGCGGTGTCGCGCTCCTGCTTGTCACCGATCTGGAAGACGGCGGCCAGCTTCTCAGCGGCGGCAGCCTCGACGGCGGCGTAGACGTCATCCTGGTAGTCAAGGAAGACCGGGAACTCGACGGTCGGCTTGGCGGCGCGTGCTGCCAGGTCGGCTTGTGCTTCGCAGAGGGCCTTGATGAAGGGCTTTGCAGCCTCGAGGCCTTCGGAAACAACCTCTTCGGTGGGGGCAGTGGCGCCCTGTTCCTTGATGAGGTTCCAGGAGTTGTCGGTGGCTTCGGCCTCGACCATCATGATGGCGACGTCATCACCGGCAATGCGGCCTGCGACGACCATGTTGAACACGGAGTTCTCGAGCTGGGAGTGCTTCGGGAAAGCTACCCACTGCGAGCCGTTCTCGTCGGCGACGAGGGCAACGCGGACGCCGCCGATCGGGCCGGAGAAGGGCAGGCCGGAGAGCTGGGTGGACATCGAGGAGGCGTTGATGGCCACCACGTCGTACAGCTCGTCGGGGTTGATCGCCAGGACGGTGACGACGATCTGGACCTCGTTGCGGAGGCCCTTGACGAAGGCCGGACGCAGCGGGCGGTCCATGAGGCGGCACGCGAGGATGGCCTCGGTGGACGGACGGCCTTCGCGGCGGAAGAACGAGCCCGGGATGCGGCCGGCAGCGTACATGCGCTCTTCGACGTCGACCGTCAGCGGGAAGAAGTCGAAGCCTTCGCGCGGGTGCTTGCCGGCGGTGGTGGCGGACAGCAGGGCGGTGTCTTCGTCGATGTACACCATGGCTGCGCCGGCTGCCTGCTTGGCAAGACGGCCGGTTTCGAAGCGGATTACACGCTTGCCGAAGCGGCCATTGTCAATGACGGCTTCTGAGAACTGGATTTCGGGACCCTCCAAGAGAGTCACCTCCGTTTCTTGTTTAACGGAAGTCCAGCCGCATCAACCCAGGCCAGCATCTGTCTACTGGCCTGCACTGCACCCGGTCATCGATCGAGACCCACGGGCCGGGGCTTCAAGACGTCGAAGCCGTTCCCGGGGATCACTACCGAGGACCGCGAATGCGTGATGCGGTTGATCCTCCTGTTTAGTTATCTGTGAAGCGGGCGGCCCGTTCCGCTCCGGAAAGGGCCGCCCGTAATGCCTGACTAGCGGCGCAGGCCGAGGCGCTCGATGAGCGAACGGTAGCGGGCGATGTCAGTGTTCTTCAGGTAAGTGAGCATGCGCTTGCGACGACCGACCATGGCCAGCAGACCGCGCTGGGTGTGGTAATCGTGCTTGTGCTCCTTCATGTGCTCAGTGAGATCCTTGATCCGCTGAGTCAGGACTGCAACCTGGACCTCCGGTGAACCGGTGTCGCCTTCGGACGTTGCGAAATCCTTGATGATGGACTGCTTTACAGCGGCTTCAAGTGCCACAATAACTCCTAGAGATGTGCCGTGAGGCCCGAGTCAGTAACTCACTGCCGGGTGTGCCGGCGCGGACCATCCCGATAAACCGGGGGCCGGTACGCGCGAAACAGGATCCAGCAACCACGGACTGCAGCCGGATCCACCGCTTAGTTTACCGGCCTTGTTGCAATCTTGTCGAAACGCCCCCAGCGTTGTCGAAACTACACGGGCCGCCTTGCCGGGCACGTGAAGGCCGGCCGCGCGTGAAGGTCAGGCACGCGGCAGCAGGTCGCGGACGGCCGCCATGCCCCGGTGAAGCTCGGTGAACCCCGTGCTCAGCGGGGAGAGCCCGATCCTGATGCCCTCCGGTGCGCGGAAATCGGGGATGACGTCCCTGTCCCACAACAACGCAGTCACTTCCCGGAAGGCCGGATGGTCGAGGCTGATGTGGCTCCCCCGCTGTTCGGGGGCGCGTGGTGTTGCGAGTTTCACGCAGGCCGGCGCAAGCCAGGCATCGTGCAGCTCCAAAGCGTAGGCGGTCAGGCGCAGCGACTTTTCCCGGATGGCCGGCATTCCCGCTTCCTCGATCAGGTCCAATGTGCCTCGCATCGCGATCATTCCGAAGATGGCCGGGGTCCCGCTGAGGAAGCCGCGGATACCGGGGGCGGCCTCGTAGCCGGCCCCCATCTCGAAGGCGTCCTTCCGGCCCATCCATCCCCAAATTGGCTGGGCCAGTCCGGGAAGATGCCTGGCATTGACATACGCAAAGGCGGGCGAGCCGGGGCCGCCGTTGAGGTACTTGTAAGTACAGCCGGCGGCGAAATCAACGCCGCTGGCATCCAGCCCTATTTCCACTGACCCCGCCGAATGACACAGGTCCCACACCACCAGCGCGCCGGCGTCGTGCACCGCCGCCGTGATGGCCGGCAAGTCGGCAAGGAACCCCGAGCGGTAGGCCACATGACTGAGAAGTACGACGGCGGTGGCCGGCCCTACGGCCTCGCTCACCTGTTCAACGGTCACCCCGGCGGCAGGGTCGGCGTCGATCCAGCGCAGGGTCAGCCCTTCCTCCCGCGCGATGCCCTCGACGAGGTACCGGTCGGTCGGGAAGTTGTCCGTGTCCAGGACGATCTCTGTCCTTGCGGAGTCCTTGACCGCTGCAAGCGCGGCGCGGATCAGCTTGTAGAGCACCACCGTGGTGGAATCGGCAATGATGGTCTGGCCCGGGGCGGCACCCAGGACGGCACATCCCAGCTGGTCCCCAATGGCCTGGGGCATCTCCAGCCATTCCTCATCCCAGCCCCGGATCAGACGGCCGCCCCAGCCCGCGTGGATGAAGGCGTTGATGTCCTCGGCCGTCCTCTTGAGCGGACGGCCCAGGGAGTTGCCGTCAAGGTAGGAGAGCTCCGTGTCCGTGCCGATGAAACGCGCACGGTACGGTGCCAGGGGATCCTCGGCGTCCAGCAGGGCCGCACGTTGGCGGAGCGCGTCTTCAGTGCCGTGAATCGTGGTCACTGACCGATCTCCGTCCGTACGGCGAACAATTCCGGGAAGAACGTGAGTTCAAGGGCTTTTTGGAGAAAAGCCGCGCCGCTGGAGCCGCCGGTTCCGCCCTTCATGCCGATGGTGCGCTGCACGGTCCGCAGATGGCGGAACCGCCACAGCTGGAAGTTGTCCTCCAGGTCCACGAGCTCCTCGCACGCTTCGTAGGCGCCCCAGTTGTCAGACGCATTTTCGTAGATGTGCTTGAAAAGCGGCACGAGCTCGGGCGTGAACTCGTACGCCTTGCTGACGTCGCGGTCAAGGACGGAGGCGGGCACATCATAGCCCTTGCGGTGCAGGTAGGCCAGGAATTCGTCGTAGATGCTCGGAGCATCGAGGACTTCCTGGAGCAGCGCGTGAGCCTCCGGATCGGATTCGAACACCGGCAGCATCTTCCGGTTCTTGTTGCCGAGGACGAACTCCACTGCCCGGTACTGGCTGGACTGGAATCCTGAGGAGTTGCCGAGGAAACCGCGGAACTGCGAATACTCGGTGGGCGTCAGCGTGGCCAGCACCGACCACTGCTCCGTGAGGGTTTTTTGGATGTGCTTAACCCTGGCAATCCCTTTCAGGGCCGTCCCGAGATCATCCGCCCTAAGGTGCTCCGCCGCGCTGCGAAGCTCGTGGAGCACGAGCTTGAGCCAGAGTTCGGTGGTCTGGTGCTGGATGATGAACAGCATTTCGTCATGGTGTTCCGGCGTGCTGACAGGCCGCTGGGCACTGAGAAGCGTGGGCAACTGCAGGTATGCCCCGTAACTCATCCTGGAACTGAAATCGCGGACGATCCCCTTGTCCAGTTTTCTGGTGTTCTTTTCCACGGTCACAGTGTTGCCTTCCTTGCCAGTACTGTGTGGGGCCGACAAATCAGCGCTTGAGGAGGAGGTCGTGGGTCTGCACGACGTCCTGGCGCATCTGCTCCACGAGGGCTTCAGGCCCACGGTATGCCACCATGCCCCGGAGCCGGGCGACAAACTCCACCACTACTGTCTGGCCGTACAGATTGAAGTCGTCTGCGGACTCTTCCGGGCGGTCGATGACGTGGGCCTCAACCTGGCGGCTGACGCCGTCGAAGGTCGGGTTGGAGCCGACTGAAATAGCGGCCGGCCACCGGGTGCCACCCTGGTCCACCAGCCAGCCGGCGTAGATGCCGTCCGCCGGGATGAAGCCGCTGGCGTCATGGGAGAGGTTGGCAGTGGGAAAACCGAGCACGCGGCCGCGGGCCGCCCCGTGGACGACTTCACCGCGCATCTGGTGCGGGCGTCCGAGCACGGCGGCCGCCGTGGCAACGTCGCCGCCGTTCAACGCTTCACGCACCCAGGTGGACGAACAGCGGCGGTCCGTGCCGCCGTCGTCGTGGAGGGGAAAACCCTCGGAACCGAATTCACTGATGACCAGGACTTCGAAGCCGAACTTCTCCCCCAGCTCGCGCATGGTGTTCAGGTCACCGGAATTGCCCCGCCCGAAGCGGGTGTCATGGCCGATGACCACGTGGCTGGCGTGGAGGCTGTCAACAAGAACCGTTCCGACGAATTCGTCGGGAGTGAGGCTGGCAAGCTCCAGCGAGTACTTCATGACCAGCACCGCGTCCAGGCCCAGCTCTCCCAGCGCCTGGAGTTTGTCCTGCAGGCCCATGATGAGCTCGGGTGCGGCCTCCGGCCGGTGGACCTGCGCCGGGTGGGGATCGAACGTCACGGCCACGGACTTTGCCCTGTTCAGCCTGGCCGTCCGGATCAGCTGGGACAGCACCTGCTGGTGCCCGCGGTGGACTCCGTCGAAGTTGCCGATAGTGACAACGGAAGGACCAAAGTCGTCGGGGACTTCGGTCGGATCGTTCCAGATGTGAACCATCAACCTCGCCTTTTTACTGCCCTACAGGAACCCGTCCGGGCGCCTCCCAGGCGCCGGAACTCTCTAAGATTACCTGCAATCGCTGCAGGTCATGGACGCCCGCGGCGCCGCGGTTCGGCAGAACCTACCGCGCCCCGGGGTCCCGGACTAGGATGCAAAGGCAGCTGTCCGGCGACGCAAGCTTGTGCCGCTTCCCATGACGCCCGAGCGCTCAGCGGGCCAGAAGGAGTATCCATTGACTGACATCCATGAGCTTCTGGGGCAGATCCCGGTGGACCAGATCGCAACCCTGCTTGGCACCGATACCGCTACCGCGCAGGCCGCTGTGGAGGCCGCCGTCCCCACGCTCCTCGCCGGCATGCAAAACAATGCGCAGGCTCCGGACGGTGCGGCGTCCCTGGAATCGGCGCTGGCGCAGCACCGGACGGGACCCGTCGACGGCGGAGTGGACGCCACCCAGGTAAACACCGACGACGGCGAAAAAATCGTGAGCCACGTCTTTGGCGGCCAGCAGGACCAGGTGGCAAACCAGCTGGCTGGTGCTGCCAACCTGGGCGGCGGCGTGGGCGGGGACCTCATCCGCAAACTTCTTCCGATCCTCGCGCCGATTGTCATGTCCTACCTGGCGAAGAAAATCCTTGGCGGCGCCCAGCAGGGTACCGGCCAGTCCCCGCTTCCTGGCGGGGAGGCCTCCGGCGGGGCGGGCGGGATCGATCTGGGCAGCATCCTGGGCGGCATTCTGGGTGGCACTGCCGGCGCGGGCGGCCAGGGACAAGGAGGCCTGGGTGATATCCTCGGCGGCATTCTGGGCGGAGGCCGGCAACAGCAGTCCCAGCCAAACCCGGTTCCGGCTTCGGACCAGCCCGAGCCGACTCAGCCGCCTGAGCCCGCGCAGAGCCCCGAGCCGGCCACTGGCACGGGAGGCGAACCGGCGCAGCGTTCCGTTACGCCGGGCGAGGTCATTGACGTTGATCTGCCGGGCGAGGACCAGTCGGATCAGTCAACATCCGGGCAGCCGTCATCGAACAACAACGGCGGCCTCGGCGGGATCCTCGGAGACCTGTTCGGCAAGAAGTAAGCGGCAGTGCAGTACTGCCGGGTGTGGTGCCGCCAGATGGGGTGCAGCTAGGCAGCCTTCGCGGATGGCCGCCTGCGGTAGAGCCAGACCAGGCCCAGCACCGGAAGGATCAGCGGGATGAAGGCGTAGCCGCGGCCAAACAGGGACCACACCGTCTCGTGCGGAAACTGGACGGCGTCGAACACGCTCAGCGCGCCGACGACGATCACTCCGACCAGTTCCACGAGCACGGCGATGACCGAGACACGGAACCAGGTCCGGCCCGGCTTGGCGAGCGACACCGTGGCCACGACATAGACGAGGGCTGCGAAGGCAGACAGCACGTAGGCCAGCGGCGCCTCGGAGAACTTGGTGAGAATCTGGTAGCCGGCCCGCGCTGTGGCTGAAATGGCGAACACGGCATACACCGCGATGAGGAGCCGTCCCGGGCCTGTGTTGCGCGTGTTCCGGGGGTTTGCGGCGGTTTTGGGTGTTGCGGTCACGTTGTGTGCTTCTTCCACTTCAGTACCAGATCTGGTTCATTCGCGCGGCCATGACCAGGGCGGTCACGCCGACGGCGGCAAGGACAAAGTTGCTCCAGCGGGTCCGTTCCAGGATGGACCAGTACACCGCGGCGACCGGCAGCATGAGGGCGGTGACGAGATAGCCCCAGAATTCCCAGGCCTCGCCTGCGATCTGTTCCCCCGCAATAACCCGGACGATCGAACCGACGAGGTACACCAGCAGCGACAACTCCACGGCGCCCACCGACAGAATAGTGACATCGTTGGGGGCTTTCTTCAGGATTCCCGCCACCGCGCAGATGACGGTGGAGAGGAGTCCGACGCCCAGGATGATGTAGAAATATGCGTCCAAGGCTAACCGGCCTGCTCACTGGTGGGCGAACCGCCGGTTCCGGGCGCGAATACGAGCACCGGCTTGGCGAAGCTGCCCGTGTCAGCGAGCAAGGCCACGAGTGATCCGTCGGGGGCGAACGCGGCCGCCGGACGGTCCGCGGTGGCCGCTTCCGCGGAGCCCGCAGGGGCTCCCGCAGCGATCCGGCGGCCGAACGATATCTCGGTGGTTTCCTCCGCGCTCAGTTCCCGGTTGGGCATGAGGGCCCGGGCCGCTTCGGACATTTCCAGGATTTCGAGTTCCTCGGCGAGCTGCTCGAGCGTCCGGGCCTGGTCCAGCGAGTACGGCCCCACGTGGGTCCGGCGCAACGCCGTCAGATGGCCGCCGACGCCCAGTGAACCGCCCAGGTCGCGGGCCAGGGCACGGATATACGTCCCGGACGAGCATTCGACGGTGACGTCAATGTCCACCACGTCCCCGCCCCGCTCGCGGCGCATTCCATGCACCTCGAAGCGGTGGATGGTCACGGCCCTGGCGGCGAGCTTTACGTCTTCACCCGACCTGACGCGGGCATAGGCGCGCTCTCCGTTGACCTTGATGGCGCTGACGCTGCTGGGCACCTGCTGGATCTCGCCGGTCAGCGCTGCGATCCCGGCCCGGATGGCGTCCTCCGTGGCAGCAGCGGCACTCACAGTGGCCACGACCTCGCCCTCGGCGTCGTCCGTGACGGTGGATTCGCCGAGCCGGATGGTTGCCGTGTAGGTCTTGGAGGTCCCCACGATGTAGGTAAGGAGCCGCGTGGCCTTGTTGATTCCGACCACGAGCACGCCGGTGGCCATGGGATCCAGCGTTCCGGCGTGGCCCACTTTCCGGGTACCGGCGATCCGCCGCATCCGTCCAACCACATCGTGGCTGGTCCATCCCTGCGGCTTGTCCACTATTACCAGTCCAGAAAGCACGCCTCCCAGTATATCGGGGCGGCCGGCCAGCCCGGTCCGGCCCCGCCCTGCCGACCTTCCGGCAGGCCTGCGAGCCGGTGTGCCGGCCGGTGCGCCAGCCGGTGCGCCAGCCGACAGGCCGGGGCTAGGATGGCAGTCATGCCTGAGCTTGCGCCGCACATCAGCGATGTCCCCGTCAACCAGATCCGCGAAATCACCGAGGCGGCCTGGCGCACCCCCGGCGCTGTGGTGCTGAGCATCGGCGAACCCGGTTTCCCGCTTCCCCGGCATGTCCTGGACGCCGGAATCGCCTGCCTGGACCGGGACGAAACGAACTACACTCCCAACGCCGGGATCCCGGCTCTCCGGGAAGCCTTCGCTGACAGATTCCGCGAGCAGTCCGGCACCGGCATCGAAGCCGACCGGGTATACGTGGTTGACGGCGCCCAGCAGGGTCTGCACCTGGCCATGAGCCTCCTCCTCGGCCCGGGCGACGAAATCCTGATCCCCAATCCCGGCTATCCCACCTTCGCCATGACCAGCCGGCTGGTCAATGCCGTCCCTGTCAGGTATCCCCTCTACCCCGAGCACGACTTCCAGCCCCGGATCGAGAATGTGGAAGCGCTCATCACGGAGCGGACACGCGTTCTCATGCTCAATTCGCCGTCGAATCCCCTCGGTGCGGTGCTGGGCGAGGATCTGACCCGCGAGCTCGTGGAATTGGCCCGAAGGCATGACCTCTGGATCATTTCGGACGAATGCTATGAGGCCTTCACCTACGATGTCGCCCACGTCAGCCCGGCGCGCTTTGACAGCAGTGTTCCCGGCGAAGCGAGAGTATTCACGTCCCTTACGCTGTCCAAAACCTACGGCCTGACCGGACTCCGGATAGGGGCCCTCGTCTGCCCGCCCGGTCTGGAGCAGCGGATGAACAACGTGATGGAGGCCATCGTCTCCTGCGTTGCCTCGCCGTCGCAGTATGCGGCCCTGGCCGCACTCACCGGCCCGCAGGACTACGTGGCGCACGCGCGGGAGCACTACCGTGCCAACCGGGACGCGGCCTCCGCCATCCTGCGCTCCAAAGGCATCCGGTTCCTCAATGCGCAGGGGGCCTTCTACCTGTGGGCGGATGTGTCACATCTAAGCGGCGGCGATGTCCGGGGCTGGGTCCGGCGCTTCCTCGCCGATTCCGGCGTCTCGTTTGCGCCCGGAACCGCCTTCGGGTCTATTGGCGAGGGCTGGATCCGGATCGCGCTGTGCGGCAGCCAGGCTGAACTCGTGGAGGGCGTCACCCGGCTTCCGGAACGGGAGCACGACGGCGGCAACAGGTATCCCGCGCGGGGACAAGAACCCATCAGCAGTTAGGCCGGTCACCAGCGTCAGTAATCGGTGCGTTCAGTGTTGTTGCGCCAAGCGTCGAAGGGGACGCCCGACGTCGGAACGGGCGTGTGGCTGACCGGCAGCAGTTCCGGGCGCGTACCGGCGAAATACTCGTAGAAAACTGCATCGTCGAACCCCGCGGCCGCCGCGCCGTGTCGGTCTGCGGCGTAGTACACACGGTCGATTCGCGCCCACAGCGCAGCAGCGAGGCAGAGCGGGCACGGTTCACAGCTGGCGTAGAGGACCGCACCGCCGAGATCGAAATTGCCTGACTCCGCCGCCGCGGTCCGGATGGCCACCACTTCAGCGTGGGCGGTGGGATCGTTGTCCCGGGTGACCCGGTTTACTCCTTCATGGACCGTCCCGTCAGGGGTGACCACCAGCGCGCCGAAGGGTCCGCCCCCGGCGGCCACGTTCCGTTCGGCGAGGGCTACCGCCTGAGTCAGGTACTCACGGACATCTGCCGCTGAAGGTTGCGCAAGCATGATCTGATCATAGCCAGATGCGCCCAATTTCCCCCCGCCTGCAGGGATGGTTTCCCGCGCCCGTCGACAGCTCCGGACCAGCGGGACTAGACTGCGCGCGTCAGGGGGAACGGGTCTTTCCGGCCCACTAACGGTCTCAATGCTCTGGATGATCACCATTGACGTTGGAGACAGCATGAAAAAGCAAAGATCACGTACGGCAGCCTTCGCCGCCGCCTCGCTCCTTCTGTCCTTCGCTCCGGCAGCACAGGCTGTCCCGGACCCGAAGACGCCGGCACCCGCCGTGCTGGCCAAGGGCCTGCTGAGCCCCCTCCACATCAGCGACGGACATGACGGTTCCGTCCTGGTCAGCGAAGAATTCGCCGGCAGACTAACGCGGATCGGCCGGAACGGAAGCCTCACCAAAGTCTACGAAAAGAGCGCCTGGGATGTCGCGGGCAGCGACCGCCGCGGCAAGACCGTCTATTTCGCTGAAAGCCAAGGGGCCGGCACCGGAGGCAAAATTGCGCTGGCCGGTCACCTCCGCAGCATAGATGCGGACGGCAAGCAGCGTACCGTAGGCGATCTGGCCGCCCTCGAAACGAAAGAAAACGCCGACGCCGGCAACTCCTACGGGTTCCGGAGCCTTTCCACCGCCTGCGCGGCACAGCTGCCACCGCAAGTGGAAGCTTCCTACAAGGGACATGTGGACTCCCATCCCTACGGAATCGAAGTCTATGGGGACACCATCTACGTGGCCGATGCCGGCGCCAACAGCATCGTCTCGGTTGATGTGAGGACCGGCGAGACCGAAACAGTGGCTGTCCTGCCGCCCCGGCCGCACCGCTTCACCGCCGCGGAGGCAAAGGCTGTGGGCTTGCCCGGCTGCGTGTCCGGCCAAACCTACAACTTCGAGCCGGTACCCACCGACGTCAAACGGGGACCGGACGGCTGGCTGTACGTGACATCGCTCCCCGGCGGACCGGAGGACCCGGCCCTTGGCGCCCGCGGCGCAGTGTTCAAGATCAACCCGCACAGCGGCCGCGTCAAGATGTTTGCCGACGACGTGATGTCCCCCACCGGGCTGGACATGGACGATGAGGGCAACGTCTATGTGGCGTCTCTGTTTGGCGCGGGCGTGCTCCGGCTTTCTGCCCACTCCGGCAAGGAACACGTGGTGCTGCCGGCAACGCTCGCCGCAGACGTGGATGTCAGGGGTGACACCCTCTACGCCACCGTCAATTCCCTCCCGGAACCGAACAAGGCACCCGAAGGGCGGGTCGTGTCCGTGCCCCTGGAGCACGATTCAGACGACTGAAACCGGCGCCAGGCAAACGCCGGGGAACCCCTGGCGGGCACACAACATCCATATGACAAAAATGGTGCGGCCGGATCCCCAGGGATCCGGCCGCACGACTTCTGCACGCTGGTTACTTGCTCTGGTCCTCGTCAATTTCGACATCGCCGCTGAGGTCAATGTCCTCTTCGTCGAAGTCGTCCTCGTCGATCTCCACGTCAACCGGGACGTCGCTCTTGTACGGGTCGGCGTCGCCTGCGTGCTTGGCGTTTTCGGCCAAAGCGGCAACCTCGGCGTCGCGTTTCTTCGCGGCGCGGAGCAGTTCCTCAAGGTTGGAGGCGTTCACGGGGATCTGGTCCGCGACGAACTCGAGCGTAGGCGTCAGCCGGACGGTGATGTTCCGGCCCACTTCCTGCCGCAGCACGCCCTTGGCCTTCTCCAGCCCCTTGGCCGCATCCGCCTGCACGGCCTGGTCACCGAACACCGTGTAGTAGACGGTGGCATGCTGCAGGTCATTGGTCACACGCGCATCGGTAACAGTAATGCCCTCAAGCCGCGGATCCTTCACCTTCCGGCCCAAAGCCTCTGCAACAACAACCTTAATCCGCTGCGCCAACTTGGCAGCGCGTGCCGGATCAGCCATTTCCACTCCTAAATATTTGGATGTACGACGGCGCGATAGCAGCTGACGTACTCTCGTTGGTTTATTGCCACGCGCCTAGGGCGAGTCTACGACGGACTCCCGTTGGAGTTTTTCCGGCGGCCTGGGAGTGGCATCCAAGGTGGCAGCCGAGGGCCCCGATGCGAGCTTGCGAGCATTGGGAAGGCTGACGCCGCTGTCGGAGCCGGACGGGTTGCGATCGCAGATCGCAACCCGTCCGGCGAAGGGGCGGGGCCGCCGGAAAAATCCAACGGCCCCGACCAGTACTGCTCTAGTTCGTCAAACGAACAACTTAGACGCGCGGCTTCTCGCGCATCTCGAAGGTCTCGATGATGTCGCCCTCGGTGATGTCGTTGAACGAGCCAAGACCGATACCACACTCGAAGTCCGTGCGGACCTCGGTGGCGTCGTCCTTGAAGCGCTTGAGCGTCTCAACGGTGAGGTTGTCGCCGATGATCTTGCCGGCGCGGCTGATGCGGGCCTTCGAGTTGCGTCGGATAATGCCCGAGCGAACGATGGAACCGGCAATGTTGCCGAACTTGGAAGAACGGAACACCTCGCGGACCTCGGCGGTGCCAAGCTGGACCTCTTCGTACTCCGGCTTGAGCATGCCCTTAAGAGCCAGCTCAATGTCATCGATTGCTGCGTAGATGACTGAGTAGAAGCGCATGTCCACGCCTTCACGGTCTGCCAGTTCGGCAACCCGTTCTGCGGGCTTGACGTTGAAGCCGATGATGACGGCGCTGTCGACCGTTGCCAGGTTGACGTCGTTCTGCGTGATCGCACCGACACCGCGGTGGATAACGCGGAGCTGGACGCCCTCGCCGACGTCGATCTTGAGCAGCGCGTCTTCGAGGGCTTCCACGGCACCGGACACGTCACCCTTGAGGATGAGGTTGAGGGTGTCGATCTTGCCTTCGGCGACGGCCTGGTCGAAGTCTTCCAGGCTGATGCGCTTGCGGCGCTTGGCCAGGGCAGCGTTGCGGTCGGCAGCTTCACGCTTCTCGGCGATCTGGCGGGCGGTGCGCTCGTCAGCTGTCACGAAGAAGGTGTCACCGGCGCGCGGCACGTTGGACAGACCCAGCACCTGGACGGGGCGGGACGGGCCGGCCTCGGTCAGGGCGCTGCCGTCGTCGTCGAACATCGCACGGACACGGCCGTGGGCCGTACCGGCCACGATCGTGTCGCCGACGCGCAGGCTACCGGACTGCACCAGGACAGTTGCCACGGAACCGCGGCCCTTGTCGAGGTTGGCTTCGATCGCGATGCCGCGGGCGTCCTTGTTCGGGTTGGCGCGCATGTCCAGGGCTGCGTCTGCGGTCAGCAGGACAGCCTCGAGCAGCTCGTCGATATTGAGGTTCTGGCGGGCAGAGACCTCAACGAACATGGTGTCGCCACCGTATTCTTCCGGAACCAGGCCGTATTCGGTCAGCTGGCCACGGACCTTGTCCGGGTTGGCGCCTTCCTTATCGATCTTGTTCACAGCCACCACGATCGGCACGTTGGCTGCCTGCGCGTGGTTGAGGGCTTCAACGGTCTGCGGCATAACGCCGTCGTCCGCTGCGACCACCAGGATGGCGATGTCAGTGACCTTCGCACCACGGGCACGCATGGCGGTGAACGCCTCGTGGCCGGGGGTATCGATGAAGGTGATCTTGCGGTCTTCGCCTTCGTGGGTGTGCGTGACCTGGTAGGCACCAATGTGCTGCGTAATGCCGCCGTGCTCGCCCGCCATAACGTCGGACTTGCGGATGGCATCGAGCAGCCGGGTTTTACCGTGGTCGACGTGGCCCATGACAGTGACAACCGGAGGACGTGCCTCGAGGTCTTCGTCGCCTTCGGCTTCCAGCTCGGCGTCGAAGTCGATGTCAAAGGTGGAGAGCAGCTCGCGCTCCTCATCCTCCGGCGAAACGACCTGGAGCTTGTAGCCAAGCTCCTCGCCAAGCAGGGCAAAGGTTTCCTCATCCAGCGACTGGGTTGCCGTTGCCATTTCACCGAGGTGGAAGAGCACGGTCACCAGTGCGGCGGGGTTCGCCTCGATCTTGTCAGCGAAGTCCGTGATGGACGAGCCACGGCGAAGCCGCACTACGGTGTTGCCGTCGCCGCGGGGTACGCTCACGCCACCCAGCGACGGAGCGCTCATCTGCTCAAGTTCCTGGCGCTTTGCACGCTTCGACTTGCGCTGTTTGCCGCGGCCTGCGCCGCCCTTACCGAAGGCACCCTGGGTTCCGCCGCGACCGCGGCCACCCTTGCCGAAGCCACCGCCGGCCGGAGCGCCGCCGCCGGCACCGGGAGCACCGGTTCCGGGAGCGCCGCCTGGACGGCCCGGACCGCGGCCGCCGCCACCGGGACGTCCTGCACCAGCCGGTGCCGGACGCTCAGTGCGGTTGGGCATCATGCCCGGAGTAGGACGGTTTCCACCGGCACCTGCGGGGCGGGGGCTGCCCGGAGCGCCACCGGTACGCGGAGCACCGGGGCGGGGACCGCCCGGAGCACCACCGGTACGCGGAGCGCCCGGACGGGGACCGCCGGCACCTGCCGCGGGACGCGGACCGCCGGGGCGGTCGCCGTCAGTGCGGCTGCCACCGGGACGCGGCATGCCCTGCGAAGGTGCGAACGGGTTGTTGCCCGGGCGCGACGGACGGTCTCCGTCGCCGCCACGGCCGCGGGGCATGCCCTGGGACGTCGCGAACGGGTTGTTGCCGGGACGGGGACCGCCCGGTCGAGGTGCCGAGCCGCCCTGTCGTGCTGCGGGCGCAGCCGGCGCTTCAGCCTTGGGTGCCGGGCGCGCTCCGGGCTTGGCGCCCGTCGAGGGAGCTGCGGGGGCGGCGGCCGAAGGTGCTGCGGCAGCGGGAGCAGCGGGCGCTGCAGGCGCCGCCGGAGCTTCCGCCTGAGGTGCCTGTGCGGGGGCCGGTGCCGGGGCAGGTGCCTGAGCCTTGGGGGCAGCGGGGCCGGGAGCCGGGGCGGGGCGTGATTCTCCTGCCGCGGCGGGAGCTTTGGGAGCGGTTGCGGGTGCTTCGGTCTTGGAAGCGGCCGCAGCCGGGAAGGCGTTGCGGAGTTTCCGCACGACGGGGGCCTCAATGGTGGAAGAGGCGGAGCGAACGAATTCGCCCAGTTCCTGCAGTTTGGTTACTGCATCTTTGGAAGTAATACCGAGCTCTTTAGCAAGCTCATGTACGCGGACCTTGGCCACATTTCTCCTGTCTCGGTCCGCACCGAGCCAGGCACGAACCGTCTACTTCTTACTGCGGACCTCCGCCGCGAGTGCAGCTGAAAGGTCCATTGCAGAGCGCAACAAAGTTGTCATCGTTGCGCACTCATCGCTGGGAACTCATCGGGTTTCCATCAGTTTTCTGACCCGCTTTCAGGTTGGACGGTTGTTGCTGCAGCCGCCGGGGCGTCCGCAGCTAGCGTTCCTGCCGTTATCCGGCGTTCGACGGCGGCGGTTCCGGTCGCGCCGTTAAGGGCCCTTCCGAACGCACGCCGCTTGACCGCCAGGGCCAGGCACGCTTCGCTGGGGTGCAGCCATGCACCCCTGCCAGCCATCCGGCGTCGTTCATCCACAGCGACGGCGGATGATCCGCCGGCGTCGGAGACGAGCCGGAGTAACTCAGACCGCGACCCTTTTTTCCGGCATCCGATGCAGGTACGTTGCGGCTGATTCCCGAGGTGTTGCACTGCTGCCACTGTCGAGTATCTTCCTGCCTGTACTTATCTGCCTGCCCGGGGGCCAGCTGCTGCCATCGGGCAGAAACGTGGGCACACACAGACACACTGATGCCGGCTGCTAGGCGCGGTCATGTTCTATTCTAGCCCCTTGGGGGCCAATGACCCGAAACTGCCCGCCGCCATGGCAGGCAGTTCGGGTGCCGGTTCAGCCTGGGCCGAACTGCGAAAACGTTCTTCTAGCCGCGCGGCGCCGCGGCGTCAGAAACGATGTCGATCCGCCAGCCCGTCAGCTTGGCGGCGAGGCGGGCGTTCTGGCCCTCCTTGCCGATGGCCAGCGACAGCTGGTAGTCCGGCACCACGACGCGGGCGGAGCGGGTGGTTTCGTCGGTGATGGTGACGGAATTCACACGCGACGGTGACAGGGCGCTGGCGATGAACGTTGCCGGATCCTCGCTGAAGTCGACGATGTCGATCTTTTCGTCATTCAGCTCGGTCATGACTGCCCGGACGCGGGAACCCATTTCGCCGATGCAGGCGCCCTTGGCATTGATGCCGGGGGTGTTGGCCTTAACTGCGATCTTGGTGCGGTGTCCGGCCTCACGGGCCAGGGCAACGATCTCCACCGAGTGGTCGGCGATCTCCGGAACCTCGAGTTCGAAGAGCTTCCGCACGAGGCCCGGGTGGGAACGGGACAGCGTGATGGACGGGCCCTTGGTGCCGCGGTGGACGTCAATGACGAAGGCACGGAGTCGGTTTCCGTGGATGTACTTCTCCCCCGGAACCTGCTCGGGCGGCGGAAGCAGAGCCTCGACCGTTCCAAGGTTGACCTGGATCATGTGCGGGTTGTTGCCCTGCTGGATCAGCCCGGCCACGAGCTCTCCTTCGCGGCCCTTGAACTCGCCCAGGACGTTGTCGTCCTCGACGTCGCGCAGGCGCTGGAGGATGATCTGGCGGGCGGTACTTGCCGCGATGCGGCCGAAGCCCGCAGGAGTGTCCTCGAACTCGCCGATGGGCATGCCGTCGTCATCGATCTCGGTGGCCCAGATGGTCACGTGGCCGCTCTTGCGGTCGAGTTCAGCGCGGGCCTTCTCGAAGGCCCCGGGAGACTTGTGGTAGGCAACCAGCAGTGCCTGCTCGATCGTGGGGATGAGGAGATCCAGCGGGATTTCGCGCTCACGCTCCAGGAGTCTCAGTGCGCTCATGTCAATATCCATCAGGCCTCCTCAGAAGGTCCATTGTGCTCATTTTCCAGACCGGCCTCGTCGAGGTGGCTGAACTCAATTTCGACTTTTCCGCTGCGGATCTTGTCGAAAGGAAGTTTTACGGGATCGCCTTGCTTCGGCTTCATGCCCTTTTTCACGGCAATTTCGGGGACCAGGGTCACGCCGGAGTCGTCCACTGACTGGATCCTGCCCGTGACGTTTTCGCCCTGGATGACGTTGACGTTCACCATCCGGCCGCGGGCGCGGTGCCAGTGCCGGGGCTCTGTCAGGGGACGCCCCACGCCGGGCGACGAAACTTCAAGGTCGTACGGGCGGCTGTCCGTGCTGGGATCGTTGTCCAGGATGTCGGAGAGTTCCCTGGAGATGTCTGCAATGACGTCCAGGCTGACCCCGCCCGTTTCTTCCTGCGGCAGGTCCACCACTACGTGGACAACGCGGTTGGAGCCTGCGATGTTGATGGCAACATCCTCCAAGTACAGCCTGTGTGCCTGGACCGCGGGCTCAAGCAAAGACCGGAGGCGTTCAGCCTCGGGATTGTGGACAGCCGCGGGCTCAGACTTTCCCGCGTCGGTCCGGTCTGATGAAGTCGTGGCTTCTGCATTGCTCACGATGCCGGCCGCCTCCCGATAGATGATGTTGTGAGTACTAGCGTAGCCATTTTCCGGCCGCCTTGGTGCACGGAGTTCCCTGCGGCCGTGACAACATGGTCTGTTGTGAAAGACGACACCAGGGAAAGAAGCCGGCCGGCCAGCTATTTCCGGTTCGCCCTGGCCGCCTTCACCGCGTTCCTGGTCCTCAGCCTCGGATTTGCCCTGATTCCACGGGAAGCCCAGCGCCCGGCCGCACCCCCTTTTTCCGAGCAGGCACGGGCCTCCGCCCTGGCTGAAACCATGCGGTTGCGGGCAGTCAGCTTGCAGCTCGCGGTGGACGCTTCCGGCGCCCAGCGCCAGATTTATTCGCGGACTGTGACTTTGCTGACTACCCAGGCCCGCGCACTGATTCTGCCCTCCGACGAGGCCACCGCCGCCGCTTCCGCCGCGCCTTCGGCGTCTGGATCCGGAACTGCAGCTGCGGCTGCCGCGGCGCCCGCGACAGTCCCCGCACTGGTGGCCGGGCTCTCTGCCAGTGGGCGGAAGCGCCTCACCCATGCGGAAACGGCCGACGGCGGGATGGCCCGCCTTTTGTCCGCGGTCGGCACCGCACAGCTGCTCCAGGCGGCGGCTCTTGCCCAAGCCTCCGGAACGCCAGCGCCTGCACTTCCTGCCGCGCCCGCTCGGTTGGCCAATTCCACGGTCACGTGCCCGGGCCCAGGCCCAGGTGACAGTGCGCCGGGTTCGCCAGGTACGGCCTCTGCGGAATTGGGGACGGCCTCCGGGGCGCCGGCCGCCACCTCGGCGCCGGCCCCAGGCGCCGCACCAGTGTCCGGCCCCGCGACGGCGTCCGGCGCAGCGAGCCTGACGGCTGCGCTGCAAAGGACTGTCCGCACCGAGGTAGAGACCGTCTACGGCTACCAGGTTGCGCTCACTCGACTCGCTGGCCAGGCGACACAACGGGCCAAGGTCCTGTTGACCAGCCACGAGGCACGCGCGGACGAAGCAGAGACGCACAGCCGCCTGCACTGTGCCCAGATCCCGCCCCGGGAGCCGGGCTACACGCTCGATGCCTCCTTCCTGAAAAACCCCGCCGCCGGACTGGCCAGCCTGGAAGCGGGAACGCTCCCTGTCTACGGCGATCTCGTCGCACTGAGTGAAGGCCCCACCAGAAAATGGGCCATTGCCTCGCTCCTTGCGGCCACGCAGAGTTCCATCGGCTGGGGGTCCGATCCCGGCCCCGTACCCGGCCTCGTGCTGGACACCTCCCAGCTCCCCGTGCTGCCGGAAGCTGCGCCCTCGCCGCATGCGGACCTGTCCTCACCTCCTTAATATCCGGCTGGACTCTGGCAGCGGGGACGCCCTGGTGGTTTGCTGGAGAGATGGAGTCAGCGGACGTTGCAGGATTGCCCCACGACGGACACCACCAAAGCGAGCCCCACAACAACGACATTGTCCACCGGCTGAACTGGCTTCGCGCCGGTGTCCTCGGCGCGAACGACGGCATCGTGTCGGTCGCCGCGATTGTGGTGGGCGTAGCCGGTGCGACCAGCGAGCACGGCCCCATTCTTGCGGCCGGTGCCGCGGGGCTGGTGGGCGGCGCGGTGTCCATGGCGCTTGGCGAATACGTATCTGTCAGCAGCCAAAGCGACAGCCAGAAGGCGCTGATCGAAAAGGAGCGCCGGGAGCTTGCCGAAGAGCCCGAGGAAGAGCTGCTCGAACTGGCGGCCATCTACCGGAGCAAGGGCCTCAGTGAGGAAACGGCGCAGAACGTCGCCCGGGAGCTCACCGCACATGATGCGCTGGCAGCGCACCTGTCCGCGGAACTGAATATCGATGAACAGGACATTGTGAGCCCGTGGCACGCAGCGTTTGCCTCGGCCATAGCATTCACCCTGGGCGCGATCCTGCCGATGCTCGCCATCCTGCTGCCGCCCGAAAACATCCGCGTTGCCGTGACCTTCGGCGCCGTACTGGTGGCTCTGGCCCTGACCGGCGCCCTCGGAGCCTGGATCGGCGGCGGATCCAGGATGCGCGCCGCTGTGCGCGTGGTGGTGGGCGGCGGACTTGCCCTGGCGGCGACATTCGCCCTGGGCAACCTGCTCGGAGCCAGCGGGATCGTCTAGCGCAATTCCAGGGCTGCGACAGCCCGGTCAACTACGCTGGAACCGATGAGCCAGCCACCAGCCGTTCCCGTTCCGCCCGATTTGGCGCGCCGCTACTCCAGCAGCAGTGCCGGCCGGGCATGGCTTGCTTCCCTCCCCGACCTGATCCGCAGCCGCATGGAGCAGTGGGAGCTCGACCTTGACCTTATGCCGGGAACGTTCCCATGGAGCGGCCACGGCGGGATTGTGGTGCCGGTGCTTGCGGGCGGAACACGTGCAGCCCTGAAGGTTGCCTTCCCCCACGACGAGGCGGTCGTGGAACGGCATGCCCTGGCCCTGTGGAACGGGCGGGGGGCCGTCCGCCTGCTCGCTTCCGATGCAGGAACCTGCTCCATGCTGCTGGAGCGCCTGGACTCCGGCCGGTCGCTCCAGACCCAGCCCATGGACGTCGCCGCCGAGGTGTGGGGCGGGCTCATGCGGGAACTGAGCCTCGTTCCGGACGGTCAGCCGCAATGGCGGGAGTTTCTGCACGTGGCCGCCCGGGCCGAGCAATGGAGCGACGATCTGCCGGCCGAGTGGGAGCAGCTGGGAAAGCCTTTTCCCCGTTGGCTCCTTGAGGCTGCGCTGGAGGTGTGCCAGACCAGGGGTGCCGTGGGCCGCCGCTCAGGAGCCGACGTGCTGGTCAACACCGACTTCCACTTCCTCAACATCCTGGCCCGCCCCGGCGCCACGGAGAAGCCTGGACACCGTAATTTCGCGGCCATCGATCCGCAGCCGATGGTGGGCGAGGCTGAGTTCGCGGTGGCCCCCGTGCTGTGGAACCGGATGGCTGACCTGCCCGCCGCGGATCCCGCGGCAGGCCTGCGGGCACGATGCCGCGATTTCAGCAGGGCGGCCGGGCTTGACGACGAAGCAGCCCGGCAGTGGAGCCTCGCGCGGGAGGTCGACAACGCCCTCCACTACGCCTCGAAGCGGGACCACGGCGGAGATCTGGCCCGGTCGCTGTGGGTTGCCAGCACGCTGGCGGGACGCACCCTGGACGGGCTCCCGGACCCGCGAACGCTGCCTGAACCCGGGCGGGCAGCCGGGCGGACGACTCCGGCATAAGGGCCTTCGGCCTGGCGGTCAGCGGGCGCCGGTCCGGACGCCTTCGAGGGCAGTCCGGACCGCCTCGGCTGCCGTGGTAACGTCGGCGGCGTCGGTGGTCCAGTTACTGACGGAGATCCGCAGCACGTCCCTGCCGTGCCAGCGCGAACCGGACATCCACACCGTGCCGTCGGCTATGAGCCTCGCCGCCACCTCACGGGTGGTGGCGTCGTCACCGAAAGCGACGGAAATCTGCGTATAGCCGACGTCGTTCAGCACTTCCACGCCGTCAAGCACCGCAAGCTTTTCCGCGAGCCGGGCCGCGGAGGCCGCGAGGCGGCGGATCTGTTCGGCCACGCCATCCCGGCCGAGTGACTTCAGCGCGGCCCACACCGGCACACCCCTGGCCCTGCGCGAAAGCTCCGGAACCTTCTGGCTGGGATCACCCGCACCATCCGCATCCCGGATGAGGTAGCTCGCGTTCAGCCCCATGGCGCTGCGCAGGGCCTGCGCGTCCTTGACGACGGCGACGCCGCAGTCATAGGGGACATTGAGGCTCTTGTGGGCATCTGTGGCCCACGAGTCGGCCCGTCCGAGCCCTGCCGTCAGCCCGGCGAACTCGGGGACGGCTGCCGCCCAAAGTCCGAATGCCCCGTCCACGTGCACCCACGCGCGGTGTGCCTTGGACACTGCGATCGCCGCGGCGAAGGGGTCGAAGGCGCCCGAGTGCAGGTTGCCGGCCTGCAGGCACACCAGCACCGGAGCCGGGCCCGAGCTCAGCGCACGGTCAAGGGCACAGTCCAGCTCCGCGGCATCGATGCGCCCCTGGTCGTCGGACGCCACCACGGTGGGACTGCCCAGGCCCAGGTAGCGCAGGGCGAGGTCGATCGTCTCGTGCCGTTCCTCCCCCACGATGCAGTGGATCCGCGGCGCGCCGAAGAGCCCATCGCGGTCCAGGTTCCAGCCGGCGTCTTTGAGCAGCCGCCAGCGTGCGGCCGCCAGACCCGTGAAGTTGGCCATGGTGGCTCCGGTGACGAAGCCGACGTCGGAGTCCTCCGGCAGGCCCAGCAACTGCAGCAGCCAGCCGCCTGCTGCTTCCTCGATGGCCGCCATGGCGGGGGTGGCATAGCGGAGGACCGCGTTTTGGTCCCATGAGCTGACAAGCCAGTCCGCCGCCATGGCGGCCGGCAGGGTGCCACCGATGACCCAGCCGAAGAAGCGGCCCGACGGCATGGCCATGAGCCCGGGTTCCGCATGGCTGGCGAGGTAGTCCACGACGTCTGCCGGAGGCATGCCGGACTGCGGCAGCTCGCCGCCGAATGCTGCGGCCAACTCCCGGGCCGCCCGCCGCGGACCCACGGGGCGGGTCGGCTGGCTTGCGAGCCACTGGGTGGCATGGCGCACGGCCGCCGCAAGGGCTTCCTGGTAGGGCTCCGCACCCGCTGACATAGATGCATGCTACGCCGACCCCGGGGGTTGTTACGAGGGGGATCCCACCAGATTCTGTCGGGCCGGGAACTCCCGCTCAAGCGAAGGGTCAGGCAAAGTTTTCCTGCCACACGTCGAAGCCGAGTTTGATGATCAGGGCGCCCACCACCGCGAGGAAGACGAGGCGCACGAACCGGCTCCCTTGTTTCACCGCCGTGCGCGCCCCCAAATAGCCGCCGGCCATGTTTGCCAGACCCAGCACCAGGCCGACCCCCCAGAGCAGGGAGCCGTGCGGCAGGAAGAACAACAGCGCACCGGCGTTCGTGGCCATGTTGACGATCTTCGCCTTGGCGCTTGCCTCAAGGAACGCGTATCCCATCGCCGAGACCAGTGCGATCACCAGGAACGAGCCCGTGCCCGGGCCGATCAATCCGTCATAGAAGCCGATCACGGCACCGATGGTGCAGGCCACCACATAGTGGGTGCCGCCGTCGTGCCTGAGGACCGTCAGGTGCCCGGCGTCGGGTTTGAGGGCAGTGAAAAGCGCGACGGCAACCAGCGCCACCACGATGATCGGCTTGAACACCTCGGCCGGCAGCCGGGCAGCCAGCAAGGCCCCGCCGAAGCTGCCGGCCAGCGCAATGGCCGCCATGGGCAGCGCAGTCCTCAGGTCAGGCCGGACCCGGCCGTAGTAGGTGACGGCGCTGGTGCTGGTGCCGAAGATGGAACCCATCTTGTTGGTGGCGAGGGCCTGCACCGGGGTGATCCCCGGAACGAGCAGCAGCGCAGGAAGCTGCAGCAGCCCGCCGCCGCCCACCACCGCGTCCACCCAGCCGGCAGCGAAGCCGGCCACCACTATCAGGATCACAGTGGCGAGCTGGATCGATTCGAAACCCGAGACCACCTTGGCGGCTGCGGGCAGTCAGTTGTTGCGGACGGCGTTGACCACGAAGTCAACAGCCTTGTCCACTGCAACGTTTTCGGCCTCACCGCTGCGGCGGTCCTTGATCTCTACGACGCCGTCCACAAGTCCCTTGCCGACGGCGAGGATGGTGGGCACGCCAATGAGCTCAGCGTCGCCGAACTTGACGCCCGGGGAGACCTTGGGGCGGTCATCGTAAATAACCTCGAGGCCGGCGGCCTCGAGTTCCGAGGCGAGCTGCTCCGCCGCGGCGAAGATCTCCTCGCCGCGACCCACGGCCACGACATGGACGTCGGCCGGAGCCACTGCCCGCGGCCAGACCAGGCCCCGGGCATCATGGTTGGATTCCGCGAGGGCAGCCACGGCACGGGTCACGCCCACGCCGTAGGAACCCATGGTCACCACCACCTGCTTGCCATTCTGATCCAGGACCTTCAGCTCAAGCGCTTCCGCGTACTTGCGGCCGAGCTGGAAAATGTGCCCCATCTCGATGCCACGGGCGGTCTCAAGCGGGCCCGAGCCGTCCGGGGCTTCGTCGCCTGCGCGAACTTCGGTGCACTCAATCACACCGTCCCAGCCGAAGTCCCTGCCAGCCACGAGGCCGAACACGTGCTTGCCGGCCATGTTGGCACCGGTCACCCATGACGTGCCGCTGACGATGCGCGGGTCCACGAGGTAGAGGAGCCTGGATGCGCCCTCCGTGCCGAGCAGCGGCGTGTCCAGGGACATCCCCGGGCCAAGGTAGCCCCTGACGATGAGCGGGTTCTTGGCGAGGTCTTCTTCGCCCGCGGCCTCCACCGTAATTTCGCCGGCCACTGGCAGGAAAGCGCCGATGTTCGCCTCAACGCGCTTCAGGTCGACGCCACGGTCGCCGGGGACGCCGATGACCACGATCTGGCGCTCACCCGTCGGCAGCGTCACGGCGAGGACCACGTTCTTCAACGTGTCAGCGGCCGTCCAATCGCCGCCGTCGGCCTCGCTCCGGGGAGCGAGCTCGTTGGCAGCGGCCACGAGGGTGTCGATGGTCGGGGTATTCGGCGTGTCCCTTATGTCGGCCGCCGGAGCGTTGGTGAAGTCGATCTCGGCGGGAACCACGGTGGTCACGGCCTCCACGTTCGCCGCATAGCCGCCGGCGGAGCGCACGAACGTGTCTTCGCCGATCTCGGTGGGGTGCAGGAACTCCTCGCTCCGGGAACCGCCCATGGCACCTGCCGTGGCTGCCACCGGAACAACCTCGAGGCCAAGGCGCTCGAAGATCTTCAGGTAGGCGCCGCGGTGCGCGTTGTAGCTCGCGTCCAGGCCGGCGTCGTCGACGTCGAAGGAGTACGAATCCTTCATGATGAACTCGCGGCCGCGCAGCAGGCCGGCACGGGGACGTGCTTCGTCGCGGTACTTGTTCTGGATCTGGTAGATGCTCAGCGGAAGGTCCTTGTACGAGGAGTACAAATCCTTGACCAGCAGGGTGAACATCTCCTCATGGGTGGGAGCCAGCAGGTAGTCCCCGCCCTTGCGGTCCTTGAGCCGGAAGATGCCCTCGCCGTACTCGGTCCAGCGGTTCGTGGCCTCGTAGGGTTCCTTGGGGAGCAGGGCCGGGAAGTGGACTTCCTGGGCGCCGATGGCGGTCATCTCCTCGCGGATTACCTGTTCCACCCTGCGCAGCACGCTCAGCCCCAGGGGCAGCCACGTGTAGATACCCGGCGCGGCACGGCGGATGTATCCGGCGCGCACGAGCAGCCTGTGGCTGGCCACCTCGGCGTCGGCGGGATCTTCACGCAGCGTGCGCAGGAATAGCTTGGAGAGTCTAAGGACCACGGGTCAGTATCCGTTTCTGGGGGAAAGTGCTGATTGTCTGGGTACTAATCTACCGGCAAGGCGGCGCCGGGGCTTCCGCGCGCTCCGGCAACAGACGCTTCCCGGCGGGGGCTGCCGCAGAAGAGCCACGCCCCACAGCGGAAGCCCCTGGCCGTCTCCGGCTGGTCATCCCTGTGGCGGCGTGGCTCCGCGGCCGGTCATGCCGCCAATTCTCTGAGACCATCCGCGCCCGAAGGCACGGTCAGTTAGAACCTATGTGATGGCAGTCACCCATTTCAAGCCCGGTCTCAGAAAAAGCACCGGCCTCGGAAAAGCACCGGGCTCAGAAATGCACCGGCCTTAGAAAAGCACCGTGGCAAAAGTCCCGACCTGGCGGAAGCCTACTCGCTCGTAGGTGGCGCGGGCGCGGGAGTTGTAGTCGTTGACATAGAGGCTGGTGACCGGCGCCATTTTCTGGGCGAGCAGCACCACGGCAGCCATGTAGCCGGCGCTCAGGCCCAGTCCGCGGTAGCTGGGGTTCATCCACACGCCCTGCACCTGCGTCACTTCGGTGGTCACGGCGCCAAGCTCGGCTTTGAACACCACTTCGCCGTCGCTGAGGTGAACCAGGGAGTGCCCCTGTCGGATCAGTCCCGCGACCCGGCGGCTATAGAAGTCCCGGCCGCCCAGATACGGCGAATAGCCCACTTCCTCCTCGAACATCGCCGCGCAGGCCGGGAGAATGGTGTCGAAGTCAGCGTATTGGCCGAACCCCAGCTGCCAGTTGGGTTCTACGGCTGGCGGACCGGCAATGGTCATGAGGGGCTGGTCCGGGCGCACTTCGTGCGCCACATGTCCCAATTGCTCCAGGTGATTGTGCAAGGCAAGCACTGTGTGCGCCGGACCGAAGATGGACGCAAACCTCCGGCCGGAGCGGTGCGCCGCGGCAGCCACCGCCCCGGTGAGCGCGGGCGCGAGCTGGACCGGCACCAGGTTGGCGCCCGCCCAGCAGGCACCAACCAGCAAACCGTCGTCGAAAACGCCCAGAACACTGGCGCCCCCTGGAGTCGGGGCGGCCGTGCCCGTAGATTCCAGGTGCGCCAGGATGAAGACATTCGCCACGGGATCAGCAGCGGCCAACTCGCGCAGCCCGGCCGTATCCGCAGCACCCAGTGCCCGCACGGTCACACGGTCCGGAGCGGCTCCGTCTTTATGAGACGCTAACCACGGGGCCACCCTTGACAGCATCTTCGCCATCGGCCTCCCCCATCTCTTCCGCGATACGCATGGCCTCTTCGATCAGTGTCTCAACAATCTGGCTCTCAGGGACAGTCTTGATGACCTCACCCTTCACAAAAATCTGGCCCTTGCCGTTGCCGGACGCAACTCCCAGGTCAGCTTCGCGTGCTTCGCCCGGTCCGTTGACCACGCAGCCCATGACAGCTACGCGCAGCGGGATTTCCATGCCTTCAAGTCCGGCGGTCACCTGTTCGGCCAGGGTGTAGACGTCCACCTGGGCACGGCCGCAGGACGGGCATGACACAATTTCCAGCTTGCGCGGACGCAGGTTCAAGGACTGCAGAATCTGGTTGCCCACCTTGATCTCCTCGACCGGCGGGGCGGACAGGGAGACACGGATGGTGTCGCCGATGCCGCGCGAGAGCAGGGCCCCGAAGGCCGTGGCCGACTTGATGGTGCCCTGGAACGCGGGGCCCGCCTCGGTCACGCCAAGGTGCAGCGGCCAGTCCCCCTTCTCGGCGAGCATCTCGTACGCCGCCACCATGATGACCGGGTCGTTGTGCTTGACCGAGATCTTGAAGTCGTGGAAACCGTGCTCCTCGAACAGGGACGCTTCCCAGACCGCGGACTCAACCAGGGCTTCCGGGGTGGCTTTGCCGTACTTCTTCAGGATGCCCGGCTCCAGGGATCCGGCGTTGACACCGATGCGGATGGAAGTGCCGTGATCCTTGGCTGCCTTGGCGATTTCCTTGATCTGGTCATCGAACTTCCGGATGTTGCCGGGGTTGACGCGCACGGCGGCGCAGCCGGCTTCGATGGCCGCAAAGACGTACTTCGGCTGGAAGTGGATGTCGGCGATGACCGGTATCTGGGACTTCCTGGCGATGATCGGGAGGGCCTCGGCGTCATCCGCGGAGGGACAGGCGACCCGGACGATGTCGCAGCCGGACGCCGTCAGCTCGGCGATCTGCTGCAGGGTGGCGTTGATGTCCGTGGTGGGCGTGGTGGTCATCGACTGCACACTGACGGGCGAATCGGACCCGACGCCCACCGAGCCGACTTTGATCTGCCGTGTCTTGCGGCGGGGAGCAAGGACGGGGGGCGGTGCGGATGGCATTCCCAGGCTGACCGAGGTCACGTGGACTCCTTGTATCGAAGAAAATTAGCGGGAAGGGCTAGGCGTGGTCGGCCAGGAGGCCGGTCACCGGAGCCCATTCCGTGGTGCGTGTGCCGGAGATGACGCCGGCGGCGGCGAAGGGGTCCTGCTTGAGGATGTCGTTCAGCGCGTTCTCGTCGGCGGCTTTGAAGATGAGCAGGGCACCGGCGCCGTCACCGTAAGGGCCGCTCGCGAGGAGCACGCCCTCCTCGGCCAGCCCTGCGGTCCATTCGCGGTGCGACGGGCGGGTGGCGGCACGGACATCCGCGGACTCGGCATCGTATACGTACTCAACAGCGAAAACAGTCATACAGATACCCTATCCCGCGGCCGCCCTACCCGAGGAGCACCACCTTCGTAAAGGCCGCGACACCCGCTGCCCAGAGCATGGAGGTGAGGGTCCCGATGATGAAGCGCTCCGCGGCCACGGGGGTCTCCTTGAGTTCAGCGAAGCGCCCCAGGCCCTTGATGGCCACCACGTAGGCAATGGCCACGGGCTGACCCGTCAGGATGGCCAGGCAGACGGCCAGCCGCTCAAGCACTCCGATGATGGCTCCGCCGCGCAGGATCCGCGTTGCGGGCGGCTCCGGCGATGTTTCCCGGGTGACCGTAATGTCGCCGTCCACCGTGTTGCCGGCGCCCGTGCCTTTGGAATCTGCCGTGCTTTTGGAATCCGCCGTGCTTTTGGACTCCGCGGCGTCCTGGGGATCCCCGGTGGTCCCGGAGTCCACGGTGACATCGGCCGAAGGATCGTCGGCGTTCTCTGCCGTGCCGGCGGTGGCATCCGCCTTGTCGTCGATAGTCCGGGCGAGCCTGAACACCAGTGCCGTCACAGGCCAGCCCACGAACCCTGCCGCCACCAGGGCCAGTGTGATCCAGAGTGCGTTCACCGTTCTCCTCGGTTGGGTGCTTCCGGGCCGGACGCGTCAAGGATCAGCCCATGGGCGGTGGCCAGCAGCATTTCCACCGCCGGTCTCGCCGCCCATTCTTCCTGCCATCCGGACCTGATGATGGCCCGGCTCACCGACTGTTCGCTGATTCCCAGTTCCTGGGCAACCTGCTTTTGCTGTCCGTGGCGACCGGGATCGCGTCCGTTTCTGGCCCGGAGCGCGTCTACCACCCGCCACTGGGCCTCAGTCCGTTCCCTGATGAGCCTCCCCACGAGGCGCAAAACAGCTTCTGCATTGGCGCACGCCCTAACTCCGTCTTCCGCATCGCCCGCGGCCGCCGTACCGCGCCGGACACCGCCCGACACCACCGCCACCGGAACGTGGCTGGCGGCAGCCTTGGCACGGTCCACGGCCTGTCGTGCCGCCACGAAGGCGGCCCCCGATCCCTCCCGGGGACTGACCGGCTGCGGCTCATTCACTGGGCCGATGCCGATCCCCACATACCAGCGGCCGCTGCGGAGCGCGTGGATGGCCACCTCCACCACGTCGGCCGGCATGTCGAGGACGCCCTGGATCTCATCCCCCACTGAACGTTCAAAGCGGCCCCGGGAAAGCCGCCGCAGTCCGTCCAGCAGCTCGGGCACCCGGTCAATATCGGTGCGGCTGCCCCGCTGGTCGATTGTCATGACGTACATTGCTCAACCGTAAGCGGCATATCGCTCAATATCAATCACTTCAGACTGATTATGATAAATCATCCAAAATCGGCTGATTACTCGATATCAGCTGTTTGGGGTTATCCGAAGAGATTTACCGGTTTCACGATGTCCGCATAAATCAGCAGCGCACCCATCCCCATCAGCAGGGCTGCCACGACGTAGGTCACGGGAAGCAGCTTGGCAATGTCGAAGGCACCCGGGTCGGGCTTGCCGAAGAGCTTTGCAACGCGCCGCCGGGCCGCTTCATACAGAGCCCCAGCCACATGGCCGCCGTCGAGCGGCAGCAACGGCACCAAGTTGAACACCGCAAGCGCGAAGTTCAGGCCCGCCAGCAGGCCCACCAGGGCGGCGAGCCTGGACTGCACCGGCACGTCTTCCATTGCGGCAACTTCGCCGGCCACCCGGCCCACACCAACCACACTGATGGGACCGTTCGGGTCCCGCGGCTCTTCGCTGAAGGCGGCTTTCGCCACTCCGGCAACACGGGCAGGAAGATTGAGGATGACGCCGGCAACCTGCCGGATGTTCTCCCCCGCCATGGGCAGGACGGACGACGCCGGTTGGGCAACGAGCGCTGTCTGCGCACCAATGCCGAGGAAGCCGACGTCCTGGTACCGGAGTTTGCCCTGGGAGTCCTTCGCCTGCCGGCCGTCTTCGCCGATGACCGGCCGCGCCGACAGCACGGGCGTGACGGTCGTGGTCACCGGTGCGCCGTTCCGCTCCACGGTGATGCTGACTTTGCGTCCCGCGGACGCGCGGATCCAGCCGGTGAGCTCATCCCAGCCGGTGACGGCTTTGCCGTCAAAGGACGTGATGACGTCGTTCGGCTTGATACCGGCGGAGGCGGCAGGCGTCAGCTTGCAGGCGGCGGAGTTCGGATCGACGGTCTCCCCCGCCTTGACCTGGCACTTCGAGACGTCGGCGATGGTCGTCGTCGGCGTGGCGACACCAAACCCCATGAGCAGCACGGCGGTGAGCACGACGCCGATCAGCAGGTTCATCGCGGGTCCGCCCAGCATCACGATGATCTTTTTCCACACCGGAAGCCGGTAGAACACGCGGTTTTCGTCCCCGGGCCCCACCTCTTCGTGGGCCATGGACCGGGCTTCGGTGGCGAGCGTCTGGAACATCCCGGTGCTGGAGGGACGCACCGAGCCGTCGACCTTGTTGGGCGGGTACATGCCGATCATCGACACATAGCCGCCCAGCGGAAGGGCCTTGAAACCGTATTCCGTCTCGCCCTTTTTGGTGGACCAGACAGTGGGGCCAAAGCCGATCATGTACTTGGTGACGCGCACCTTGAACAGCTTGGCGGGAAGCAGGTGCCCCACCTCGTGCAGGGCAATGGACACCGCGATGCCGACGGCAACGAAGACGACACCGAGGATGAAGAGGATAACGGGACTCATGCTTTCGATCTGCTGCTTCCTAGAGACTGCTCACTGCTAAACGTTCGTGGGCGCGGGCTCGTGCCCACTTTTCAGCATCCAGCACGGACTCGACCGTTAACCGGGAGGAACCCGGGTGTTCGCTGAGGACCGCTTCGATGGTATCCACAATGTCCGTGAACCGGATGCGGCCCTCATGGAAGGCCACCACAGCCTCCTCGTTGGCTGCGTTGAATACAGCCGGATAAGTGCTCCCCTGCTTGGCGGCGTCCTTGGCAAGCCCGACGGCCGGGAAGGCGCTCACATCGAGCGGCTCGAAGGTCCAGCTGGTGGCCTGCGTCCAGTCGCAGGGCGTGGCCGCCTGCGGAACACGGTCAGGCCAACCCAGACCGAGCGCGATGGGCAGGCGCATGTCCGGCGGCGAGGCCTGGGCGATGATGGAGCCGTCCACGAACTGCACCATGGAATGGACCACTGACTGCGGGTGGACCACGACGTCGATCCGGTCCAGCGGGATGTCGAACAGCAGGTGCGCCTCGATCACTTCCAATCCCTTGTTGACCAGGCTGGCGGAGTTGGTGGTGACCATCAGGCCCATGTCCCAGGTGGGGTGGGCCAAAGCTTCTTCCGGGGTGACGTCCGCCAGCTGCTCACGGGTGCGGCCGCGGAACGGGCCGCCGGACGCCGTCAGGATGAGCTTGTCCACCTCGGCGGCAGAGCCGGAGCGCAGGCACTGGGCAATGGCGGAGTGTTCGGAGTCCACCGGCACGATCTGGCCCTCCCCGGCGGCGGCTTTGACGAGGGAGCCGCCCACAATCAGCGACTCCTTGTTGGCCAGCGCGAGTGTTGCTCCGGCCTCGAGGGCGGCAAGCGTGGGCGCCAGGCCGATGGAGCCGGTGATGCCGTTGAGCACCACATCCGCTTCCACGGCGGCGATCCTTGTGGAGGCGTCCGGGCCGGCGATGATCTCCGGACGGTACCGCGCGAGCCCGGCCGCCCGGGCGGCGTCATCGATCAGGTCCTGCAGGCGGCGGGGATCGCCGGAGGCGACGCCCACCGCGCGCGCCCTCGTATGCACGGCCTGCCGTGCGAGGAGTTCCAGGTTGCCGCCGCCGGCGCTGAGCGCCACGACCTCGAAAAGGTGCGGGGCGCCGTCGACGACGTCAATTGCCTGGGTGCCGATCGAACCGGTGGATCCGAGAAGGACGATTCTGCGCGGCTGGCCCGTTGCTGGTCGGCTGGCTGAACGGCTGGCGCCCGAAGTCTGCATGACTTAAGTATCCCGCACAGCGGACGCCTGCCGCATGCCGCGACGTGGCAGGAGGCTAGCCCAATGCCATCTCCACCACGCCCTTGGCCATCGTGGACACAGCTCCGGCGTAGGCGATCGCCACAACAATCCTGCGGACGACCCCGGGCCGGACTCTGCCGGAGAGGAGGTCGCCGGCCACGATCCCCAAGACCATTGCGGCCAGGATGCCCAGCCAGTGCCAGCCTTCCAGGGCCGGAAGGTGGCCCCCGGAAAACAGGTATTTGCTCAGCAGCGAGGACAGCCCGGTCGTCACAAAGTACGGCTGCAGGGTGGCTCCGAAGCTCTTCTGCTCCCAGCGCGTCACGATGGCGTAGGCCGTAATGGCCGGGCCTCCCACTCCCGCCGCCGCGTTCATGAGTCCGCTGGTAAATCCCAGCGAGACCATCGGAACCGGGCCCGAGACCCGCCAGTCGCTGCGGTTCAGCCGCTGAGAAGCCAACAGCCCCAGGATCAACAGGGCTCCGATGCAGACCTCCAGCGGCGCCTCCGGGGCGTGGCTGGCCAGCCAGGCGCCGGGCACTACGCCGGTCAGCGCCGAAGCCGCGAGGCCAAGGTAGCGCCGCCAGCTGACGTGCCGCCACACCCTGGACAGGATCAGCAGTGACGAGGCCGCGCCGCAGAGGTTGATGATCATCACGCCGTCGAACGGACCCAGGAGCACCACGAGGACCGGCGAGACCAGGAGCCCGAAGCCCAGGCCGGCAAGCCGTTGCGCCAAGGCCCCCGCAACGACCGCGATGAGCACCAGTGCAAACATGTTCCGATCCTAATGCCGCGACTGGTTGTCCCCGTCGGGCACTCCTCAACGATCGAGAGTGCCGCCGCCCGGAAGTGCCTTGACGCCCTCCGCGGCGGGCGTAACGTGGAAGGGTGGACTGGGCCTCCTGGTTCGACGCGCGGGACTTCGAATTCGCCCGGCAGGTGCTGCAGCGTGGCATCGCCGCGCTCTACTTCGTTGCGTTCCTTTCGTCCCTAAACCAGTTCCCTGCGTTGCTCGGCGAGCGCGGACTCCTGCCCGTACCCGACTATCTGGAGGGGTTCAGCAGGCTGCGGAGGCCCACGCTGTTCCGCTGGCGCTACTCCGACCGGCTGCTGCGTTCGGTGTGCTGCACGGGACTGGCCGTTGCAGCCACCCTGGTTGCCGGGCTTCCGCAGCTGGGGCCGCCGTGGCTGCCGCTGATCACCTTCCTTGCGCTGTGGCTGCTGTACATGTCGATCGTCAACGTGGGACAAACGTTTTACGGCTTCGGCTGGGAGATGCTGCTCCTTGAGGCCGGGTTCACGGTGGCCTTTCTCGGCTCCGACCAGACGGATCCGCCCCGGACCATCCTGATCCTCGTGGCCTGGCTGGTGTTCCGGCTGGAATTCGGCGCGGGCATGATCAAGATCCGCGGCGGCCGGGAGTGGCGCGACCTCACGGCGCTGTACTACCACCATGAGACGCAGCCCATGCCGGGACCGCTTAGCCGGCAGGCGCATCTCCTGCCCCGGCCGTTCCACCGGCTGGAGGTGGTGGGCAACCACTTCGCCCAGCTTGTGGTGCCTTTCTTCCTCTTCGCCCCGCAGCCGGTCGCGAGTATCGCGGCCGGCATCATCATCTTTACGCAGCTGTGGCTCGTGGCCAGCGGCAACTTCGCGTGGCTGAACTGGATCGCCATAGTGCTGGCCTTCGCGGCAGTCAGCGATCCCGTGGCGCATGCGGTGCTGCCGGTGATTCCGCTGGACCGGCACACGGCTGGTGACGGCCGGCAAACGCCGCTGTGGTGGCTCGTCATCACCCTCGCAGTGACACTATTGCTCGCGGCCCTCAGCTACTGGCCCGTCCGCAACCTGTTTTCGCGCCACCAGCTGATGAACGCCAGTTTCAACCGCTGGCAGCTGGTGAACACCTACGGCGCGTTCGGCACGGTGACGAAGCAACGGATTGAGGTGGCTGTCGAGGGCACCATGGAGGAGGAGCCCGACTCGGAGGACTGGCGGGAGTACGGCTTCAAGGGCAAACCCGGCGATGTCCGCAGGTTGCCGCGCCAGTGGGCCCCTTACCACCTGCGGCTCGACTGGCTCATGTGGTTCCTTCCCCTGCGCACCGTGCACGAGGAATGGTTCTACACCTTCCTGGCCAAGCTGCTGGAGGCCGACCATGCGGTGCTGCGCCTGCTGCGCAATGATCCGTTCGACGGCGAACGCCCGCGCTGGGTGCGCGCCCGCACCTACCTGTACCGCTTCTCCAACCGGGCCGAGTTCCGCGAGACCGGCCAGCGCTGGATCCGGACTCCGCTGTATGAAGCCATCCCGCCGCTCTCCCTAAGGCACGCTCCGGGACGGCGGCAGTAAGGAACGGCTCCTGCTGGGGCTCCCGCTAGGCAGAGACCCCGGCCCGCCGAATCGTGGACTGGGCGTGCTTGAGGATGGGCCCGTCGATCATCTTGCCCTTGAACTGGAACACCCCGGTTCCTGCCGTACGTGCAGCCTCCAGCAGCTCCCGGGCGGCGGCGACGTCCTCGTCGGCCGGTGCGTAGGCCGCGCGGACCGCAGCGACCTGGTTCGGATGGATGCAGGCCTTTGAGCTGAAGCCGGACGCCGCGGCGTCCCGGGCCTCCTCGGTCAGCCCCTCGAGATCCGGGATGTTGACGTAGACCGCGTCCACTGTTTCCTTGCCGAAGGCCCCTGCCGCGAGCAGCACCGATGACCGGGCATGCAGCGCAACGGCGCGGTAGCCGCCGTCGTCCTTCCTGCTGGACGTCCCGCCGAGGGACGCGAGGAGGTCCTCTGCCCCCCACATCAGCGCCACCACGTTGGGTGCGGCGGCAATGGCCGGCGCGTTCACGATCCCGGCGGCCGTTTCGCACAGCGCGATTACGTGGAAGCCCTCGAGGGCCCGCAGCTGCTCCGCGCTTTCGGTCTTGGCCAGCATCACCGTCCGGTATGGCGTGTGCGCCAGGCAATGGAGGTCCTTCTCGAAGTCCTCCGTGCCGGCCGGGTTGATCCGGATGATGGTCCGGCTGGGGTCGAGCTCCGGCCCTTCGCCGGAACTGCCGAGCTGGGCCAGGATCGCCCCCCGGGCCCGTTGCTTGTCCGGCGCCGCCACCGCGTCCTCGAGGTCAATGATGACGGCATCGGAGCGCTCGGCGGCCTTCTGGAAGCGTTCGGGGCGGTCAGCAGGGCAGAACAGCAGGGCGGGGCCCATCACGAAAGTCATACAGTCATTGTCCGATTATTTTTCCTTCTGCGCTTCCGTCTCCGCCTTCAGGTGTGCCTCCCGGGTCCACATCAGGCAGCTGCGTGTCGCCAAGGCAACCACCGCGCCGTCCTGGTTGCGGCCGGTGTGCTTCATGGTGACGATCCCCTGGCCCGGGCGCGATCCGGAGAGCCGCTTTCCGGTGATGACGGTCTCGGTGTACAAAGTGTCGCCGTGGTAGAGCGGGCCGGGGAAGGACACATCGGTCAGGCCAAGCTGCGCGATGATGGTCCCCTGCGTGAGTTGGGTGACGGACTGCCCAACGACGGTAGCCAGGGTGAACATCGAGTTCACCAGCCGCTGGCCGAACGGCTGCCCCGCGCTCCACGCCGCGTCAAGGTGCAGTCCCTGCGTGTTCATGGTCATGGTGGTGAACAGGACGTTGTCGGTCTCGGTGACCGTCCGGCCCGGCCGGTGGGCGTAGACCACTCCTTCTTCCAATTCGTCGAAGTAGAGGCCCCGCTGTTCAACAACGCGGGGGCTGACGCTGGTGGAGCCGGTCGAATCCCCGTCGGCCTTCTGTTCCTGGCGGCCCGCCGTCATACAGTCAGTTCCTGGTCTTCTTCGAACAGCTCGGCGCCGGTGGCCGCAGCCACATCGTCCACAGACACGTTGGGAGCCAGCTCGCGCAGGACCAGCCTGGATGACCTGCCGTCGGCGACCACGTCAATCACGGCGAGGTCCGTGATGATCCGGTCCACGCAGGCCTGGCCCGTGAGCGGCAGCGTGCACCGCTCCACGATCTTGGGTTTGCCGTTGCGGTCCAGGTGCTCCATCATCACGATCACCTTTTTGGCGCCGAAGACCAGGTCCATGGCGCCGCCCATGCCCTTGACCATCTTGCCCGGGATCATCCAGTTGGCCAGATCGCCGTTGGCGGCGACCTCCATGGCGCCGAGCACTGCCACGTCCACGTGCCCACCGCGGATCATGCCGAACGACAGCGAGGAGTCAAAGAAGGCTGCCCCCTTGTTGACGGTGACGGTTTCCTTGCCGGCATTGATCAGGTCGGGGTCGACCTCGTCCTCGCCTGGATAGGGGCCGACGCCCAGGATGCCGTTCTCCGAATGCAGGACCACCTCCACACCGGCGGGGATGTAGTTGGGGATCAGCGTGGGCATCCCGATGCCAAGGTTGACGTACTGCCCATTCGTGAGCTCCTGCGCCACCCGCGCAGCGAGCTCGTTCCGTGTCCAGCCCTTGCCTTCCGGGTGCGACGTTGCGGCACGCCGGTATTCGTGGCGGACGGCCTCGGGACGGGGCGGCGCCCCCTGTGAGCTGATCGACTCCATGGCTACGCTCCTGCCTGGTCGGTGGTACCGGCTGCGGAAGGTGCCGAGAGTGCCACCGTCCGCTTTTCGATGCGCTTTTCGCCCTGCGACGCCACGACGACCCGTTGGACGAAGATGCCGGGGAGGTGGACGTGTTCGGGGTCCAGCTCCCCCGGTTCCACCAGCTCTTCAACCTCGGCAATGGTGGTCCGGCCGGCCATGGCGCACAGCGGGTTGAAGTTCATGGCCGTGGCGTGGAAGACGAGATTCCCGTGCCGGTCGCCCTTCCAGGCGTGGACCAGGCCGAAGTCAGGGGCGAGGGACTCTTCCAGGACGTAGTCCACGCCGTTGAAGGTCCGCACCTCCTTCGGTTCGGAGGCGATCGCGATGCCGCCGTCGGCGTCGTACTTTTGTGGCAGCCCGCCTTCGGACACTTGGGTGCCCACGCCTGCTTTCGTGTAGAACGCGGGGATGCCGGCACCGCCGGCGCGCAGCTTCTCGGCGAGCGTGCCCTGCGGTGTCAGCACAACCTCAAGTTCCCCGGAAAGGTACTGCCGGGCGAACTCCTTGTTCTCCCCGACGTACGAGCTGATGGTCCGGCGGATGCGCCCGTCCCTGAGCAGGATCCCGAGACCCCAGTCGTCGACGCCGCAGTTGTTGCTCACCGTCTCCAGATCCTTGGTGCCGTGCTCATGCAGGGCATCTATCAGGGCCACCGGGATCCCGCAGAGACCGAACCCCCCGACGGCGAGCGACGCGCCGTCGGGAATATCCGCAACGGCCTCCGCAGCGCTGGCAACAACCTTGTCAATCATCGTTGATCCTTTCAGGTGTCTCGTCAGGCTCGGCCCCCGGGCCGTTCAGAGCCCGAGTTCGCGGGCGATCAGCATCAGCTGGACCTCCGTGGTGCCTTCCCCGACCTCAAGGATCTTGGAGTCGCGGTAGTGGCGTGCCACGGTGAATTCGTTGATGAAGCCATAGCCGCCGAACACCTGGGTGGCATCCCGCGCGTTGTCCATGGCCGCCTCGCCTGCGACCATCTTAGCGATGGCCGCCTGGGTCTTGAACGGCTTGCCGGCGAGCATCCTGGCGGCCGCGTCGTAGTACGCCAGCCGGGCTGTGTGGGCGCGTGCCTGCATGCGGGCAATCTTGAAGGAGATGGCCTGGTACTTGCCGATGTTGTTGCCGAACGCCCTGCGGTCCTTGGCATACCTGACCGAGAGATCCACGCACCCCTGGGCCGCCCCGGTGGCCAGTGCCGCGATGGCGATGCGGCCTTCGTCGAGGATGGACAGGAAGTTCGCGTAGCCACGGCCCCGTTCGCCGAGCAGGTTGGCCTCCGGAACACGGACGTCCTTCAGCGTCAGCGGATGGGTGTCCGAGGCATTCCAGCCCACTTTGTTGTAGGCCTTCTCCGCCTTGAACCCCGGCGTGTTGGTGGGCACCAGGATGGTGGAGATCTCCTTCTTGATGCTGCCGTCCTTGCGCTCATGCTGCCCGGTCACGGCGGTGACGGTCACCAGCCTGGTGATGTCCGTGCCGGAGTTGGTGATGAATTCCTTGTTGCCGTTGATGACCCACTGCCCGTCCTCCAGCCTCGCGGAGGTCTTCGTGCCGCCGGCGTCGGAGCCGGCCTCCGGTTCGGTCAGCCCGAACCCTGCGAGCGCCTTTCCGGAGGCGAGCAGCGGCAGCCACTCCTGCTTCTGGGCTTCGGTCCCGAAGCGGTGGACGGGCATTGCGCCGAGTGAAACGCCTGCTTCAAGGGTGATGGCCACGGACTGGTCCACGCGGCCCAGCTGTTCCAGCGCGAGGGCCAGCGCGAAGTAGTCTCCGCCCATGCCCCCGGACTCTTCCGGAAACGGCAAACCGAACAGCCCCATGTCCGCCATTTGCGAGACAATCTCGTACGGGAAGCTGTGTTCTTCGTCGTGCTTGGCCGAGACCGGCGCCACTACCTCATCGGCAAACTCGCGGACGGTGTTGCTGAGGTCCTGGTATTCCTCGCTGAGCTCAAAATCGGCCATAGCTAGGCTCCCTTACGTTCATGTGTTGGATCTTGAATTGTTGGTTCTGATTTGTCGGCGGCAGGGTCCTGGGCATTGTCGGCCGCCGGGTCCGCGTGGATCGTGGCGAGCACCTGGTCGGCCTTCACCAGGTCCCCGGTCCTGACCGTGATGTGCACCGTCCCGGCGACTTCTGCCACGAGCTGGTGTTCCATCTTCATGGCCTCCACCGAGAGCAGCACCTCACCGGCTTCCACCGTGTCGCCGTCGTGCACGGACACCGAAACGACGGTCCCGGGCATGGGAGAGCGGACTTCCGGGTCCGCCGCGCCCACTTCACGCTCGATGGCGGCCAGCACCCTCGCAAGCCGAGACTCGCGGTTGAGCACTTCGAGTCCGCAGGACCAGCCGCCGCTGCCCACGTAGACGTTCTGCGGGCGCCCTTCCCGGGGGTAGTCCTCCCAGAACGATCCCAGCGCGAACGTGAACTCCTGCCCGTCAACGTCCAAGTCGATGGAACTGCTGGCCAGCCCCAGGACCATGACCTTGTACTCAGGGCCGTCATTGACCCGGACCAGGGCGTGTCCCAGGTCCAGGTTGCTCTGCCAGGTGACGGCCACCGTGGCAAGGTCACCGCCGGGAAGGCCAAAGCTCATCCTCCAGGGCGCGGGGCGGCCCAGCCGCCAGCCGCGGACGGTGTCCCACGGGGATGCGACGCCGTCAGGACCTTCGTCCATGACCCAGAACTGCAAGGCTGCTGCCATGAGCTCCGCGTCCCCTGCGCTCCGGAACGTCAGGCTCGGCATCTTGCGGTCAATCAGCGTGGTGTCCAGGCGGCCGGCGCGGACGTCGTCATCGTTGATCAGGAGCCGCAGGTATTCCACATTGGTCCCGACACCGAGAACGGTGTACCGCCCCAAGGCCGTGTCCAGCTTGTCCAGCGCCGACTGGCGGTCGGGGCCCCAGGCGATGACCTTGGCCAGCATGGGGTCGTAGTCGCTGGAAATCTCCAGCCCGGTCTGCAGGGAGGAGTCGATGCGGATGTGCGGGTCCGCTGACGCCGGGCTCGCGGAGTCAAGGTCTGCCAGGGCGGTAAAGATGATCCCGCGTTCATCGAGCAGCACCACTTCGCCGGAGGACGGCAGGAAGTTCCGCTCAGGAACCTCCGCGTACACGCGCCCCTCAACGGCGTGGCCTTCAAGCACGACGTCGTCCTGTGCCACCGTGAGCACCTCACCGGCGGCGATGCGCACCTGCCACTCCACGAGGTCCACGCCCGTGACCATTTCGGTGACCGGGTGCTCCACCTGCAGGCGGGTGTTCATCTCCATGAAGAAGAACTCGTCCGGGGCGTTGTCCGAGACGAGGAACTCCACGGTTCCTGCTCCGCTGTAGTGCACGCTGCGGGCCGCCTGGCAGGCGGCCTCCCCGATGCGCGCGCGGGTCACGCCGCCGTCGTTCATGGATTCCAGCAGCGGCGACGGCGCTTCCTCGATCACCTTCTGGTGCCGGCGCTGCAGGGAGCACTCGCGCTCCCCCAGATGGATCACGTTGCCGTGGCCGTCGGCCAGCACCTGCACTTCAATGTGCCGCGGAGCCATGACCAGCCGCTCCAGGAACAGGGTGTCGTCGCCGAATGCGCTCGCGGCAACGCGGCGGGCTGTGGCCAGGGTGGCAGGAAGGTCCTCCGGGCGTTCAACAACATGCATGCCCTTGCCGCCGCCGCCCGCGGACGGCTTGATGAGCAACGGATATCCCACGGCCGCGGCGGCGCTGATCAGATCCTCGTCCGTCAGGCCGGGCTCGGCGATGCCGGGAACCACCGGAACGCCATAACCGGCCACATGATTCTTGGAACGGATCTTGTCCCCCATGACCTCCAGGGATTCGATGCCGGGGCCAATAAAGGCGATGCCGGCCGCCGCGAGTGCCCGCGCAAACTCGACGTTCTCGCTGAGGAAGCCGTACCCCGGGTGCACCGCCTGCGCGCCGGTGTCCTTGCACGCCCGGATGATCGCCTCGATCTTGAGGTAACTTTCGGCCGTGGCAGCGGGCCCGATCCGCACGGCAGTGTCCGCTTCCCGCACGTGGCGGGCGCCGTCGTCGGCATCGCTGTAGACGGCCACCGACCGGATACCCATGGCATGCAGCGTCCGGATCACCCGGCAGGCGATCTCGCCGCGGTTGGCGACCAGGACAGTATGGAACATGGCCGGTTCGGTCCCCGCATCGGAGGCGGATACCGCCGGACGGGTCACTGCTGTCACTGCTGGATTAGTTACTGCTGGATTCGTCACTGCTGGATTCGTCACTGCTTGCTCACATCCGGAAGAGGCCGAAGGATGTCTCCGGCAGCGGGGCGCGGGAGACGACGTCAAGGGCAAGGCCCAGTACGGTGCGCGTTTCCGCGGGGTCGATCACGCCGTCGTCCCAGATGCGCGCGGTGGAGTAGTAGGGGCTGCCCTGGTCCTCGTACTGCTGCCTGATGGGGGCTTTGAAGGCTTCCTCGTCCTCGGCCGACCATTCGCGCCCGGCGGCCTCATACTGGTCGCGCTTGACGGTGGCCAGCACGCTCGAGGCCTGGTTGCCGCCCATCACGGAGATGCGGCTCGCAGGCCACATCCAGAGGAAACGCGGGGAATAGGCCCGGCCGCACATCGAGTAGTTGCCGGCGCCGAAGGATCCGCCGATCACCACTGTCAGCTTAGGCACGCGGGCGGTGGCCACGGCGGTGACCATTTTGGCGCCGTTCTTGGCGATGCCGCCCTGTTCATAGTCCTTGCCCACCATGAAGCCTGAGAGGTTCTGCAGGAAGACCAGCGGGATGCCGCGCTGGTCGCACAGCTCGATGAAGTGCGCGCCCTTGAGCGATGACTCGCTGAAGAGCACGCCGTTGTTGGCCACGATCCCGACGGGGTGGCCGTGCAGCTTCGCGAAGCCGGTCACGAGGGTGGTGCCGTAATTCTTCTTGAACTCATGGAACCTGCTGCCGTCCACCAGCCGGGCGATGACCTCGCGGACGTCATACTGCGCGTTGACGTCCGTGGGGACAGCGCCGTAGAGCTCGGCAGTGTCCGCTACAGGCTCGACGGCGGTGTCCACGTCCCAGGCGGGCGCGGCCGGCCGCGGCAGGGTGGAGACGATGTCCCGGACGATCTGCAGGGCGTGCTCATCGTTTTCGGCCAAGTGGTCCGTGACGCCGGAGATCCTGGAGTGGACGTCTCCGCCGCCGAGTTCCTCGGCCGTGACGATCTCGCCGATGGCGGCCTTTACCAGGGGCGGGCCGCCCAGGAAGATCGTTCCCTGGTTGCGGACGATGACCGTTTCGTCGCTCATGGCAGGAACGTAGGCGCCCCCGGCGGTGCAGGAGCCCATCACGCTGGCAATCTGCGGGATCTTGGCCGCGGACATCCGGGCCTGGTTGTAGAAGATCCGCCCGAAGTGCTCCTTGTCCGGGAAGACCTCGTCCTGCTTCGGCAGGAAGGCGCCGCCGGAGTCCACGAGGTAGATGCAGGGCAGCTTGTTTTCCAGCGCGATTTCCTGGGCCCGGAGGTGCTTTTTGACCGTCATCGGGTAGTACGTGCCGCCCTTGACGGTGGCGTCGTTGGAGATGACCAGGACCTGGCGGCCATGGACCAGCCCGATGCCGGCGATCACCCCGGCACCCGGCGAATCGTCGTTGTACATGCCGTTTGCTGCGAGCGGGGCAATCTCCAGGAAGGGGCTGCCGTCGTCGAGGAGCTGGTCGATCCGTTCGCGCGGAAGGAGTTTTCCGCGGGCCATGTGGCGCTCGCGGGATTTCTCCGGACCGCCCATGGCTGCCGTGGCGAGCCGCTTGCGCAGCTCGCCTGCGAGCGCCTGCTGCGCAAGGCTGTTGGCCGCGAAGGCCTCGCTGGTGGGATCCAGCCGGCTGGCGAGTGTCTCCATTGACTACTTCCATTCCTTGACCGGCCCGACTGCCCGGCCTGGCTGCTTTCGGTTAGTGCCGTGTAACTGAGATTTAGGTTAGTCTCTATTAACTGTGATGTCCAACACGGCCGCGGGTTGCTAGTGTTTGCAGTTGCGAGGAGGAAATGTGCCGATCACGGAGCAGGGCCGGCTTGCCGGCAGCGGGCACGGCTCACAGCCGGACGCCCTGGCCGAGGGTGCCCAGCCGACCCGTGCCACCCAGCGCAGCCGAGCCAAGGAAACCCGCCGGCAGGCTCTGCTGTCCGCCGCCGCGTCGCTCTTCGCCGTCAACGGCTTCAACCGCGTCTCCCTGGAGGACCTCGGGGCCGCCGCCGGCGTCAGCGGGCCGGCCGTCTACCGCCACTTTCCGGGGAAACAGGCCGTGCTGGGTGCCCTGCTGCTGAGCGTCAGCCAGGACCTGCTCGACGGCGGACAGCGCGTGGTGGCCGATGCCGGGGACCCTGCAGCGGCCCTGGGCAGGCTAGTGCAGTTCCATGTGGACTTCGCGCTGAGCAACCCCGATGTGATCCGTGTCCAGGACCGGGACTTCAGCAACCTTTCCGACGAGGACCAGGCGGAGGTCCGGGCACTGCAGCGCAGCTACGTGGAGCTCTGGGTTGACGTGCTGGCGGGAATCCACACCGAGACGGAAACGGCAGACCTCCGGATGCGTGCCCATGCGACCTTCGGGCTGATCAACTCCACTCCCCACTCGGTGAGGAACCATGGCCGGCGAATGGCCATCAAGTCGGCCAGGCCTCTGCTGGAGAACATGGCACTCGCGGCACTGACTGCCCCCGCCGTTCCCCCGGCCCCCGTTCCCCCGGCTCAGCGCGCATGAGCGGCCCTTGCCCGCATAACCGTTGCTGCCAGTCAACGGTTATGCGGGCCAGGGCAGCTTCTGCGTTCTAGCCCATCGCGAGCGCCATGCCGGGATCGGCGAGGAGGGCACCGAGGTCCGCCAGGAACCTTGAACCCTGCTCGCCGTCCACCAGCCGGTGGTCGAAGGAGAGGCTCAGGGTCATGACCTGCCGGAGGGCGATCTGGTCCTGGTATTCCCACGGCATCTTCCGCACCGCGCCCATGGCCAGGATCGCGGCCTCGCCCGGGTTCAGGATGGGCGTGCCGGCGTCGATGCCGAAGACCCCGATGTTGGTGATGGAGATGGTGCCGCCGGAAAGGTCCGACGGGCTGGTCTTGCCGGCCCTGGCCGTCTCGGTCAGTTCGGTGAGTGCCGTGGACAGCCCGGCCAGCGTCATCCGGTCCGCGTCCTTGATGTTGGGAACGGTGAGGCCGCGGGGTGTGGCCGCCGCAATCCCGAGGTTCACATAGTTGAACTGCACGATCTCCTGGTTGGCTTCGTCCCACCGGGAATTCAGGGTGGGATTGCGCCGCAGGGCAATCAGCGCTGCCTTGGCCACGAGCGTCAGCGGCGTCAGCTTGAGCCCCGCAAAGGCCTTGCCGGACTTGAGCCGGGCCAGCAGCTCCATCGCAGGCGTGACGTCAACGGTGAGGAACTCCGTGACGTGCGGCGCTGTGAAAGCACTGGACACCATGGCTGCCGCCGTGAACTTGCGGACTCCCTTGATAGGCGTGCGCGCTTCGCGCTCGCCCTGGCCGTACCCACCGCGCCCCTGGGGCTGCCCGGCCCCTGCCGCCGCGAGCTCCTGGGCCGCGGCCGGGAGGTCCCCGCCGCCCACGAAATTCCGGACGTCATCCCGGGTTATGAGACCGCCCGGGCCGCTGCCCAGAACTTCCCCCAAAGCCACCCCGAGGTCCTTGGCCAGCTTACGAACCGGCGGCGTGGACCGGGGACGTTCGGCAGGCGTGGATTCGACAGGCGGGGTTTGCACAGGTCTAGTTTCGACGGGCGGGGTTTGCACAGGCTCAACCAGCGGCATCGACGCTGCCGCGAAGTTGCGCTGCCTGCGCACCGGGCGGCCGGAGCTTTCGACGACGGCACCATACCCCACGAGGTTCGGTTCCCTCTTGGCGGGGACCGCCTCGGTCTCCCCGCCATCGGCGGGCTGGCCGCCGGCGTCGCCCTCCACCTCGAAGGAGACGATCGGCTTGCCGACTTCCACCACGGTGCCGGGCTGCTCATGCAGGGCAGTAATCACTCCCGCGAAGGGCGACGGAAGCTCCACCACAGCCTTGGCGGTTTCCACCTCGGCGATGATCTGGTTCAGGGTGACGGTGTCTCCGACGTTCACCTTCCAGCTGACGATTTCGGATTCGGTCAGGCCTTCGCCGAGATCGGGGAGCCGGAATTCCTTGATCATGGTGGCGGTCATCCTTCCAGCCCGCTCAGCGAATTCGGGCGGCCGAGCGCGCGGTCCACGCCGTCGAGAATCCTGTCGAGGCTGGGAAGATGGTGCATCTCGAGCTTGGAGTAGGGGTACGGCACGTCGAAGCCTGTGATGCGGACGGGTGCCGCCTCGAGATGGTAAAAACAGCGTTCGGTGATGCTGGCGGCAAGCTCGGCGCCCAGGCCGCCTGACTGTCCGGCCTCATGGGTGATCACCATCCTGCCGGTCTTACGCACGGACGCCTCCACGGTGGCAAAATCCACCGGAGCCAGCGAGCGGAGATCGATGACTTCCACGGACACGCCTTCATCAGCGGCTGCCATGGCGGCGTCGCGGGCGGTCTTCACGAGCGGCCCGTAGGCCACGAGCGTGACGTCGTGGCCCTCCGTGATCACCCGGGCCTTTTCCATTGACAGAGAACCGGCAGCGTCAAGGGACTCATCCACTTCGCCTTTGTCGTGGTAGCGGCGCTTGGGCTCGAAGTAGAGCACCGGGTCATCGCAGGAGATGGCCTGCTGGATCATGGTGTGCGCATCCTGCGGGCTGGACGGGCTGACCACGCGGAGGCCCGAGGTGTGCGTGAAGTAGGCCTCGGGAGATTCGGAGTGGTGCTCGGGCGAACCGATTCCTCCGCCGAACGGAACGCGGATCGTGATGGGCATTTTCACCGCGCCTTGCGTGCGGTAGTGAAGCTTGGCCACCTGGCACACAATTTGATCGAAGGCAGGGTAAATGAACCCGTCGAACTGAATCTCCACCACCGGACGGTAGCCGCGGTAGGCAAGCCCAACCGCGGTGCCCATGATTCCGGACTCGGCCAGGGGGGTGTCCACCACGCGGTGTTTGCCGAAGTCCTTCTGCAGCCCGTCCGTCACACGGAAGACGCCGCCAAGGGTTCCGATGTCCTCGCCCATGAGGATGACCTTGGGATCGTTTTCAAGGGACTTGCGGAGCCCGGAGTTTATTGCCCGGGCAAAGGTCATCTGGGTCATCAGCGTGCACCTTCTTCTGAATGGGCTCCTGCGGGATCACCGAAGGATGCCAGGTAACGGGAATAATGGTCCTGCTGGCGGTCCAGCCACGAGTTCGGCGTGCTGTAGACGTGTTTGAAAATGTCCAGCGGCTCCGGTTCGGGCATATTGATGCAGCCTGCACGCATCTCGCGGGCCACGGCATCGGCCTTCTGCTGCACGGCGGCTTCAAATTCCTCGGTCAGCAGGCCCTTTCGGTCCAGCAGCGCCTTGACGCGGCGGATCGGATCCTTCGCGGCCCAGTCCTCCAGTTCGTTGGCGTCGCGGTACCGGGTGGGGTCGTCCGCCGTCGTGTGCGGGCCCATCCGGTAGGTGACGGCCTCAATGAAGGTCGGGCCGCCGCCGCGCCGGGCGCGGTCCAGGGCAACCCGGGTGGCTGCCATGACGGCCAGGACGTCGTTGCCGTCCACGCGCATGCTGGGGATGCCAAAGCCTGCCGCGCGGTCCGCGATCTGGATGTGGGACTGGAGCCGCACCGGTTCGGAGATGGCCCAGTGGTTGTTCTGGCAGAAGAACACAACCGGCGCCTGGAAGCTGGCTGCAAAGACCAAGGCCTCGTTGACGTCGCCCTCGCTCGTGGCGCCGTCGCCGAAATAGGTGATGGCCACGGAATCTACGCCGTCGTTCTGGATGCCCATGGCGTAGCCGGTGGCGTGCAGGGTCTGGGCGCCAATGATTATTTGGGGCGTCGCCATGTTGACCGTGTAGGGGTCCCAGCCCGAGGACGCGTTGCCCCGCCAGACACGCACAATGTCGGTCAGATCCACTCCGCGGCAGTAGGCAACTCCGTTGTCGCGGTAACTGGAAAAAACAAAATCGTCGGCCCGGAGCGCCCTGGCAGAACCGATCTGCGACGCTTCCTGGCCCAACAGCGGCGGCCAGAGGGCAAGCTCGCCCTGCCTCTGCAGCGCCGTGGCTTCCGTATCGATCCGCCGGATGGCCACCAGGTCCTCGTACAGGGTGCCCAGCTGCTCGTCTGAAATGTCCTGGACCCAGGGGTCGAACTCCGGGTGGCTGACGCGTTCCCCTGTGGGGGTGATCAGCTGGACCAGGTTCTGGCCGGCCCCGCCTTGATGTCCTGCCCTGTTGCCCGGGCCCCCGGCGGCTGTACCGCCCTGGCCCAACTCGTCTGTCAACACAGTTGTGCAACCTTCTGACGTCGTGTCACCGTCCCGCGGAAGGACTCGTGATCCCGCCGCATTCCGGCCTTCCGGGCGCCGTTGCTCCGGATAATTGTGACCATACTCACAATGCTCAGGCGGTACAACCACCGCCGCAAAAACTGAGCACAATGCATCATATGAACGGCCCAGACCGTGCTAGCCTTGCGCATTATGCAAGCTTTGGATGGCACTGACACCCGGCTCCTTTCGGCCTTGGCGCGCGATCCCCGGCGGACTGTTGTGGCACTGGCCCAGAAGCTCGGCCTGTCGCGGAACACGGTCCAGGCCAGGATGGCCCAGCTCGAAAAGAAACACGTCTTCCTTTCGTTTGAACGGCGCATCAACCCGGTCTCCCTCGGCTACCCCCTAATGGCCTTCATCTCGGTGCACGTCCAGCAGCAGAAGCTCGGAAGCCTGGCAGAGGAACTGGCCAGCGTGCCGGAAATCCTGGAAGGCTACGGGCTCACAGGCTCGGCAGACCTCCTGTTGCGCGTTGTGGCCCTCGACGCCGAAGACCTCTTCCGGATCAACGGAAAAATCCTCGCCTGCGACGGCGTGGACAGGACGGATACGGCGCTGGCCATGGGCGAGCTGATCCCTTTCCGGATCCAGCCGCTCCTGGACCGTGGCTCAGCGACCGACCAGAGCTAAACCCGTTGTCCCGTTCCCGTGCTGCCGGGACCGGGCTATAGGCTAATCCCACGTGAAGTGACCGGGCGCCGGCAGCGGGCCCAGCAACCAGGCGCGCCGGTGCAGCGGCTGCCGGAAAGGCCCACCTTGAGCAACACCCCGGACCCGCATGAGCCAGGGCCGACGCCGCCCAACGGGCCGGGCGGCCAGCAGCCGACCAGCCAGCAGCCGTATACCCGGCAGCGGTTCGGCAGGAACACCCTGCCCCCTACTCCTTTCAGCCTGCCGGGCCAGCCTCCGGCAAAGAGCCGGAAAGGCCTCTGGATCGTTTTGGGGATCGTGGGCGGCGTCCTGCTCCTGGTTGCCGTGGGAGTCACCCTTCTGGTGAATCTCGTGGGCGGGGCAACACGCCATGCCTCGGATCTCGCCGATGATTTCACCAGGCTCGTCATTTCAGGCGAAACCAACAAGGCCTACAACGACTTTATGGACCCTGCCCTGAAGCAGCGGTTGTCCCTGGAAGACTTCGCCTCGGGGGTCCGCAGCCTGAACCTGGACCCGTCGTGCACCACGTCCTACGACGACCTAAAAGTCAGTGCCCAGAACGGCACCAACATCGCCGACGTGGCGGGCCTCATTCAGTGCAACGGGCGGGACATCGAACTCGTCTACCGCTTCGCCGGGACGGACGAGCTCAAGATGGTCACCATCCGGCTCAAGCCCAAGACCTGACCGTCACCCATCCACCGGCCGGTGTGGTCCGAATTGCTTCCGAGAGTCCCGTCCGGGGCTCCGCAACCCGGCCGGGACGCGTGTCCCGGCCCTACCGGAAGGATTCGGGCCATGCGCAATTCACCGAACCGCCTCATTGCCACCGCCTTCGGAGCCGTCTACCTCCTCGTGGGGCTTGTCGGATTCGCCGTGACCTCGGGAATCGGTTTCTTCTCCACCGAAGGCGCCAACCTCATCATTTTCGAAGTCAATCCCCTGCACAACGTCATTCACCTCGCCATCGGCGCGGCACTGCTGTATGCGGGCCTTAAAAACGTCCCGGCAGCCCGGACCATCAACGCAGGCGTAGGCGCCGTGTACCTCCTGGTGGGCATCCTTGGCCTGTTCCTGCTCAGCTCGCCGCTGAACATCATCGCCCTCAACGGTGCCGACAACGTGCTGCACCTGGCAAGCGCCGTTCTGCTGCTGGGCGTCGGCCTGTCCGTCGAGAAAACCCCCGCCGCAGTCCGCGTCTAATGAACGGCGGCCAGGCAGTCCTGCCTCTGGAGAACCCACGGGAAACGGCCGTCCGGCTGCTCGCCGGCTTTGCAGGCTTCGGCACGGCGGCGGTCAACCTCGCGATTTCCTCCAGCCTGTTCGCGGCCGGAGGCCTGCCCGGCCACCCATGGCCAATGCCCCTTGCCACAGCTGCGGCCATATGGGGAGTCGCCCTGTTGGGCTGGACTGTGGCGGCCCTTAGAAACAGCAGCTTTCCGCTGCCAGGCTGGTCCGCCGTCCTGCTGCCGGCCGCCGCTGCCGTCCACTTGCTGGCAATTGTCACCGGCGGCAGCGGCAACATGGCTGGCCTCAACGTCAGCCACCTCGCCGCCCTGCTGCTGACCCTCACTATCATCGCCGCCCAAGGCTGGCTGCGCCGCCAGGCCCTTGGGAGGACGGACGACGGCGGACTCCCCGGCACTGACAGCCCGGCCGGCGCTTCCGGTGCAGGACGGATGCTCGCAGCGGCCTTCGCGGGAGCTGTCGCCGTGGCTGCCATAGCGACGCCGGGACTCGCGGCCTCCGCCGCCGGACAGTTCGCCGTCCCGCACGGAAGCCATTTCGACAGCGGCGCGGGAGGACACCACGGTCCCTGACCGCCGCGGTCAGAGCACTGCGACAAAGCAGCCCTGAAGACGGGAGGCCCCCGCGCGGCTCCAACTTTCGGAGGTGCAGTTCAGCCGCGCGGGAGCTTCCGTCATGCCGCCATGTCAGCGGCCCGGATCATCGCTCACGGGGCTAGTGGTCAACGGCCTTCTCGGCGCCCACGCCGGTCAGTGAACGGACCTCCATCTCGGCCTGCTTGGTGGTGTCCTCCCTCTTCTTGTCCAGGACCGTGCCAAGCCAGCCCAAAAAGAATGCCAGCGGGATGGACACGATGCCCGGGTTGCTCAACGGGAAGACGGCGAAGTTGGCGCCCGGAAGCATGGACGTCTTCGCTCCGGAGACCACCGGCGACAACGCGATCAGGATGATCGCCGAGGCGAGGCCGCCGTACATGCTCCAGACGGCGCCCTGGGTGGTGAATCTGCGCCAGAACAGCGAGTAGATGATGGTCGGCAAGTTGGCGGAGGCCGCGACGGCAAACGCGAGCGCCACCAGGAAGGCCACGTTCTGCCCGTTGGCGAAGATGCCGCCGAGAATCGCCATGATGCCGATGACCACCACAGTGCGTCGCGCCACCTTGACCTCTGTGTCGGCGTCGGCCTTTCCCTTGGCGATGACGCTGGCATAGATGTCATGGGCGAAGGACGCCGCAGCTGTGATGGTGAGCCCGGCCACCACGGCGAGGATGGTGGCGAAGGCCACCGCCGAGATGAATCCCAGGAGCAGCGGTCCGCCCAGGTAGAAGGCAAGCAGCGGAGCTGCGGAGTTGACCCCGCCCGGGGCTGCCTTGATGGTGTCGGCACCGACCAGCGCGGCAGCGCCATAGCCCAGGACCAGGGTGAAGAGGTAGAACAGGCCGATCAGCCCGATGGACCACACAACGGACTTCCGGGCTTCCTTGGCCGTGGGCACGGTGTAGAAGCGCATCAGCACGTGCGGCAGGGCTGCCGTGCCGAGGACCAGGGCAAGGCCCAGGGACATGAAGTCCAGCTTGGAGGTTTCGGTCTTGCCGTACTGCAGTCCGGGGTTCAGCACTGCCGGGTTCTTCGCGGTTTCCACCGCGCCGCCCAGCAGGTCGGAGAGGTTGAAGCCGTAGATCGCCAGGACCCAGAAGGTCATGACGGCGGCACCCGCGATGAGCAGCATCGCCTTGATGATCTGCACCCACGTGGTTCCCTTCATGCCGCCGATGAGGACGTACATGATCATGAGGGCGCCCACGACGATGATCACCAGGGCCTGGCCGCCCCAGTCGCTGATGCCCAGCAGCAGGGAGATCAGGCTGCCCGCGCCGGCCATCTGGGCGAGGAGGTAGAAGAAGCAGACGGCCAGCGTGGAGATGGCTGCCGCGATGCGGACCGGGCGCTGTTTGAGGCGGAAGGAGAGGACATCGGCCATGGTGAACTTACCGGTGTTGCGGAGCAGTTCCGCCACCAGTAGGAGCGCCACGAGCCACGCGACCAGGAAACCGATGGAGTACATGAAGCCGTCATAGCCGTTGACGGCGATGGCGCCCGTGATGCCCAGGAACGAGGCCGCGGACAGGTAGTCGCCCGCGATGGCCGTTCCGTTCTGCGATCCGGTGAAGGACCGGCCGGCGGCGTAGTAATCAGCCGCGGTCTTGTTGTTCCGGCTCGCCCGCAGGACGATCACCATGGTGACCGCGACAAACAGGCCGAAGATCCCCATGTTCAGGAGGGTTGTGTCCTTGAGCGCGGCGACGTCGACCGCCGCTGGAATGCTGATCATGGAGTTTCCCCGCCCACGCGGTTGCCCGCTTTGTCGAATTCGTGTCCTTCAATACCGTGGCGGATCTCCGCTGCGATGGGGTCCAGCCTCCTGTTGCAGTAGCTGACGTACCAGCCGGTGATGGCAAATGTGGTGACGAACTGCAGCAGGCCCATGATCAGCCCGACGTTGATGTTCCCCCACACCTTGGTGGACATGAAGTCCGCGGCGTAGTCGGCCAGCAGCACATAGGCGAAGTACCACAGCAGGAATGCAATGGCCATGGGAAACACAAAGCTGCGGTGGCGCTTACGCAGTTCCCTGAACTGCTCGGTGGCTTGGACTTCCTTGAAGTCCGCGGACGCCGCTACGTCCGGAGTTCGGGCGTCATTACCCATCATTCCTCCTCATTGAGACTGCCTCCCACACCGCCGGCCGCACAATCCTCCGCCGATGTGACTCCCATCACTGTGCTCCCTTCCTGTGCGGCGTGACCAGTGGTCGCGGAAAACCGGTCGCCTAGCGGTCGCGATGCTGCGGCAAACGGCACGCGCTACGCTGGCTGCATGCCCGACTCTCCCCTCTATTCCGCGGCGGCCGTTGCGGTCATCGCCTTGGCGATCGCCGTCGTCGTCGGCGTTGGACTCAAGGTGCTCCGTTCCTTCCGCGAGCTGGGCACCGATGCCGAGCGGGCCACCTACAACACGCTGCACGCGGCGTCGAAAGCCGGCCAGCACTTGCGGACGGGACTGAATCCCGCGGGGGCCTCAAAAGCCAGCAAACAGTTGCGGGCCCTGCTGGGCTGCGACGCACTGGCCATCACGGACGTGTCCGGGGTGCTGGCATGGGACGGTGCCGCCGATGAGCTCAGGCCGCGGCTGATGGGCCTCGCCGCGGATGTGCTCACGGGCGGACGGACCCAAGTGATCAATGCCGGGGAATATCCCGTCCTGTCCGTCGGGCGCATTGCGTCCGCCGTCATTGCGCCGATCAGGGCCGGGTCCCGCGTGGTGGGCGTAGTTGCGGCCTTTGCCCCGTCCGCCGGCGCCGGCCTGGTGCGCGCCACGAGCGAAGTGGCGGACTGGGTGGCAGCGCAGGTGGAGCTGGCCGAACTTGATGCTTCGCGGACGCTGCTGATGGAGGCGGAGGTGCGGGCCCTGCGGGCGCAGATCAGTCCGCACTTCATCTACAACTCCCTGAACGCGATCGCATCCTTCATCAATACCGACCCCGCGCGGGCGCGCGAGCTTGTGGTGGAGTTCGCGGACTTCACCCGGTACTCGTTCCGCCGGCACGGCGATTTCACCACCCTGGCCGAGGAACTGCGGTGCATCGACCGGTACCTCTTGCTGGAACGGGCACGGTTCGGCGATCGGGTCCAGGTGAGCCTGCGGATCGCCCCCGAAGTGCTGAGCACGGTCATTCCCTTCCTGAGCCTGCAGCCACTGGTGGAAAACGCCGTCCGGCACGGCCTGGAAGCGAAGGAGGGGCCCGGACACATCACCATCGCGGCGAACGATTCCGGCGCATTCGCGGAAGTCACCATCGAGGACGACGGCGTGGGGATGGATCCGGTGCAGCTCCAGTCCATGCTCGCGGGGCATACGGACGGCGAACACGTTGGCCTGCGGAACGTGGACGCACGCCTTCGCCAGGTCTACGGTGACGACCACGGACTGGTGATCGAGACGGCTCCAGGGGAAGGGACGCTGATCACCATGCGGGTTCCGAAGTCCCAGCCTGGCCATGACGCCTGAACCCTCCCGGACCGGAAGATAACCTAGAACCATGATTAACGTCCTCGTCGCCGACGACGAGCTGCCCGCCGTTGAAGAACTCGCCTTCCTGCTGGGCAAGGATGACCGTATCGGCACAATCCACCGCGCATCATCCGGGGCCGAGGCGCTGCGGGCTCTGGAAGCGGAGTCCGTGGATGCTGTCTTCCTCGATATCCACATGCCGGCGGTGTCCGGCCTGGACATCGCACGGGTGATTTCCCGCAGCGCCCGGCCGCCGGCCGTCGTATTTGTCACCGCCGACGAGGACTGCGCGCTCGAGGCGTTCGAGCTGGCGGCGGTGGACTACCTGCTGAAGCCGGTGCGTGCCGAGCGGCTCGCCCGTTCTGTGGGGCGGATCAGCGAACTGATCCGCGACGGCGGCGCGGTGCCGGAGATGATCACGGTTGACCAGGGCGGCACCACCAGGATGATCCGGCGCGACGACGTCATGTATGTCCAGGCGCAGGGCGACTACGCCAGGCTCCACACCGCCGATGCCAGCTATCTGATCCGGGTCCCACTGGCGGACCTTGAGCAGCAGTGGGCGGACGCCGGCTTCATCAGGACGCACCGTTCCTACCTCATTGCACTGTCCCACGTCACGCACCTGAAGCTGACCGCAGCCCGCCCCAGTGTCACCGTGGAGGCCGCCGAACTGCCGATCAGCCGGCGGCTTCTGCCGGCTGTCAGGGAGAAGCTCGAAGCGACCCGCATCCGGCCGCAGGCATGACGCGGATCAGGGTGACGGCGCCGCGCTCCGCGGCCAGGCCTGTCCTCCAGTCGCGGGAAGCGGCAGAGGAATCAGCGGTGGGGCAGGTCTTCGTCCGGTCCCTGATCCGTTCGCAGCTGCGGCTTGCCCTCGTGGTGGCGGGCGGCTTCCTCCTGATCCTTGGCGCCTTTCCGCTCCTGCTGGCAGCCATCCCCGGACTGGCGGAGTCACGGGTTGCCGGCATCCCCTTCGACTGGCTGCTTTTGGGCGCAGGCATCTACCCTGTGACGGGGCTCAGCGCCTGGCTGTACATCCGCAGCGCCGCGCGGAACGAGGCCCGTTACCGCGACCTCGCCGAGGACAGGTGATGGCCCGGTGAACCCCGCCGTGGGGATCCTTGCCATCGCAGCCGTCTCCGTCGCCACGGCCGTCATCGGCTTCTACGGGCTCCGGATTTCCCGGACCACCGGCGACTTCTACGTCGCGTCCCGCACCGTCCGGCCTTGGTGGAATGCATCCGCGATCGGCGGCGAGTATCTGTCCGCCGCGAGCTTCCTGGGCGTGGCCGGACTGATTCTGCTGTCCGGCACCGATGCCCTGTGGTTCCCCGTGGGCTACACGGCCGGGTACCTGATGCTCCTGCTGTTCGTGGCCGCCCCGCTCCGCCGCTCGGGGGCCTACACGATTCCCGATTTCACCGAGGCCCGGCTGGATTCCCGGGCCGTGCGGCGGGTGACAAGCCTCGCCGTGGTTATCGTGGGCTGGCTGTACATCGTCCCCCAGCTCCATGGCGCTGCCCTCACGATCCGGACCACGACGGGCCTGCCGGCATGGGTGGGGTCCACGGCCGTCGTGGTGGTCGTGTGCCTGACGGTCGTGGCCGGAGGGATGCGCTCCATCACCTTCGTGCAGGCCTTCCAATACTGGCTCAAGCTCACCGCGCTGGCCGTACCGTTTGTTTTCATCGTCCTGGCCCTGACAGACAACGGCACCCCCGCGGTGGCCGCTGCTGCCACGAACCCCACGGGGCTGGCCCCCGCCGGTCCGTACCAGAACATCTCGCTGCTGGTCGCCCTGCTGTTCGGAACGCTGGGACTGCCGCATGTGCTGGTTCGCTTCTACACCAACCCGGACGGGCATTCAGCCCGGCGGACCACCCTGATCGTGCTGGGGCTGCTGTCCGTGTTCTATCTGTTCCCCACGGCCTACGGGCTCGCCGGCCGGGTGTTCGCGCCGGGACTTGCCCAGGCGGGGCAGGCCGACGCACTCGTCCTGCTGCTGCCCGGGCGCCTCATCGGCGGACCGGCCGGCGAACTGCTGTCCGCGCTGGTCGTGGCGGGCGCCTTTGCCGCTTTCCTCTCCACAACGTCGGGACTCGTGGTTTCCCTCGCCGGCGTGATCAGCCAGGATGTGCTCGGCGGCAGCGTCCGCGGATTCAGGCTGGCCGCGCTCATTTCCGCGACGGTTCCGCTGGGCTTGGCGTTCATGACGGATTCCCTGGCTTTGGCCGGCAGCGTGGGACTGGTGTTCGCCTTCACGGCCTCGACCATCTGCCCGGTGCTGTTGCTGGGCATCTGGTGGCGGGGCCTTACCGACGCCGGCGCCATCGCAGGCATGGCGACAGGCGGCCTGCTCTGCGGCGGAGCCATGGTGGCCGGCGGTGCACTCGGCGCTGGCGGCACACCCTTCTGGCTGGCGCAACCCGCGGCGTGGACAGTGCCCGCCGCCTTCGCCGTCATGATCCTGACGTCCAGGGCCACGAAAAAACGGGTCCCGCGAACGATCACCAAGGTGATGACCAGGCTCCATACGCCCGAACGGCCCCTCGCCACAGAGCGTTAAATCACACGCGTTCCACGGCGGTCGGAGTGCTGCGTCATGTTGGGGTCAGTCGATGGCAGCCATGAGTTCGACCACCCGGTCCAGGAAGGCGTCCACCTGGGTTTCCTCGTAGCCGGCCTGGCCCACGGCCGGGCGGAACACGGCGCGGCGGACGTTATCGACGCTGAGCGGCTTGTCCTCTTCGAGGTAGCCGATCAGGTCCATGCACAGCCGGTCCACGTCCTTGGTGCTGTAGCTGCGCGCCTTCTTCTTGGCCGGGCGGCGGAACCGCTCGCCGTCGGGCCGGTGGAGCCGGCCCCTCAGAGTTCCGGAAAGCTGCCCGATCTGCCGCAGCCAGGCCTCTTCTCCCTGCTCGGCTATGAGTTCGTCGCGTTCACGCCGGGCGAAGGCATCCTCCAGCCGGTCCAGCGCCGCGTCCACGTTGGTGGCCGCGTATCCGCCCTTGACGGGGTCGAAGGACACGGCCCGGACGTCGGCGCTTCGGATGGGGTGGACGGCCGTCTCGGGTGTCTCGAGTGAAACGCGGGCCCGCTGCAGGAACTGGTCCACCTGCTTGGCGTTATAACCGTATACGGTGCGGGCCACGCGTTCGAAAGACGCGGGAATCTGCCGTTTGCTGTCCACTCTTACCATGTTTCCTTCAATGCTTTTCAGCTAAGTCGTAACCGCACCATTTTAGGGCGTTGCGGTGTGCCGCCCCGTGCCGGGTAGCTGTCAGGCCCCGGAGACGAGGACGAACAGCAGGAAGGCCACCGGGGACGCGAAGACGATGGAATCCAGCCGGTCCATGACCCCGCCGTGGCCGGGAAGGATGCTGCTCATGTCCTTAATGCCGAGTTCGCGCTTGACCATGGATTCCGCAAGATCGCCGGCGGTAGAGGATGCCACCATTCCCACGGCGAGAATCACTCCCACCCACCACGGTTTCCCGAGTACGAAGACACAGGCCAGGATGCCAATCACCATCGCCCCCGCAATGGATCCGGCAAAGCCTTCCCACGATTTCTTGGGACTGATCTTGGGAGCCATCGGGTGCTTGCCCAGTGAAGCGCCCACCAAGTAGCCGAAGGTGTCGTTGGAGACCACCAGCAGAAGCAGAATGACCACCTGCCAGGCACCCTCAGGCACCGCTCCGCCGGGCCACAGTCCTATGGGGGTCACGCCCACCGCAACGTGGAGCGGCAGTGCGGCGAAACTGATCAGGAAGGGAACCCACGCCAAGGTAAAGACACCGGCGAAAATGCTGCGTGATGAGCCGACGGCGCTTTCGACCGAGCGCCACAGGAGAACAGCCACGCTGCTGGCCAGCAAGGCGAACAACAGGCTTTCCAGCCCACCGAAGTAGGCCGAAAACGGCATGGCCACGGTGCCTACCATCACCGGGACAATGGGCAGCCGCGTGCCGTTGGCCTCCAGTGCGCGGAAGATTTCCCACACTCCAAAGACGGCGAACGTGGTGGTCACTGCGACGAAACCCAGCGGCAGGAACAGCAGCCCGCCCAGCACTGCGAAGAGCATGGCCAGTCCGACGGCGGTTGCCGCCGGCAGGTTGCGCCCGGCTCCGGGAGTCGGATTAGGCCTCGGCTGCCGGGTCCGCGATCGCGCCCGCGCTCCGGGGGCCTGCTGTGCTTGGCCCATCAGACTTCGAGCAGCTCTGCTTCCTTGCGCTTCAGCAGCTCATCGATACCGTCGACATGCTGCTTGGTGATGGCGTCGAGCTCCTTTTCCCCTCGGCTGCCCTCGTCCTCGCCGGCCTCGCCGTCCTTGACCAGGCGGTCCAGGGTTTCCTTGGCCTTGCGGCGGATGTTGCGGATGGAGACCTTGGCGTCTTCGCCCTTGGACTTGACGATCTTCACGTATTCTTTGCGGCGTTCCTGAGTGAGGTCAGGAATGGTGATGCGGATAACGTTGCCGTCGTTGGACGGGTTGGCTCCGACTTCAGAGTCACTAAGGGCACGTTCAATGTCGCGCAGGGCGGTCTTGTCGTACGGGGTGATCAGGATGGTGCGCGCATCGGGAACCGCGAAGGACGCCAGCTGCTGAAGGGGCGTGGGGGTTCCGTAGTACTCCACCATCACCTTGTTGTAGAGGCCCGGGGTTGCCCGGCCCGTCCGGATCGAGGCGAAGTCTTCCTTGGCTACCTCGACTGCCTTGTCCATCTTGTCCCCGGCTTCGAGCAAGGTTTCTTCGATCACGGTCTCTCCTCAGAAATCGGTTCCCGGCGGACCGGGGCATTTCACAATCCTGGTTCCGCCCGATGGACGGAACCTTCCTAGAAATATCCTAGCTGTAACTAGGGGGTGACCAGCGTTCCCAGCTCTTCACCGCGGATGGCACGCGTGACGTTGCCTTCGCCTTCCATGCCAAACACCACCATGGAGAGGTTGTTGTCCTTGCACATGGTCATGGCCGTCTGGTCCATGACCCGGATGTCGCGGCGAAGCGCGTCGTCGTAGCTGAGCTTTTCCAGCTTCTCGGCGGTCGGATCCTTCTTGGGGTCGGCGGTGTAGACGCCGTCCACACCGCTCTTCGCCATGAGCACCACGTCCGCGTGGACCTCGAGGGCGCGTTGTGCGGCCACCGTGTCCGTGGAAAAGTACGGCAGGCCGGCACCGGCACCGAAGATGACCACCCTGCCCTTCTCCATGTGGCGGATGGCGCGGCGTGGAATGTACGCCTCGGCGACCTGTCCCATGGTGATGGCGCTCTGGACACGGGTCCCGACGCCGGCCTGCTCAAGGAAGTCCTGGAGTGCCAGGCAGTTCATGACTGTTCCCAGCATGCCCATGTAGTCGGCACGTGAGCGGTCCATTCCGCTTTGGGACAGTTCGGCTCCGCGGAAGAAGTTGCCGCCGCCCACCACAATGGCAACCTCGACGTCGGGAACGGCTGCGGCGATCTGTTTGGCGACTCCGCGGACGGTGTCCGGGTCGACGCCGAGCTTGCCGCCTCCGAAGACCTCACCGGACAGCTTCAGGAGGACCCGGCGCCTGCTCTTCTCTGACTGGACTGAAGTATTGACGGCTTCCATGGTGCCTTCCCGTTGGTGAGTTCTGAGCTAGGTTATCGTGCTGTGCGGCCAAAGCTCATATCCCGCTGTGGCCGGTGCATGCAAAAGGGGCGGCCACCGAAGTGACCACCCCCCTTGCGTGTCTGACTAGGAACCGACGCGGAAACGCGTGAAGGCTGTTCCCTTGACGCCGGCCTCTTCGAGGATCTGCGCAACAGACTTCTTGGCATCCTTGGCGAAGGCCTGGTCGACCAGGACTTCACCCTTGTAGAAGCCCGTCACGCGGCCTTCCACAATCTTGGTCATGGCGGCTTCGGGCTTGCCCTCGGCCTTGGCAGTCTCCTCGGCGATGCGGCGCTCGGACGCGACCAGGTCAGCCGGAACATCCTCGCGGGAGAGGTAGTTCGGGGCCATGGCTGCGATGTGGACCGCGACGTCGTGGGCTGCGGTGGCAGCAGCTTCACCTTCACCATCAACGGCGAACAGAACGCCGACCTGGGCCGGAAGGTCCTTGGAGGTCTTGTGCAGGTAAGCGTCGACCGTGGCACCCTCGATGCGGGAGATGCGGCGGACTACTACCTTCTCGCCGAGGATGGCGCCCTCTTCGACAACAACCTCGGACAGCGGCTTGCCGTCCACGTCGGTGGCGAGCAGGGTCTCGAGGTCGGCTGCGCCGGACTCGACGGCGATGGCCAGGACCCTGTCGGCGAGCTGGATGAACTTGTCAGCCTTGGCCACGAAGTCGGTCTCGCAGTTGACTTCAATCATCACGCCGACCTTGCCGTCGACCTTGGCAGCAACCAGGCCTTCAGCGGTGGAACGACCTTCACGCTTGGTAGCGCCCTTCAGGCCCTTGATGCGGATGATCTCGATAGCCTTCTCGGCGTCGCCGTTGGCTTCGTCGAGAGCCTTCTTGACATCCATCATGCCGGCGCCGGTGCGCTCGCGCAGAGCCTTGATATCAGCGGCAGTGTAGTTCGCCATGTGAACCCCTCTGTCTAGAAAATTTATGTGGTGTACGGACCGACAGGACGGCAGCTCACCTGGTGAGCCGCCATCCTGTCAGTTACCCCGGCGCTGGGAACAGCGCCGGGAAATCCCGGTGGAGTTGTTTACTTCTCGGCGTCGGTGGCCTCGGCAGCAGCCGGGGCTTCCTCTGCAGCGGGGGCAGCTTCAGCAGCCGGCGCCTCAGCAGCCGGGGCTTCCTCTGCAACCGGTGCCTCAGCAGCAGGTGCCTCAGCAGCGGCGGCTTCGGCCTTGCTGCCCTCGAGGAGTTCGCGCTCCCACTCGGCCAGCGGCTCTTCCGGGGTCTCGGCAGTGCCGGTTGCACGCTGGTTGCGGGCGATCAGGCCCTCTGCAACAGCGTCAGCAACAACGCGGGTCAGGAGGTTCACGGAGCGGATGGCGTCGTCGTTGCCCGGGATCGGGAAGTCGACTTCGTCGGGATCGCAGTTGGTGTCCAGGATGGCCACAACCGGGATGTTGAGCTTCTTGGCTTCGTCAACAGCCAGGTGTTCCTTCTTGGTGTCCACGATCCAGAGCACTGAAGGTGCCTTGGTGAGGTTGCGGATACCACCGAGGTTGGACTCAAGCTTCGTGAGTTCGCGACGGAGGAGCAGCAGTTCCTTCTTGGTGTAAGCGGAACCGGCGACGTCGTCGAAGTCGATCTCTTCGAGTTCCTTCATGCGCTGGATACGCTTGGCAACCGTCTGGAAGTTGGTCAGCATGCCGCCGAGCCAACGCTGGTTGACGTACGGCTGGCCAACGCGGGTGGCCTGCTCGGCAATTGCTTCCTGGGCCTGCTTCTTGGTGCCGACGAAGAGCACGGTGCCGCCGTGTGCAACGGTGGCCTTGACGAACTCGTACGCGCGGTCGATGTAGGACAGCGACTGCTGGAGGTCAATGATGTAGATGCCGTTGCGCTCCGTGAAGATGAATCGCTTCATCTTCGGGTTCCAACGACGTGTCTGGTGTCCAAAGTGGACGCCGCTGTCAAGCAGCTGGCGCATGGTTACGACGGGCATGCCGACGCTCCTTCCGGCAGGTCATTCATGAGAGAGCCCGTAGGCCGCTCTTACCCTGCCAATAGTTGACGGTTAATTAGCTTCGCCCAAGGCAGGCGTTGCTCCTGGCATCCATTGCGCTTCTCATCAGGACCGTTGCCGGACCTGACCGCAAGAGGCACAATCCTCCGCCGGGAACCTGTGGCTTCCGGTGCTGGAGGGCTGGATACGCGTAGTCAGCTGCTGCTCCCCCGCACTCCTGAATGGGGCGTGCTGACGCTACCCAAGAGAATTGGAATACGTTGAGGGCACAGCAAACTGCTCCGTCAAGTGTACTACAGCGGTCCGCCGCCGATGCACCAACTTCCACGACTCCGCGGGCGTTTTCCACATACGGCGCGACGCCTGTTTTCACCATCCGGCATAGGCGCAAAGCTGGACAGATGAAAGCCTCCGTCCTCCTGACAGCTCTCCTGATCGCCGCTGCGGCCGCGGCGCCCTCGGCTGTTCCAGGAAACGGTCCGCCGGGCACCGGGCTCAGTCCGGCGGTTGTGCCGCCCGCTGCGCCGTCGTGGATCTGGCCGCTCACTCCCCGGCCCGCAGTGCTGCGGGCCTTCGATCCGCCGGACAAGCCGTGGCTTAGCGGGCACCGCGGCGTGGACCTCAGGTCGGCGTCCGACGGCGCCCCCGTCACCTCCCCGGAGAACGGCACCGTCAGCTTCGTGGGAGTTGTGGTGGACCGGCCCGTCATCACCGTTGACCACGGCAACGGCCTGCGCAGCAGCTTCGAACCCGTGCGCAGCACACTTTCGAAGGGCGACGCCGTGGGCAAGGGAGACCCCCTGGGCACGCTGCTCCCCGGGCACTGCGGGGCGACGCCATGCGTTCACTGGGGTGTGCGCCGGGGAGACGACTATGTGAATCCACTGCAATTCGTCCTGGATCTGAGGCCATCGATCCTTCTGCCACTGGAGCGGGATCCTCCCGGCTGACCGCACGCGTCAGGAGGGGGCAGCCGGCTGGTACCGGCGCTGACTAGACGATGGCCGGACCACTAGACGATGGCCGAAACGCCGGTGATGGCGCGCCCCGTGACCAGGGTGTTCACTTCGTGCGTCCCTTCGTAGGAGTAGACGGCCTCGGCGTCGGCGAAGATCTTGGCCATCTCGAAGTCGGTGACGATGCCGTTTCCGCCCAGCAGGCTGCGGCCCATGGCCACGCTTTCCCGCATGCGGGCGGTCGTAAAGGCCTTTGCAAGCGCTGATTGTTCGTCCTTGGCCTGCCCGGCGTCTTCCAGCTGTGACAGGCGGACCATCATGCCCATGGAGCTGACGGCATTCCCCAGGATCTGCACAAGCTGGCTTTGCACCAGCTGGAAGGAGGCCAGCGGGCGTCCGAACTGATGGCGTTCCACAGCGTAGCGGCGGGCGACGTCGAAGGCGGCCAGCTGCTGGCCCACAGCCTGCCAGGCCACGGCGAGGCGTGTGACCTTGAGGACCTTGTTGGTGTCGCGGAAACTGTCGGCGTTGGCCAGCTTGAAGAACTCCGGGACTGCCACGTTCTCGAGTGTGATGTCCGCGTTCTGGACCGTCCGGAGGGAGATCTTGTTCTCGATCTTGGTGGCGCTGAACCCGGGGAGGGTGGTGTCCACCAGAAAGCCCTTCACCTGGTTGTCGGTCACATCCCGGGCATAGATGACCACCCAGTCCGAGAATGTGGCATTGCCGATCCAGCGCTTGGCGCCATTGAGGATCCAGTGGTCGCCGTCGCGCCGTGCCGTGGTGCGGGTTCCGCCCGCAACGTCGGAGCCGCCCAGCGGTTCCGTCAGGCCGAAGGCGCCGATCTTCTTGAGGGAGTAAACGTCCGGCAGCCAGGCATCCTGCTGTTCCCGGGAGGCCAGCGCTTCTATGGATCCGGTGAAAAGGCCGTCGTGGACGCCCATGAACGTGGCGATGGACGTATCCGCCCGGGTGACTTCCGCGTGCACAATGCCGGCAAAAAGATTGGAGTAGCCCTGGCGCCGCACTGGGCTGACGAGGTCGATCTCGGCCAGCTTGGGAATCAGTTCCATGGGGAACTCGCCACGGTTCCAGCAGTCCACCGCAATGGGCTTCACCTCGCGGGCCAGGAAAGCGCGGATCTCGGCCAGCCGGTCCTGCTCCTTGCTGTTGAGCAACTGCTCGAAGGCGAAAAAGTCTCCGTCGGCATAGGGAAGGTTGTTGATGTCAATTGCGGCTTCGGACATGGTGTTCCTTCGCGGTGATCAGCAGTGACCTGAGAGACTCCGGGCATTGCACCTAAGATATGTTACTGACCAGTAACTTACCGCAGTTGCCGCGGGAAACAAAGCCCCCGGAAACGACATCCTTCCCGGGGAACGAGGCAGGCCCGGAGACCGGGCCCCCCGGAAAGCAGAAAGAGCCGTGACCGACGTTGAAACGTCGGTCACGGCTCTGTGCAGAACGGGTAGGGCTACTCGGACTTGAACCGAGGACCTTAGGATTATGAGTCCCGCGCTCTAACCAGCTGAGCTATAGCCCCCCGCCCCCGATTCCGGGGCCCCTGACCGGGGCCCGTCATCTGAGGGGCAGAAACACTCTAGCAAACTGGCGAACGGCTTTAGACCACGCACCCCTCGACGGCCTGCTTCCAGAAGACCTTCTTCCAGACGACGTCCTTCTAGACCACTTTGTCGTCGTAGCTCGCGCCGCGGTACAGATCCTCAAAGGTCTGCAGGGTCCCCTGGATGCTGTGGGGCTCCACCATGCAGCGGCTGGCGTGCCCCATGGCCTTCCGCTCCTCGGCCGGCAGGCGCAGGATCCGCGTCAGCTTCTCTGACAGGTCCGCACTGTCATTCGGAGTGAACAGGTAGCCGTTCTCGCCGTCCCGCACCAGGTGCGGTAGCGCCATGGCGTCGGCCAGCAGCACGGGAGTAGAGGCGGACATCGCCTCAAGGGTAACGAGGGACTGCAACTCGGCGGTTCCCGGCATGCAGAAGATGTCCGCCCGGATGTAGGCCTCGCGGAGCTCTTCGTCGCTGGCAAGGCCCAGGAACTTCACCCGGCCCTGCAGTCCAAGCCGGTGGACGAGGGACTCCAGGGCAGGGCGGACCTCGCCGCCGCCAACGATCTCCAGGTGCACATTCAAGTCCGCGGGAGCGGCCGCCACGGCCTTGATCAGCACATCGACGTGCTTCTCCTCCGCCAGGCGGCCGGCAAACAGCACTGTCGGATGGGCGTGCGGCTTGATGACCTCGTCCGGCTTCAGTTCGTAAGCGGCCGAGTCGATGCCGTTGGACAGCGGCAGGACCTTGCGGAGGAAGGCATGCTGGTGCATCGCCTTCGCCGCCAGCGGTGTGGGCGTCGTGACGACGTCAGCCTGGCCCATCACCTTGCCCATGTCCCGCCAGGAAATCTTCCCGATGATGTCCTTGAACCACTGCGGGAACGGCAGGAACGGATTGAGGTTTTCCGGCATGAAGTGGTTCGTGGCAACTATCCGGATGCCACGCTTCACCGCCTCGTAGAGCACGTGCTCACCAATCATGTAGTGGCTTTGGATGTGCACCACGTCCGGCTGGACCTTGTCGAACAGGAGGCTGATCTCCTTCTTGATCTCCCAGGGAAGGCAGATCCGGAAATACTCATGCGTGAAGACGCCGTGCGAGCGAAGGCGGTGAACGGTTGCTTCCGTGCGGAACTCCGTGAAGCTCCTGCCCTTGTCTGGCCGGCAAGCAAGGACATGGACGTTGTGTCCGCGGCCGGTCAGGCCCTTCGCCAGCCGGTAGCCGAACTGGGCGGCTCCGTTGACGTGGGGCGGATAGGTGTCGGCCGCAATGAGGATGGTCAGGGGACGCTGGGCATCGGGCATGGTCACGTGGAGAGCTCCTGGTGGTCACGGCGTGTTCAGCTGCGGCTGTCCACGCCGGGTGGCCGCTGGCACGTTTTGCGCCTGGCCCGCTGTGAAAAGTCGGCTAGTGGGACGCCCTGCCAGCGGCCTTCCGAGCGTCTTTCTTCCGCTTGGTGACCTCGGGATGGTGCCGGGAGAGGGCGATTACTCCCACGATAGCAAGGGTTGCCGCCGTACCCATGGCAATCGCCATCACGGCGTGGACATCGGGCCGCAGCTCACCCAGGATGGCGATGCCGATCGCGATGCCCACAATGGGGTCGATGACGGTCAGGCCGGCGATCACGAGATCAGGCGGCCCGGTGGAGTAGGCACTCTGGACAAACCAGGATCCGAGCCCGCCTGCTGCGGCAATGGCGAGCACGGTATACCACTGCACGTTCAGCAGGCCCAGGCCGTTGGGGTCGAGCAAGTGCTTGCCGATAATCCTGGTCAGCACCGCCACGAATCCGAACAGCACGCCGGCGCCAAGAATGTAGACAAAGGCACTCATGCGGTGCTTGAACATGGCCGCGAGGGTGCCGAAAATACCCACGGCAAGGGCGAGCAGCAGCACAATGGTGAGTTCGTCGTCGGAACTCACATGGTGGTTTTCCTGCGTGACGTTCACGGCAAGCAGGACAAACAGCGCGGAGCCGGTGACGCATGCGGTGATGGCCACTACGGTGGCCCGGTTGATGCTCAGCCCTTGGTCCTTGGAATTGACCACTGTGGTGACCACCAACGCGATGGCACCGATCGGCTGCACCACAGTCAACGGGGCTGTGACCAGTGCGGTCGCATTCATCACCATGCCGGTGCACAGGAGCAGCAAGCCGAAGACCCACCGCCGGTTGCGCAGGAGGCGAAGGAACCCGTTGGAGCTGAGGGCCAGGCCGCCGGTATCGGCCTTGACCGCGCTGCCCTGGCGCTGGGCGCCAAAGGCAAGGAAAAACGCGCCCATCACCGCAAGGAAAACGGCAAGCCACACCATCAGCTGTCCCCGCCATCGGCAGTAAGCATCGTGCCCTTCCGGCGGATGGCCCAGAAATAGTTGTAGGCCGCAATCCAGTGGCCGATCAGCCCCAGGCCGAGCACGATCCAGGCGGCCACAAAGAAGGCAGCGGCAGAAGGAATGTCCAGCTTCGACAGCACCAGGAGCGGAGTGCCCAGCAGCAGCAGGCCGGTGCGGGCCTTGCCGATCCGGCTGACCGGCAGATCCGGATGGCTGTGGAAATAGAAGAGCGACATGGTCAGCAACACGGCGTCGGGGATCACGAGCGCAGCCAGGTACCACCACTGCACCACACCGGCGATCACCAGCGTCACCGCCACGGAGAGCAGCGCCAGCCTGTCAGCGATAGGGTCCATGACCCTGCCCAGCTTGGAGGCCTGGTTGAACCGGCGGGCAACGTAACCGTCCACCCAGTCGGTGCTGCCCATGATGGCGAGCACCAGCACGGCGAACCCGTATTCCTTCTGTGCCAGCACGAGCCAGATGAAAAGCGGCACGCCCATGAAGCGCAGCACCGTGATGAGATTGGGGACAGTGAAGACCAGATCGTGATCGACGTGCGGCTGGCCGGGCCGGGAACCAGCGCCGATAAACCTCATCCGGTCCCCCTCTCCATGGCCGGCGGTGTCTTCCTGTCAGAGTTCAGGGCAACACTCAGCTCTTGAACAGTTTGCGCAGCAGGGCAAGCAGAACGGCGGTGGACGCGGCGAAGGCGAGCAGCGGCTTCCACCGTGCCTCCAGCTGTTCCGGCAAGGAACCTGCGGCCGTGCCTCCGGAGGAAGACGCTGAAGCGGACAAGGCCGCAAACTTTTCGCCTACGCGCTCCTTGCCGTCCTTGAGCTTGTCCTTGCCCTGGTCCAGGCGGTGCCTGGCTGTGCCGAGCAGGGCCTGGGCCTGGGTCTTGACGTCGATTTCCTCGCTGAGTTCGTCGCGGACCCCCGTCAGGTGTTCGCGGCGCTGCGCCAGGCGGCGGTGAAGTTCGGGCTCAGTAACGGCCGGCACGTCAACGGCCTCTGCGGCAGCCTTCGCTTCTTTGTCCGCCTTGGCTTTGGCTTTGGCCGCAGCCTTGGCTTCCTTGGCTGCCTTGGCCTGGGGCGAGTTGGGATCCAGCAAGGCAGCGTCGAAGTCCGAGCCCTCCTTGGCGATCCCAAGGTCATGCTTCAGGCCGCGGATGGTTTCCTCGGGGACCAGCGGCATGGCCTTCTTGAACTTCCGGAGGCCGATAAGCCCGCCAATCAGCGCGATGAGGAGGAATACCGCGCACACCAGAAGCGCCGCGAGCCAGGCCGGCATCACGGTGGCGAGCCCCATGATGGCTGCGACGATCAGCCCGGTCACCAGGAACGCCAGGAAGACGGCGGCCACACCAAAGAAGGCTCCGGCAACGCCGAGCTGTTTGCCCTTGCGCTTGACCTCGAACTTGGCCAGGGCAATCTCGTCGTTGAGCTGGCGCGGCGCCAGTTTAAAGATGAGTTTCAACGTTTTTGGCAGCGCAGTTATACGCAATCCCTGGTTGGCCCGCCCGCTGTGACGCCCGCTCATAGGTTCCGCCTAACTGGTTCCCTAGTCGATTCTTCTTCGGCTGTTGCGGGGCCCGCGTGTGGCTCAGCGCGCCCCCGCTGACAAAACTATCATTCAGGGTCAGCCGCAACTTCTGGAATTTCTTCCCGGCGAGCCCTCCAACGCTGTAAAAGTATGATCTTTGCGCCCTAGGATTGATCTCTGTGACCACCACCAACCCGGGCGACGCCCTGAGCCGCCGCCAGAAATTCCGGTACATCCTTCTTCTTGGTGCCCTCACCGCCCTGGGACCCTTCACGGTGGACCTCTATCTGCCCGCCTTCCCCGCGCTGGAGGCAAGCCTGAACGTTTCGGAGGCCGCCGTCCAGCTGACCCTGACAGGCACCACCGTCGGCTTCGCGCTGGGGCAACTGGTGGTGGGCCCGTTCAGCGACAAGTTCGGCCGGCGGCTGCCGCTCATCCTGGCCACCGCCGTGCACATTGCCGCCTCCGTGGGGGCTTCGCTGTCCACAGACATCGGAACCCTCGGCCTGTTCCGCGTCCTGATGGGCATCGGTGCCGCCGGCGGAGGCGTGGTGGCCATGGCCATGGTGCGCGACCTGTTCAGCGGCTACGCCATGGTGCGGATGTTCTCCCGCATGGCCCTGGTCAATGGCCTGGCACCCATCCTTGCTCCCGTGATCGGATCCCAGCTGCTGCTGGCCATGCCGTGGCCGGGCATCTTCGTTTTCCTGGCCTGCTACGGCACTTTGGTGATCATCGCCGCGACGTTGCTGGTCCGCGAGACGCTGCCGCGTGAGAAACGCGGCCAGTCCGGGATGACGGCCCGCGAGCGGTACCGCACGCTCTTCTCCGACCGGATCTTCGTCGGCCTCCTTTTGGTCGGCGGCATGAACTTCGGCGGCCTGTTTACATACCTGTCCGCGTCGCCATTCCTCTTCCAGGACATCTACGGTTTCACGCCGCAGCAATATGGCCTGCTGTTCGGCATCAATTCACTGGGTATCGTGGCCGGGGTCCAGACCAGTTCGAGGCTCATCCGGCGGGTCCCGCCCCAATGGATTCTGGCCGGCTCCACCGCCTGGATGTTCCTGATGGCCCTGCTGATCGTCGTCTTCGACCAGCTGGGATTCGGGCTCTGGGGCGTGATGGTCCCGCTCTGGTTCTACATCCTCGGGACAGGCTTCACCTTCCCGAGCGTCCAGGTCCTCGCCCTGGCCAGCCACGGCGCGCAGGCGGGCACGGCTGCGTCCCTGCTGGGTGCCTCCACCTTCCTCATGGCCGGCATCATCTCACCGGTGGTGGGTTGGCTGGGCGGCAGTTCGGCCACGCCCATGGGTGCAGTCCAGGCCTGCTGCATCTTCCTCGCAGCCGCAGCCCTGTGGATCGTGGTTCGCCCCAGGACCGTGCCGTCGATCCACTGATTCGCGGAACCAGCAAGCCAAGGTCCAGCCATGCGAAGGTCCAGCAAGGCGAGGTCCAGCAAGCCAAGGTCCAGCAATACACGGAGCCACCGACGCACACTGTCCGCGGGTACGCTGGCCGCATGACTCGAAAACCGCACCGCAACCGCCGCGGGCTGTTCCTCGGAGCGATCCTTGGCGGCGTCGCAGGCTACTTTGCCGGCAGGGCCGTTGGCAACGCTGCGATGGGCATCATCCTCGGTGCCGTGGCGGGCTCCGCGCTGCTGTACCGGGTCAATCCGGGGCCCTGGAACCGGCCCTGAGGACAGGCACCCCCGGTGCCCCGGAGGCTCCGCACGGGTCTGTTCCGCGCGGCCCGCTGCGAGATAAAGTTGATACGTGCCCCACTGGCAGGATCATCACCCACTCCCGGCCACGTGGCAGCGGTGCGACGCCGGCATACTGCCGTTGTGGTGGGACCGGCTGTGCACCCAGACCAGTGCGCAGTCGGCAGCTCTCTATGCGGCGGGACTTTTCACCGAGGACCGCCGCCGCCCCATTGCCCAATGGTTCAATCCGGCCTTCAACGCGGCATTGCTCGTGGCCCCGGAGACCTCCCCGGAGTGGCCTGTGCAGCGCTTCGGTATCTTCTATGCCCCGCCCGACGGCGGCTTCACCCGCGTGCACTCCTCGCCGCACGAGTGGCATCCGCGGCAGCCCCGCACCCCGCCCACCGAGAGTGAGGCCTTCGCAGCCGCCGTGGCCGAGGCCGAACGGTTCCTCCAGGTCGAGATGGATTTCGTCTGAAAGCAGGCCCACACCAGAACATGAAAAAAAGTCCCGCAGCCGGCGGTGAGCCGGCTGCGGGACTTTGTGCGCTCCTCCTGCTGGACTTGAACCAGCAACCCTTCGATTAACAGTCGAATGCTCTGCCAATTGAGCTAAGGAGGAATGAAGCAGGTACGACATTAGCAAAGGTTCCGGCGCTATGGGAAATCGGCCCGGCCGAGCGGAGAAATACCCCGCCCGGGTATAAAAAAGTCCCCGTTCCGGAGGCCGGAACGGGGACTGTGCGCTCCTCCTGCTGGACTTGAACCAGCAACCCTTCGATTAACAGTCGAATGCTCTGCCAATTGAGCTAAGGAGGAATGAAGCGGGTACTAGCCTAGCAAACACCCCGCCGGGAAACGAAATCGAGCTCCCCCGTGCCGGCCGGTGGCGCCTCAGGCGTCCGAGCGAAGGGCCCTGCGCTCCATCTCCAGCTGCATCAGCTCCCGGTTCAGCCGCTGGAATTCCTCAGGATCGGCCGACGCGTCGAGGCGCTGCAGCTGCCCCATCTTCTCTGCCTTGACCCTGGTGATCTGGAGTTCGAACAGCCGGGCCAGGATGTCGCGGCAGTACTTCAGGACGCCCTCGGCGTTGCTGGCGGGCAGCGGGACGACGGCAAGCTCCGAGACCAGCGGCCGCAGCGGTTCCGGGACCTCGTGCATCACCTGCTCCACCCAGCGCACGGGGTCACCGGTCAGCCCGGGCCCTGAGGCGCGCATGGCGTCGTGGACGGCCTGGTAGGCCGGGGTCCGGAACCCGGCGGCGCTGAACCGGTCCCAGGTCCCGCCCTCAAGCATGCCGGGCTCCTGCAGGGCCACTTCCAGCGCCTGCCGCTCCATGGACGCCACGGGGTCCCGGGGGTCGGGACGGTTGAAGGACGGCACCACGCCCGACGGCGGCAGCGCACCGACGCCGGGCCCCGCACCATGGGAGGGGGCCCCGCCCTGGGCGGCGCGCTTCGCGGCGACGGCCACCGCTCCGCTGACCTCCTCGACGGACATGCCGAGCCAGCCGGCCAGCTCCCGGGCGTAGCCGGGGCGTATGCCGGCATCGCGGATCTGCGCCACGACGGGCGCGGCTTCACGCAGGGCAGCGATACGGCCCTCCACCGTGTCCAGGTTGTGCCGCTTCAGGGAGGCCCTGATGGCAAATTCAAACAGCGGACGCCGGGTCCCGATGAGGTCGCGGACGGCCGCGTCGCCTTTGGCCTGGCGCAGCTCGCAGGGGTCGGCTCCCGTGGGTTCGACGGCCACGTAGGTCTGTGCGACGAACCTCTGGTCCTCTTCAAACGCCCGGAGGGCGGCCTTCTGGCCGGCCGCGTCGCCGTCGAAGGTGAAGATGACCTCTCCCCCGGTGCCGTCGTCGGACAGCAGCCGCCGGGCGATCTTGATGTGGTCGGCGCCGAACGCCGTCCCGCAGGTGGCCACCGCCGTCGGGATCCCCGCCAGGTGGCAGGCCATGACGTCGGTGTACCCCTCCACCACCACCAGCTGGCGGTCCTTGGCGATGTTCCGTTTGGCGAGGTCGATGCCATAGAGCACCTGGGATTTCTTGTACAGCGTGGTCTCGGGCGTGTTCAGGTATTTGGGGCCCTGGTCGTCCTCGTAGAGTTTGCGGGCACCGAAGCCGATGGTGTCGCCGGCAATGTCACGGATGGGCCAGATCAGGCGCCCGCGGAACCGGTCGTAGATCCCCCGGTTGCCTTCGGAGAACATGCCCGTCAGCCTCAGTTCAGCGTCTGTGTAGCCGCGGCCGCGGAGGTGCTTGAGCAGCGCGTCCCAGCCCTGCGGGGCGAAGCCGACGCCGAACTGTTCCGCCGCGGCGCGGTCAAAACCCCTGCCGTGGAGGAAGTTGCGGCCTTCGGTGGCGCCGGGTGTCAGCAGTTGGGCGCGGAAGAATTCGTCGGCCAGTTTGTGGGCGTCCAGGAGCCTCTGCCGCTTGCCCACGTCCTCCCGGCTGGGGCCGGTGCCGCCGTCTTCGTAGCGGAGTTCGAAACCGATCCGGGCGGCAAGTTTTTCGACGGCCTCCTGGAAGGAGGAGTGGTCAAGTTTCTGGACGAAGGAAATGGCGTCGCCGTCTTCGCCGCAGCCAAAGCAGTGGTAGCGGCCCACCTGGGGTCGGACGGTGAACGACGGGGACCGCTCGTCGTGGAACGGGCACAGGCCCTTGAAACTGCCCAGCCCGGCGCCCTTGAGGGTCACATAGCCGTCAATGACTTCCTTGATGTCGGTACGCTGGCGGACTTCGTCGATATCTTCACGTTTGATCAGTCCAGCCACAAAGACATCCTAGTCCTGGGGTATGACAACTTTGGATAAGCCGGCGACGGCGGGACGCACGGCGTGGAGCTGACTGTTGCCGCCGTCACCACAGCGAGGGCAGGCTGCCCACGAGCCGTTCGTACATGGCCAGCGCGGAGCCGTCAGTCAGTGAGGCCACCTGGTCGATGACCACGCGGAGCCGGGCGCCGTCGTCGGCCGCGTCCCGCCAGTCGGCCGCGAACATCGGCTCGAGGTGCCGGTCACCCGAGGCGTTCAAAGAGGTCACCAGGGCATGGAGAACTTCACGCTGCCGCTCGTAAATGGGCTGGCGGTGGTCGGTGGTCATCACGAACGTGGTGGCGAGGCCCTTCATCACGGCGATTTCCATGACTGTTTCGTCCGGCACCATGAGCTCGGCGTTGTAGCGGGTCAGGTGTTCCGGCCCGTAAACGGCGCGGGTGGTCTCCAGCGCGCTCTGGCAGAACCGTCCGATGAGCTGGCTGGTCATATCCTTCAGGGCCGCCATGGACTTGCGGCTGCCGTCGGCCTCGCGCACCCAGACGTCCGTGGCCTCGAGCCTGGCGAGGGCGGCGTCGATCGCCGCGGGATCGTTGTGCGGCAGGTACCACTGCTTGGCGTAGCCCACCACGCGGGCCCGGTGGTCCGGGTTGTCCATCCAGCGCAGCTGGAAGTGGCCCGCCACGATGGCGTCCTCGACGTCGTGCACCGAGTAGGAAATATCGTCCGCAAGGTCCATGACCTGGGCTTCCAGGCAGGACCGCCGCCCGGGCGCACCTTGCCGGATCCAGTTGAAGATGGGCAGGTCGTCCTCGTAGGCGCCGAACTTGCTGGTCCGCTGCCCATGGATCACGGGCGCGTCCAGGGCAGACCACGGGTACTTTGCCGCAGCGTCCAGGCTTGCCCGGGTAAGGTTCAAGCCTGCCGGCCTGCCCTGCAGGTCCAGGACCTTGGGCTCCAGCCTAGTCAGCAGCCGGAGGGTCTGGGCGTTGCCTTCGAAGCCGCCGATCGCGTGGGCCATCTCGTTGAGTGCTGACTCCCCGTTGTGGCCGAACGGCGGGTGTCCGAGGTCATGGCTGAGGCACGCGGTGTCCACCACGTCGGGATCGCAGCCCAGGGCACGTCCCAGTTCACGGCCCACCTGCGCCACCTCGAGACTGTGGGTCAGGCGCGTGCGGACAAAGTCATCCGTGTCCGGCGCCACCACCTGGGTCTTTGCACCGAGCCGGCGCAGCGCCGAGGAGTGCAGCACCCGGGCACGGTCCCGCTCGAAGTCCGAACGGTAGGTGCTCTTGGGCGGTTCCTCCACCCAGCGGGCGGAATCGAAGGCTTCGTAGCCGGGCAGGAACTGGGGCGGCCGGCGGGCCTGGGTCATCGGGCTCCCGGCAATCTGGCTTTCGGCCACCTGGCTTTCACCCACCGGACACATCCAGTTCCGCGGCGGCAATGTCGCGGGTCTGGTCCGCGTCCATCTGCCGGCTCAGCAGCCAGTCCTTGGGCAGGGCCGGCTGTTTGGGCGAGCCGGCGCGGCCGCGCGGGCCCTCGGCGTCGATGCCCGGGTACGGGGAATCCATGTCCAGCTCATCCAGAGTGGCGCGGAGCACTTCGAGGGTGGTCACCATGGCCAGCCGGGTGCGCAGTTCGCTGCCCACCACATAGCCCTTGAAATACCAGGCCATGTGCTTGCGGATTTCGCGCAGGGCCTTGTATTCGTCGTTGCCGAAGGTTTCGACCATGAGCTCGGCATGGCGGTAGACGCCTTCCGCCACCTGCCGCAGGCCGGGGCGGTGGCGCTGGTCGCTGCCTTCGAAGGCCGCCTGCAGGTCCCCGAAGAGCCAGGGGCGGCCCTGGCAGCCGCGGCCGACCACCACGCCGTCCACGCCTGTTTCGCGGACCATGCGCACCGCGTCCTCGGCGGACCAGATGTCGCCGTTGCCCAGGACGGGGATGTCCGGGAGGGCCTCGCGCAGGCGGGCGATGGCGGACCAGTCGGCCTGGCCGGAATAGAACTGCGCGGCAGTGCGGCCGTGGAGGGCGACGGCGGCCACTCCGGAATCGCGGGCGATGCGGCCGGCGTCGAGGTACGTCAGGTGGTCCTCGTCAATGCCCTTGCGCATCTTGATGGTCAGCGGGATGCCGCCCTTGGACGCTTCCCTGACCGCCGTCTGCACGATGGAGGTGAAGAGATCGATCTTCCACGGCAGGGCCGAGCCGCCGCCGCGCCGGGTGACCTTGGGGACCGGGCAGCCGAAGTTGAGGTCGATGTGGTCCGCACGGTCCTCGTCAACCAGCATGCGCACGGCCTGGCCCACGGTGACGGGGTCCACGCCGTAGAGCTGGACGGAGCGGACCTTCTCGTCGTCGTCGTGGGAAATGATGCGCAGCGATTCCGGCGTGCGCTCCACGAGGGCGCGGGAGGTGACCATCTCCGCCACGTACAGTCCGCCGCCGTATTCACGGCAGAGCCTGCGGAAGGCAGAGTTGGTGATGCCGGCCATCGGGGCCAGGATCACGGGGGTGTCCACCGTGATCGGCCCGAGCTCCAGGGGCGGGAGTTCCAGCTTGGGGGCGGGAGGCGTTGCTACTACAGTCACCCGTCCATTGTCTCAAAGGCGGGCAAATCGGGCACAAGTGCTATTCTCCGGCCCTCAGCTGCTGGGCTTCGCGGCGGCCGCGCCGTGTCTCCGCGAGGGGTGCGGCGCCGGAGGCAACCGCCGCCGGACGTTCGCTGCCGGCCACGGCTGCTGCGGCCGCGAGCGCGCCGGTGTCGTCGACGTCGTCGGGCGATATTGAGCCCTGGCCGCCGGTCCGGATGCCGGTGGCTTTGACCACGAGCACGGCGATCAGGGTGGTGACCGGAATCGCCAGGACGAGGCCGATCGATCCCACGAGCGTGCGGATGACTTCCTCGGACAGTTCGGCGCTGGTGAGCGCCTCCCCCAGCGGCCGGTCGTAGAGCATCACGATGATGAGCGTGGGCAGGGCTGCGCCGGCATAGGCGAAGGCAATCGTGTACACGGTGGAGGCGATGTGGTCCCGGCCGATCCGCATGGCTGAGGTGAACAGCTTGCGGGCGCTGGTGGCGGGGCGAGTTCGTACAGCTCCCAGACCGCGGATGACTGCGTGATGGTGACGTCGTTGAGGACGCCCAGCCCGGAAATGATGAGTCCACACAAGATGATGCCTGAAATGGAGATGTTGCCCGAGATGTTCGCCAGGGTGGCGGCGTCGTGGCTTCCCACGCCCGCGAGGTTCGCGGCGTCTGTTGCCCAGGCTGCCAGTAGTGCCGTGATGCCCAGGCCGAACATGGTGCCCAGCAGCGCGGTCGAGGTCCGCGCCGAGAAACCGTGCGCGAAGTACAGCACCCCGATCATGATCACCGTGGAGCCCACCACGGCCAGCAGCAGCGGCGGCTTTCCCTCCACAAGACCGGGAAGCATGAAGCTCACCAGCACAAAGTAGGCTCCGACGAGGCCAATCAGGGCACGCAACCCGCGCCAGCGTGCCACGGTCACGACCACCACGGCGTACAGAACGGCCAGCAGAATGATGGGCATGGTCCGGACGAAGTCCACGAAGATGTAGGCCGGGGACCCCTGGGCGGCCGGTGCGTCGCCGGCCGCGGCGCCCTGAGCGTTGCTGAGGTTCAGGTAGCGGATGTTGTCCCCCACGTCCACGCCGTGCGATTTGGCGACGTCCGGGTTGATCACCACTTTGACGGGGCTGCCGCCCTTGTCCGGCTCGGTGAAGGCGAAGGTGCACTGGGATCCGCCCCCGGCCTGGCCGCCCTGCTGCGGGTTTTGGCTTGTCCCGCCCGTGCAGTCTTCAATGACGACGCGCTGGATCCGGCCGGTATCAAAGGTGACGCCGGGTGCCGCCGTGTACGGGCTCGCCAGCGTCAGGCCTTCCTTGCTGCCGGACGGCCAGAGCGCCGCCATGGCCGCCAGTGTCAGCAGGGTCAGGGGAATCAGCACGGCGGCCAGAATCCGGTTTGCCTTCCTGCGGGCGGCAATCGCCTGGACCGTCGGCTCCGAATGACCCGTATGACCGTGGGAGTGACCGGAACCCATCAGCAGTTAGACCTCATGCTTGAACTCTACGGCGGTCGCCATAGGGTTGATAAATGGACGCCAGAAAGTCGGAGGATGCCGGAGTGAGCCACCGCAGCACTGCCAATCCCGAGGGGGCGCCGTCGCAAGACGCCACGCCACCGCAAACTGAGTCGCCGCAAGCTCAGCCGCCGGCTGACGCACGACGGGAGGCACCGCCGTCGGAAGCTGTGCTGACCGTCCTGAATCCGGCCGGCGTCACCCGCGGGGTGGCGCTGGTCCTCCACGGCGGCCGTTCGCATTCGTTCGAACCTGTCCAGGCCCGGCACCTGAGCCCCGCGAGGATGGTGCCGTTCGCGCGGCACCTGCACCGGGCGGGCAGCAAACATGGCCTTGCGGTGTGGATACTGCGGAACAGCGTGCGCGGCTGGAATGGCGAGGACATGTCGCCGTTGAAGGATGCCCGCTGGGCCATGGCCAAGATCCGCGACCAGCACCCGGGCGTGCCGGTCTACCTGCTGGGGCACTCCATGGGTGGCCTGACCGCCATTTGCGCGGCCGACGAGGAACAGGTGGATGCCGTGGTGGCACTCGCCCCCTGGCTCAACGACGCAACTCCTGCGACTCCGGTGGCCGGGCGGAAGGTGCTCATCGTCCACGGCGATCGGGACCGCTGGACGAGCCCGACGGCGTCCCTGCGGTTTGCGCGGCGGGCGGCACCGGACGCCGAGGTTCTCCGGTACGTCTCGCTCAGGCGCGCCGGGCACTTCATGTTCCGGCGCGTGCGCCTCTGGCACACCCTGGCCACCGGCTTCCTGATGACGGCCTTCATCGAGAAAACCGGCACCCACGCCGGCCGCCCGCCGGCCCCTGCAGCGGCGCTGGAGCGGCTGCTCCCGCCATCCGCCCAAGCTATTCCGGAAGTGCTGTGACCCCGTTCCCGCTTGACAGCTTCCTGGCCAGCCTGCCGTGGACTGCGCTCGCCGTCGTGCTGGTACTGGCCGTGACGTTCGCCGTGGCCACTGCCCAGCGCAGGCACTCCGTCATGGATGTGGCGTGGGGTCCGGGCTTCGTGGCCGTGGCGGCGGTCTCCTTCGTGCTGTCGGCCGGAGTGGGTGACAGCGGACGTCGCCTGCTGCTGCTCGCCCTGACCGCGGTCTGGGGGCTCCGGCTCGGCGTGCATATCGGCTTGCGGGCCCGCGGCGGTCATGAAGATCCCCGCTATGCTGCGATGCTCGACGACGCTGCAGGCTCCCGGAATGCCTATGCCCTCCGCCGCGTCTACCTCCCGCAGGGCCTGGTGATGTTCTTCGTCTCATTGACCGTCCAGGCGGGCATGTTCGCTGCCGGTGCCCTGGGGTGGCTGTCCCTGGCCGGCGCCCTGCTCTGGGTCACCGGGTTCGGCTTCGAGACCGTGGGCGACTGGCAGCTGGCGCAGTTCAAGAAGGATCCGTCCCGCAGGGGGACCGTCCTGGACACCGGGCTGTGGCGGTATACCAGGCATCCGAACTACTTCGGCGACGCCGCCGTCTGGGCGGGCCTCTTCCTGGTCGCCGCGGATTCCTGGCCCGGGGTCCTCACGGTCCTCTCCCCTGCGCTCATGATCTGGATGCTGGCCGGCAAGACCGGGAAGCCGCTCACGGAGAAATCCATGTCCGGGCGCCCCGGTTACCGCGAGTATGTGAAGTCGACAAGCGGCTTCATCCCGTGGCCCCCTCACCAGACGCGCAACAGGACACAGCCGTGACGTGGACACCCAAACCGAACGACCGCTTCTACCGGCTGTTCGTCCGCACGGGCCTCTTCCTGCGGTGGCTGTTCCGGGTCCGGGTCATGGTCACGGGCGGGGAGAACCTGCCCGCCCCTGATCCACGGAACGGGGCATCACGCCTGGTACAGCCCGGCCGCGGGGCAGTCATTGCCGTCACGCACTTTGGCTACGTGGACTTTGCCGCGGCCGAACTGGTGGTCTGGAAGCACGCCCGCGCTCAGCTCCGCTTCCTCATCCACCAGGGCGCGGCGGACCACTGGCTCGCCGGTCCGGCCATCATCGCCACCGGGCACGTGGTGGTGGGCCACGGATTCTCGGCACGACGAGCCTGGCGCGCACCGGTCCGTATCCACATTGGCCTGCCGGTGAACCTTGCGGCGGACATCGATGCCGAGGCCGAAACCGCGAAGCTCCGGGAAACGCTGCAGAACGGGATCGACACGTGCATCGACAGCTTCCCGGTCGTCCCGAGACCGGGCGACTGGTGGATGCCCGCCGACCTCGGCGGCGGCGCCCCCTCCGAGACTGAACGCCAAATGATGGACGCCCAGGACCTGGCCAGGGGCCGCCGCCGTGGTCCGGACTAGTCGGAGACGACGAACGTCTCGGAACCCTGGCGGCGGGCCCTGCCGGCTTCCATCAGGGGTTCGACGACGGCGCGGAGCGCTGTCATCGAATCGTCCAGTTCCATGAGGACCGGGTGCTGGTACGCAATGAGCGCCAGCAGGTCACGGACCGCGGCCTGCGCCTGATCTGCGTCCATCTCCGGTTCGTGGCCGAGGAACACGTCGGAGGGATGGTCCGACTCTCCCTGTTCGGGGCTGAGCTGGGCGTAACTGACGGCGAAGGCCTGCAACCTGCCTTTCTTCGACGGCGGCACACCCTGGCCGAAGGCGCTGGCCTTCGGTGCGCGCAGTACGATCGCCCCGTGGGCGCCGCTGAGCTCATCGAGGAACAGCCGCTGGACCGTGGGGATGCTCAGCTGGCCTGGGCTGTCCCAGTCATGGACGGACGTGTAGTACCGGCCCACAACGTCGGACAGTTCCACCGAGCCCGTAGCCAGGTCCTCCACCCGGTCCGCTGCGGCTTCCTCCGAGCCGTCCCCGAAGACCGGAAGCTTCAGGGCCGCCGGCTCCACCACCACGAGCTGCGAACGCTGGATCGGAGCGAGCCCCGCCGCCTCGGCGAACGCTGCACCGGGTGTCCCCGGCTCCACCTTGCACCGCAGCCGGGTAACCCCCGACGGCGATGCTTCGGTTTCGCGGCGCAGCATCATGAGCAGCGTGGAACCAATGCCGGAGCGGCGGTGGTCCCGGGCCACCTCAATGTACGCCCACAGGCGTTCCGGATGCAGTGTCGCCTCGTGGACCACCCCGGCCGCAACCGGGATGCCGACGCCGTCAACGACGTCCTCGGCCACGATGCAGCGCCGCCAGGGTGCGTTGCTCGACGGCGCCAGCGTCCCCCGGAACTGTCCGGCCTGGACAGTTTCCGGGTCGCCCCAGATTTGCAGGAGCACGAGGTCGTCGCCCTCGCGCCATTCGCGGTATTGGATTGCCACGGTTAAGCGCCGATCAGCCGTGCGGCCAGGTAGCCCTCCACCTTGTCCAGGGAGACGCGCTCCTGGCTCATGGTGTCGCGCTCACGGATGGTGACAGCCTGGTCATCCAGCGTGTCGAAGTCCACGGTGATGCAGAACGGGGTTCCGATCTCGTCCTGGCGGCGGTAGCGGCGGCCGATCGCACCGGCATCGTCGAAGTCGATGTTCCAGTTCTTGCGGAGCTGGGTACCGAGGTCCTTGGCTTTCGGGGACAGGTCCTCGTTGCGGCTCAGCGGAAGGACGGCGGCCTTGACCGGCGCCAGCCGCGGGTCAAGCTTCAGCACGGTGCGCACATCCACTCCGCCCTTGGCGTTGGGGGCCTCATCCTCCGTGTAGGCGTCCACCAGGAAGGCCATAAAGGAACGGGTCAGGCCGGCGGCCGGCTCGATGACGTACGGGGTGTAGCGCTCGTTCGTGGCCTGGTTGAAGTAGCTCAGGTCGGTGCCCGAGGCCTTGGCATGGGTGGACAGGTCGAAGTCCGTGCGGTTGGCGATGCCCTCGAGCTCGCCCCACTCGGAGCCCTGGAAGCCGAAGCGGTATTCGATGTCCGTGGTGCCCTTGGAGTAGTGGCTGAGCTTGTCCTGCGGGTGCACGAAGAAGCGGAGGTTCTCTTCACGGATGCCCAGGCCGGTGTACCAGGCCATGCGTTCCTTCATCCAGTACTCGTGCCATTCCTCGTCGGTGCCGGGCTCGACGAAGAATTCCATTTCCATCTGTTCGAACTCGCGGGTGCGGAAGATGAAGTTTCCTGGCGTGATCTCGTTGCGGAAGGACTTGCCGATCTGGCCGATGCCGAACGGCGGCTTCTTCCGGGACGTGGTGAGCACGTTGTTGAAGTTCACGAAGATGCCTTGGGCGGTCTCCGGGCGCAGGTAATGCAGGCCCTCCTCGCTGGCAACTGGGCCCAGGAAGGTCTTCAGGAGGCCGGAAAATTCCTGCGGTTCGGTCCATTCGCCGCGGGTGCCGCAGTTGGCACAGGCGATGTCCTTGAGGCCGTTTTCGGCTGGGCGGCCCTTCTTTTCCTCGTATTCTTCCTCGAGGTGGTCCGCGCGGTAGCGCTTGTGGCACGAAAGGCATTCCACCAGCGGGTCGGAAAAGACATCGACGTGGCCGGAAGCTTCCCATACCTGGCGGGGCAGGATCACCGAGGAGTCAAGGCCGACAACGTCTTCGCGGCCGCGTACCACGGACTGCCACCACTGGCGTTTGATGTTCTCCTTCAGCTCTGCACCGAGGGGGCCGTAGTCCCAGGCGGAACGGGAGCCTCCGTAGATCTCGCCGGCCTGGAAAACGAAGCCTCTCCGCTTGGAAAGGGAAATGACCTGGTCGAGGACGGATTTTGCTGCCATGGGAACTCCAATTTCTACAGGGCCGCTGGGTGCGGTCCGCGGTGTCTTGCCCCGGAACTCCGGCTGGTTGCCGGGCGGGGGTATGCGAAGGGGAAAACGGTGCAGGAAGCTGCGTGTCCTAGCCTACCGGGCGCTACCTCCGGAACGCTCCCCGCGGCCACGGAAGCGTGGCGACGACGATGGCTCCGAGGGTCAGCAGGGTGCCGAGCACCGTGGGAACCTCCACCACTGTGCCGGGCGACGGAACCAGGAGGTCTAGCCCCAACGAGCCCAGGAGTTGGCCCGCGATCATGCCGAGCCCGGTCACCAGCACACCGAGGCTGCGCACCAGCAGGGCTCCGATGCCGATGAACACGCAGCCCATCGGGCCGCCGAGGTAGTACCACCACTCGGCCGGCAGCGGGTTGCCAGCACCGGCGACGGCCACTTTGATCAGCCAGGCGACCCACAACACGGTGGTGCCGGCAACGAAATTCACCAGGGTGGCGGCGATCGGGGTGCCGTAGTGCATGGTGGCGGTGCCGTTCATCGCCTGTTGGAAGCTCATGAGGAACCCGGCCAGGACGGGAAGAATCACCGGCAGGATGAGCTGGGCGGGGTCTCCGCCGGAGGTTCCGCCGGAGGGGGCGCCTACCCCGAAGCGGGGCGACACTGCCCAGGCCACTGCAGCGATGGTGAGGATGCAGCCGATCACGCGGATGCCCGTCACCGCTTTCTTGCCGCCGGGACCAATTCCGAGCCTGTCCACGAGCAGCCCGCTGAGCGTCTGGCCCGTGACGGTGGACACGGTGAACAGGGCGACCCCGAGCAGCCCGATCGTGAAGGACTGGGCGAAGACGAAGAACGCGCCGATGCCGCCGGCAAGGACGTAGTAAGGCGGGAAGTGCCGCTCCCGCACGGCGGGCAGGATCCGGGCAAGGCCGGCCCGCCCCCGGGGCAGGACCAGCGAGACGAGGATCATCAGCACCAGTCCGGTGCTGAAACTGACCACGGCGGCGGCGATTCCGTCTCCGAGGCGGGCGCCGAGGGCACCGTTGATCCGCCCCTGGACGGGGATGGCGAGGCCGGCGGCCACGGCCATCAGAAGGCCTGCGGCAAGGGGCAGCCGCGGTGCGTGGGTCATTGGGTTCACCTTAGTTCGGGCATTATTGCTTGTATGAGCAACCAGGAAATCGAAGACATCCCCATCCGCGACGACATGATCCGCCTCGGTCAGCTCCTGAAACTCGCGAACCTCGTGGAGGACGGCGTCGAGGCCACTGAGCTGATCAAGAACGGCCTGGTCAAGGTCAACGGCGAAATCGACGACAGGCGCGGCCGGCAGCTCCATCACGGTGACACTGTCACGGTCAACAACCGCACCGTCCGGATCAGCGCGGCCGGCGCATAATCCCGGGGACGCCAGAACTTTAGCCGCCAACGGCTACTTGCTCAGGACCTCGTGCGTGAGGAACTCTGACACGTGGCCGATTTCCTGGGCGTTGATCCCGTGCCACATTCCGGTGTACAGGACCTTGGTCAGCTTCACATGGCTGCGGACCCAGCCCATCGTGTACTCGATCTTGTCCGGCGTGATGACGGGATCCTGCTGGTCCCGGCCCCAGAACAGGGGCACAGTGCCGTCCAGCTCGGCGTCCCGGAACTCTCCGTCGGCGCCCGCATCCACAACAAAACCTGAGAGCCCGACGACGGCGGCAAAGTCGGCGGGGCGCTGCCGAAGCAGGGTGGTGGCCATGGCCATGCCCATGGAGAACCCGAGGAGCGTGACGGACGGATGGTTGGCCTTGACGGCGTCGATCCAGTCAAGAATATAGCCGGAGGCAGCCTTGACCGCATCGACGGAGTATTCGATCGAGCCGGTCAAAGGGAACCAGGAAAAGCCGGGGCCCATGGCAATGGGGGCGCGGACGGACGCCACTGCGAAGTCGTCCGGGAGCATGTCCGCCAGGCTGAGGAGATCCTGTTCGTTTGCTCCGTAGCCGTGCAGCAGGACCAGCAGGGGCTTGCCGGCCCGGGCTTCCTCCGGCTTGGACCACAAAACGACGGGGGCAGGAAATGAGTCGGCTAAAGTCATGGGTCCATTCTTACAGTTACCCGTCGGTGGCTACCTACAGTGGCGTAGCTTGGCAGGGACGGTGCAGGATGTGAAGGTGAGCGGAACGGAATCGATGCAGAGTCCCCAAGGCCCGTCAGGCCGCCACCCATGGAGCCGTTACGTCGCAATGGGCGACTCGTTTACGGAGGGAATCGGCGACCCCGAACCGAGCAGCCCGGGCGGCTACCGCGGCTGGGCCGACCGCGTGGCAGAGGAACTGGGACGCGGCCATGACGACTTCGCCTACGCCAACCTGGCCGTGCGCGGCCGGCTGCTTCAGCAGATCATCGACCAGCAGCTTGCCCCGTGCGTGGCCCTGAAACCTGACCTCGTGACCCTTTCAGGAGGAGGAAACGATCTCATCCGCCCCGGCGGGGACCCTGACGCCCTGGCCGAAAAGCTCGACCCCGTGGTGCAGATCCTGGGGATGAGCGGTGCAACGGTGGTCCTGTTCAACGGCCCGGATACCGGGTCCTCGGTGCTGGGCCGGGTACGCAGCAAGGTGGCCATCTACAACGAGAATCTCCGGACCATCGCCGCCCGGCATGATGCCATCATCGCCGACATGTGGTCGCTCAGGCAGCTGAAGGATCCGCAGATGTGGAACGAGGACCGCCTGCACTTCTCCCCGCTGGGCCACCACACGATTGCTGCCATGGTGCTCGATGCGCTGAACGTACAGCACAGCCTGGAACCCCTGTCGCCCAAACCGCTGCCGCCGCGCAGCTGGCGCGAAGCCCGCACCGGCGACCTGGTCTGGGCGCGGGAGTACTTCGTGCCGTGGGTGGTCCGCCGGCTGCGCCACCGCTCCTCCGGTGATGGCATCACCCCCAAACGCCCGACGCCGGGACCCGTCTTCGGCCCGGGTGTCCCGCTGGGCTCCGGCGAAGGTCCGCTCGGGTCCGAAGATGCTGTGCGCCGGTAGCCGCCGCGACGCCGCGTACGGCCATGCGGCATGACGACGGGCACCGCAGGAAGCGACCCCGGACTTAGCCCGGACGACGTCGTCCGGATCAGGCTCGCAAGCCAGCAGCTCCGCGCCCCGTTGGCGGCCTCGCCTGAGGACGCCCTGAAAAACCTGCTGGCCGTTCAGGCGCAGGAGTTTTCGTATGCCCGCTGGTCGCTTGCCCAGCGGACGCCCGGCGCTACGGCGGACGACGTGGAGCGGGCCGTCGCTGACGGGCGGATCCTGCGGACGCATATCCTCCGGCCCACGTGGCATTTTGTGCACCGCGATGATCTGCCCTGGCTCCGGGCCCTGTCCGCACCGCGCCTGCACCAGGCCAACGGCGGCATGTACCGACGGACCGGGATTGATGCGGCCACGGCCGGAAGAAGCGGAGAAATACTTGCGGCGGCGGTCGCAGGCGCCCGGCACCGCACACGGGAGCAGCTGGCGGCGGAACTGCAGCGCGCGGGGTTCCCCGCGAAGGGACTCGTCCTGGCGTACCTCATCATGCACGCCGAGATCAGCGGCGTGCTCGTGAGCGGCACACCTGTGCGGGGTGCCGGCGGCGCGCTCCGGCAGACGTATGCGGCATTCGACGAACGTGTCACAGCGGCGGCGTCCAAACAGGCGACGGCGGCGCCAAGGGAACAGTCCCTCGCTGCCCTGGCAATGCGGTACTTCCGGAGCCGCGGACCCGCCACAGTCAAGGACTGCGCACACTGGTCCGGGCAGACGATGGCGGATGTATGGCAGGGGCTGTCGCTTGTCCTGGCGGACGATCCGGCGGCTTTGGAGACCGCGGTGATTGACGGCGTCGTATTTTATCGCGGCCCGGAAGATTTCCCCCGCGGCGATGCCGGCGCCGGTAACGGCGTTGTCAACCATTCCTCGCGCATCGACCTGGTCCAATGCTATGACGAATACATCATGGGGTACTCGGCCTCCCGTGGTTACCTCGGCGGAGTCGCCCCAGCCCTTCCGGTGGATGACACTCCCATGCATGTGGTTCTGCTGGACGGCGCGATGGCTGGCTCGTGGCGGCACACCTTTGTACGGCCCGCTTCGCCCGACCAGCGTTGCGAACTCGACGTCCGGATGGCCGTTTCCAGCGGCCCTTCGGCCGGAGGTGCATCGGAGGCGGCCACGCACGGCCAGGGAACAGCGGCGGCGGTGGCCCAGGCCGTGGAAAGGTATAGCGGGTTCCTCGGAATGCCGACGACCCGCATCTGAACGGACGGCACGGGGCTTGCACGGACAGCACTGCGTAGCGTCTCGTGACCCGGCGGCCTCCGCTCCTTGTCCGGCTCACTCCTTGATCCGGGGACTAAGCTGGATTGACACTCATGAGAGGCCCAGCACCGTGAACAACATGTTTTTCTGGATCATTGTTTTGTCGTTCCTCATCCCCATGGGAATGCGCATGTACCGGAGGTCCGTCCAGAGGCGGAACCAAGGCCAGAATTTCTCCGGACAGTATCCGGACCAGTTCCCGGGTTCCTACCAGGGCCGGCCGAACAACCAGCCGCGGGACGGCTACACCCAGCAGGACTACCTCAGCGGCGGCTTTGGCCTTCCCCCGGGCGGAGGCCAGCAGCAGCTTCCCCCGCTGGACCAGCCATACCCGGGGCAGCCGTACCCGAGCCCCCAGTACCCGAACTCCCAGTACCCCGGCGCTGGCCCGAGCCAGCCTGGATCCATGGGCCCGGGCTACCAGGGTCAGGGTTATCAGGGACAGGTCCCCTACGAGGACAGCCCGGAATTCAATGCCAGCCCTCCCCGGTCGCAACACCCGCAGCCACAGCACGGAGCTGCCCCCTCGATGCCCCCGCCGCCGTCGGCCCCGCAGGGCTTCCGCGCGCGCAAGCTGGCCGAACTCGACCAGCAGTACAGCAACGGAGAAATCTCCATGGAGGAGTACATGACCCGGCGCAACGACATCATGAACGGTTAGGCCCGGGCAACTGGCGCCCGGCTTCATCCGAACTTATCCGGCGACGCCACCGCCTTCGGCCATGAGGGTTGCCGACGAGTGATGAGGTAATTCGTGGACGCCCCCATGGTGGGGGCGTCTTTACGCCGCCAATGCGCCATTGCGACTGGCGCGTTTGAGCGTCTTGGCGCGCCGGAGGAGTTCGCGGCGTTGACGCCGGTTTGAGAACCCAGTGCCTGTCAACCTAATGCCCATCAACGTAGTACCTGTCAACGTAACGCCGGGTTGGCGCGTTCCGGGCGGTGGTGGTGCGGTCGAGTGATAAGTGTGGCCGGTCGGGGTCCGGATCTCGAGGGTGTGCCTAAGCCGGCCCGTGCCAACGGGCCCGGAGCGGGGCTTCGCTGTCCAGCCGGGGGTTTCTTTGGTGTGGTTGCAGGCCTCGCAGAGCCCTGCACCATTCCCGTGCGTGGTGGTGCCGCCGCGGTGCCAGGGGATGATGTGGTCGTGGCGGCGGATCGGGGCGTCGCAGTAGGGCGTGCGGCAGGTCTCATCCCGGGCCTGGAGGAAGCGCCGCAGCCCGGCGGGGAAGAGCCTGGCGCGGGAGTCCATCGCGACGAGCTCTCCGCTGCCCGGTGCGGTGTAGAGCCGGCGCAGCCAGACGTTAACGGCGGCATTCCCCGGGGCCGGCTCTGCGAAGGCGGCGCCGGCATCGCCGTTGCCGCTGACGCCTGCGCGTGCTGGCGTGACGGCACTCCTGGCCCAGCCTGCCGGGACCACACCGTAGCCGGGGAGGCGGGCCGGTTCGGAGTCGCCCTGGAAGAGGGTGCGGTCAGTCATGATGAGCTGGATCTCGATCCCGGTGATCCCGCCGGGGGTGCCGGTGATCCTTTCGACCAGGCCATCGGCCGTGATCTGTCCGCGGGAGCGGGGATCCCCGGCCGAGCGCAGGGAGTCCGCGTGCCGGGTCAGGGCGGCATGGACCGCGACCCCTGCGGTGACCGGGAGCAGGGCGGTCAGGAGCGCCATGGTGTCCGGGGCCGGGCGGAGGCTAACCTGCCGTTCCGCGGCGGCGTGGCCGGCCCGCTCCGTGACGGAACGCGGATCCCGCCGGTAGGCCACGGCACGCGCCGCGGCGATGATGGCCCGGTCACCGGCACCGCTCAGCGTCCCGGCGTCGGCCGCCAGTTCCTCGTCGACGGCGCAGCGATCCACGGCGGACAGGCACGCCGTTTCCTTCACCAGCAGCGTCGCGCGCCACTCGTTTAGCTGACCGGCCTCAAGGGCCGCGAGGGTGTGCGGCATTTCGGTGGCGAGGGCCTTCGCCAGGCCCAGGAGCCGCCCACCCCGGGCCGGGGACTCCCGCCGGGCCAGGGCGATCTGCGCGGCGACGCCCTTGCCCAGTTCCGCCGCCGGAACACCGGCCCGGGCCTGGGCGCGGCGCTGCTGCAGATCGAAGGCCACAGTCATGCGCGCCTGCAACGCGGCCGCGGCGGACTTCAGGTCCTCCAGTCCTCGCAGCTGGTCGATCAGCCCAGCGCTGTCGGCCCTCGGGCGGACAGCAGCGAGCAAGCCAGCCACCTCGGTGACCGTCACAGCACCCGCGGCCCTGGAAGCCATTTTAGGCACCCGATCCTCGACCGTAGAAAGACTCTGCATCCATGAACTGAGTCTTCCAGGCACCACCGACATTTAACGTCGCGTCTGCGCGTTGTGGCCCGGACATTGACCGGCGGCCGCAACCCAATCCACTGCGGGAGGCGGCCGCCCCCGGCACTCCTCCGCCGCCGTCGGCCTCGCAGCGGTTCCAAGCACCCAATCTGGCGGAACTGGATCAGTGGAGCAGCCTCGCAGGAACCTGAAACAGCCCGTGCCCCGCTGCTTTTGGCGGCGGGGCACGGGCTGTCTGCAGGCCAGAGGCTTGGACTGCCTGACGACCGGTTGTCCGTTTAGTCGACCTGCGGGAATCCGAGGTCGATGACGGACGTGGACGGGTCCGGCCACCGGGTGGTGACCACTTTGCCCCGCGTGTAGAAGCGGATGCTGTCCGGCCCGTACATGTGGGTGTCGCCGAACAGGGAGTTCTTCCAGCCGCCGAAGGAGAAGGTCCCCACGGGTACCGGGATCGGCACGTTGACGCCCACCATGCCGACTTCGACGTCGAACTCGAACTGCCGCGCGGCGCCCCCATCGCGGGTGAAGATGGCAACGCCGTTGCCGAACTCGTTCTCGTTGACCAGCCGGACGGCGTCGTTGTAGGTATCAACGCGCACAACCGACAGGACCGGGCCGAAGATTTCGTCGTCGTAGACCTTCATTCCGGGCTTCACGTGATCCACGAGGCTGACGCCGATAAAGAAGCCGTTCGAATCGAACTGCTGCGAGCGGCCGTCGACGACGACCGTGGCACCTTCGTTTTCGGCGCCGGCCACGTAGGAGGCGACCTTGTCACGGTGTTCCGCGGTGATCAGCGGCCCCATCTGCGATGACGGGTCGGTGCCGGGACCGATCTTCAGTGTGGCCATGCGGCTGGTGATTGCGGCCACGAGGTCATCGGCGATGTTCCCGACGGCCACCAGCACGCTGACCGCCATGCAGCGTTCACCGGCGGATCCGTAAGCCGCGGAGATCGCTGCGTCGGCCGCCATGTCGAGGTCGGCGTCGGGCAGGACCACCATGTGGTTCTTGGCTCCGCCGAGGGCCTGGACGCGCTTGCCGTGATCGGCCGCGCGCTTGTAGATGGACTGCGCGATAGGCGTGGATCCCACGAAGCTGACAGCCTTCACATCCGGGTGTTCAAGCAGGACGTCCACCGCTTCCTTGTCACCGTGGACCACGTTCAGCACGCCCGCCGGCAGCCCGGCCTCGGCGAAGACCTCAGCGATGAACACGGCCGAGGACGGGTCCTTCTCGCTGGGCTTCAGCAGCACGGTATTGCCGCAGGCCAGCGCGCTGCCGATCATCCACAGCGGCACCATCGCCGGAAAGTTGAAGGGAGTGATGCATGCCACTACGCCGACAGGCTGGCGGACGGAGTGAACGTCGACGCCGCTGGAGACTTGCTCTGAACGCTCGCCTTTGAGCATGTGGGACAGTCCGGTGGCGAACTCGATGTTCTCGAGGCCACGGGAGATCTCGCCTTCGGCATCGGAAAGCACCTTGCCGTGTTCGCTGGTGAGGATGGCCGCCAGTTCTGATTTTCGCTGCGTCAGGATTTCGCGGACCCGGAAGAAGATGTTCGTGCGCTTGGCCAGGCTGGTGGCCCGCCATCCGGGAAGGGCAGCCTTGGCGGCCGCGATGGCTTCCTCGACCCGGGAGGCGGAGGCGAGGGCAACCTCTTTCTCCTGCTCCCCCGTTGCCGGGTTGAAGACAGGGCCGAAGCGATCGGCATCGCCGACGCGGCTGCCGTTGATGAAATGCGGAATGGTTTCCATGGGTGTCTCTTTCTTAGTGCAAGGCGATCCGGGGCACGGCGAATGTACGTGCCGTTCCGGCGAAGGGGCCTGGTGGGATTTCCTGAACTCGGCTGCTACCGGGCGGACCCCAGCGAGCCGTCTACGAGCTTGATGATCATGGAGCAGTCCTTGCCCGACTCGCCGGCGTCGATGAGCTGCTGGAACAGCTGCTGGACGTGCTTGCCGATTTCGAGGGGCGTTCCGGTGTCCTCGGCGGCGCTGATGGCCAGGCCGATGTCCTTGTTGGCCAGCTCAGTCGTGAACGTGGGCGCAAAATCGTTGTTTGAAGCGGCGGTGGAGACCACGCCCGGAACGGGATACCAGGTGCGCAGGGCCCAGCTGTCCCCCGAGGAGACAGACGCTATGTCCCAGAACACCTGCTTGTCCAGGCCGAGCCGGTCTGCCAGCACGGCACCCTCGGCCGTGGACGCAAGGTTGATGAAGAGCATCAGGTTGTTGCAGATCTTGGCAGCCTGCCCCGTGGTGGCACCTCCGGTGGGGATGATGTTGGACGCCATGGGCTCGATGTACCCGGTGGCGTCAGCCACGGCGCCCGCTTCGCCGCCCACCATGAAGGTGAGGGTTCCCGCCTTGGCCCCGCTCATGCCGCCCGAGACGGGCGCGTCAACGAAGCGGAAGCCGGCGGCAGCAGCGGCGTCGTGCAGTTCCTGGGCGGAGGCGATGTCGATCGTCGAGGAGTCCACCAGCAGCGTCCGGGCGTCGGCGAGCGCCAGGACGCCCTCCTCGCCGAGGTAAACGGCCTTGGCGTGCTCGCCCTTGGGCAGCATGGTGAAAACGACGTCGGCGCCGTTCACGGCGTCCGCGATGCTCTTCACCGGCTTTACTCCGCCAGCTTCTGCGGCGGCGACGGCGGCGGGATTCAGGTCGAATCCCCGCACGTCGTGCCCTGCCTTTGCCAGGTTTGCTGACATGGAACCGCCCATGTTCCCCAGACCGATCCAACCGACTACTGCCATGGCATAAGCTCCTTTGCTTCGTGTCCGGCCTAGCCGGAAGTCCTGTGTCCACCATCACACCCTGTTACAGTGCAATCAAGGGGAAAAAGTACAGAGGGCATGTGCATTGATGCACATACGAGTGAAAGGCACACCACGTGAGGCGGCTTCCGAGTCCGGACGACCTGCTGATCCTGCTGACCGTGGCCCGCCTGGGCCGGTTCAACGCCGTAGCCGAGACGCTGGGCACCACGCACACCACGATTTCCCGCAGGATCCTGGCCCTCGACAAACAGCTGGGCGGGCGCACCCTGGAACGCAGCCCGCACGGCTGGGAACTCACGGAGCTTGGGGCGTCGGCGGTGGCCGCTGCCGAAGCCATTGAGGAGACGCTGGGATCGCTGTCCGGCCTCATCGGCCGCGACGAAAATGCCCTCTCCGGGCTGGTGCGGATCAGCACGTCGGACGGCTTCGGCGCCGAATTCGTCACGCCCGCCCTGGTCCGGCTCCAGCGCCGGCACCCGCTGCTGAATGTGGAGATGCTGAGCGCCACCCGTAAGGTCAGCCAGAACCGGTCCGGCGTGGACCTCGAAGTCGTGGTCGGCCGGACCGATGTCAGCAACGCTCAGACAATTTTCCTGACCAACTATTTCCTGCGGCTTTACGCCAGCCCTGCGTACGCCGCCGAGCACGGCCTGCCTGAAACGCTCGACGGCGTGGGGCAGCACGGCTTCGTGTCCTACGTTGAATCTGCGCTCCAGGTGGCAGAGCTGGGACACCGCTCCTCGCAGTTGCCGATGCCGAAGTCCAGCTTCCAGGCCACCAGCATCTTTGCCCAGGTGGAGGCGGTGCGCCTTGGTGCGGGAATCGGCCTGCTGCCGAATTTCATGGTGGCGGGCAAGCCGGACTTCGTGCCGGTGCTTCCCCACGACTTCCAGCGACAGCTCCCCATCTGGGCGGTGGCGCGCCCCGAATCGCTGCGGTCCGGCCGGGTGCAGGCCGTCATTGCGGCGATCCGGGAGGAAGTACAGGAACGCCAGGAGTTGCTGGCTCGCTGAATGGCGTCAGGCCTGGAACAGCCGCCGCACCACTTTTCCGGCGGCCAGGGCGTCGAGCCCCTCGTTGATCTCGGCCAGTGGCTTCGTATCCGTGTGCAGCAGCTCAACGGGCAGCCGGCCCTCGCGCCAGTAGCCCAGATAGAGGGGAATATCGCGCCTGGGCACGGCGTCACCCATGTAGGAGCCCAGCAGCCGCTTGCCTGCGCCCGCGAACTGAAGGGCCGGGACTGTCAGCTCCGCGGACGGATGCGGGAGGCCTACCGAGACCACGGCGCCGCCCCTCGTCACCTGCTCCAGGCAGGACGCAATCACCCGGGCCGAACCCACGGCTTCGATCGCAACGTCCACGCCGTCGCCGGTGGCCTCCGCGATCAGCCGCGGCGCATCATCCGGCGTGCCCACTGCCGTTGCGCCACACTCCAGTGCCAGCTGGTGTTTGCTCGTGTTAGGGTCAATGGCGATCACCCCCGAGGCGCCCGCGAGGGCCGCCGCCATGACGGCGGAGAGCCCCACGGCCCCCAGTCCGAAAACCGCAACCGACTGGCCGGCCTTGACGGCGGCAGTGTTGAGCACTGCCCCCATGCCGGTGAGTGCGGCGCAGCCGAACATGGCCGCCACCGTGTCCGGGACGTCGTCGTCAATGGCCACCACGGATTCCCTGGCCACCACTGCGTAGTCCGCAAAGGCAGAGACTCCGAGATGGTGGTTGATCCGCTCCCCCGACGGCGTCCGCAGCAGCGCTTCCCCGTGCAGGAGGTCGCCGGAACCGTTGGCTTCAGCGGCCCGGTGGCAGAGTGCGGGGCGCCCCGAGCGGCAGGCCCGGCAATCCCCGCAGCTCGGCACGAAGACCAGCACCACGTGGTCCCCCACGGAAATGTCCGTTACGCCTGCTCCCAGGGCCACGACGCGGCCCACGGCCTCATGCCCGAGCGCCATGGGAAGCGGCCTCACCCTGGAACCGTCCACCACCGACAGGTCTGAGTGGCAAAGGCTGGAGTAGGTGATGGCAACGCCGAGCTCTCCGGCGCGCGGTTCCGGTCGGTCCAGTTCCTGCACCACGAGCGGCTTCGCTTCTGCGTAGCTGGTTCCGGAAGAATCGGTGGGACTCGGAACGGTGGAATAAAGGACGGCTGCTCGCATGGTGATTCCTGTCTTCTGCATCGATGGCTGACACGCAGCTGCCCGGGCCTGCGTCAGTCGCGGGTCCGGGCAGCTGTTTCTGGCTATGGCCGCCCTTACTTCCTGGCAGCCGCCAGGAGGTCGGCGGTGCCGCGGGCGTCGGCGGCGTCGACGTCCCGGAGCGAGACGCCGCGGGTTTCCTTGAGGAAGAACACCGCGACGGCGGTCACCACACAGGCTGCCGCGAGGTAAAGGGCAACAGGGGTGGAGGACTTGAAACTGCCCAGCAGCGACGTGGCGATGATCGGCGCCAGTGAACCGGCGACGATCGACGTCACCTGGTAGCCGAGGGAGACGCCTGAGTAGCGCATCCGGGTTGGGAACATCTCGGCCATGATCGCCGGCTGCCCTGCGTACATCAGGGCGTGGAACAGCAGGCCGATCGTGATCGCCGCGAGGATGGTCATGTCATTGCCGGTGTCCATCATGGGGAAGGCGAAGAAGCCCCAGGTTCCGCCGAGAATCGCTCCGGCCATGTAAACCGGACGGCGACCGAACGAGTCGGAGAGCTTGCCCACGAGCGGCACGGCGCAGAAGTGGATGAAGTGGGCCACGAGCAGCAGGAGCAGGATCCGGGCAGTGTCGGTCTGGACCACGACCTTCAGGTACGTGATGGAGAACGTAACGACGAGGTAGTAGAGGATGTTCTCCGCGAACCGCAGTCCCATGGCAGTGAAGACGCCGCGCGGGTAGCGCTTAAACACTTCGGCTACGCCGTAGCCCTTCTTCTCGACCGTGACTTCCTTGCGGGCCTCCAGGAAGATGGGTGCGTCCTGGACCTTGGTGCGGATGTAGTAGCCGATGATGACGATCACCGCGGAGAGCCAGAACGCAACGCGCCAGCCCCAGCCGAGGAAGTCCCCGGACGACAGCGTGGAGGAAAGGGTGAAGAGGACGCCGGTGGCCAGCAGGTTGCCCATCGGCACGGCGGACTGCGGCCAGCTGGCCCAGAACCCGCGCGACTTGTTCGGGCTGTGCTCTGCCACGAGGAGCACTGCGCCGCCCCATTCGCCGCCGACGGCGAAGCCCTGGACGAAGCGCAGGAACACCAACAGGGCCGGTGCCCAGTAGCCGATCTGCGCAAAGCTGGGCAGGCAGCCCATCGCAAACGTGGAAATGCCCACGAGAATGATGCTCAGCTGGAGCAGCTGCTTCCGGCCGAACTTGTCCCCGAAGTGGCCGAAGACGATGCCGCCGATAGGCCGGGCAACGAAGCCGACCGCGTACGTGACGAATGCGGCGATGATCCCGTCCAGCTCCGTCCCCGAATTGGGGAAGAACATCTTGCCGAACACCAGGGTGGCTGCGGAGGCATAGAGGAAGAACTCATACCACTCGACTACTGTGCCGGCCATGGAGGCCGTAACGACTTTCTTTAGGCCTGATGCCTTGACATCGGGTTCCTCTACGCGCCTTGCGGCGGAGTTTTCCGTACTCATTGTGAACTCCTTCGGCGTCTCCCTCGACGCCACTGGGACCTGACTTTGGCGGACGTGTGTGATGTGCACCACGAATCACCGGTTCCAACGAGTATGGTCTGCCATTGCTGCAAGCTCAACGACAAAAAGTGCAGAACGCATCTGCATAAATGCACATTCGGGAGGTGCTGGCGCCAAGCTGTCCAGCTTGGGTGCAGCGTCCGCTCAGCGTCGGCTCAGGCGAAGATTCAGGCGAAAAAGCCTGCCCGGAGCTGCGCGTCCAGCTGCCCGATCTCGGTGAGGAAGCCATCATGGCCGATCGGCGCCTCGATCACATGGACGTCCACGTCACCCGGCAGTGCGTCTGCAAGCTCCCGGGACTGCGAGGGGAAGTAAAGCCGGTCTGTGTTTACGGCCGCAATAAAGAAGTCGGCGGTGGTCCGCGCCAGAGTCTCCTTCAGCGATCCGCGCCCGCGGCAGATGTCGTGGCTCATCAGCGCTTCGGTGATTGCAATGTAACTGTTGGCATCGAAGCGCCCCACGAGCTTGCTCCCCTGGTGGTCCAGGTAGCTTTCCACCTGGTACCGGCCGCGGGCAGCAAGGGCATCCGCCTGCAACGGCGCCTCGCTGGCCTGGGCGTTCCGGCCAAACCGGAAATCCAGCTCCTGCGCGGACCGGTAGGTGATGTGCGCAATCCGCCGTGCCAGCGCCAGTCCGGCCTCGGGCACCGGGCCGGCGTAGTAGTCGCCGCCGTTGAAGTGAGGATCCTGCCGAATCGCCAGCGTCTGTGCCTGCGCGAAGGCGATCTGTTCGGCCGTGCTGCTGGCGCCGATGGAAATAACGCCGCAGCGCCGCACCCGCTCCGGGTAGGTGACGGCCCACTCCAGCGCCCGGGCTCCGCCCATGGAGCCGCCAAGGACGGCGTACCAGCTGCTGATGCCCAGCTGGTCCGCAAGCCGCGCTTCGGCCGCGGTGGTGTCGCGGAGCGTGACCAGCGGGAAGCGTGAACCCCACGGCCTGCCGTCCGGAGCAGCCGACGACGGCCCCGTGGATCCGTAGCAGCCGCCGACGATGTTGATGGAGACGACGAAAAACCTGTCCGTATCCGCCGGGGCGCCGGGACCGGCCAGCTGCTCCCACCAGCCTTCTTCGTCGTCCGTGCCGCGGGTAACGTGCGTGCTGCCCGTCAGGGCGTGCTCCACGAGAATGGCGTTCGAGCAGTCCTCGTTGAGCGTCCCCCAGGTTTCATAGGCGAGGGTGACGTCGGGCAGGAATCCGCCGGCCTCGAGCTCAAGGTTGCCGATGTTGACGTACTGGACTGTCCCATCCTTAACTGCCGTGCCGTCCGTAACCGCAGTGCCACCGGGAACCGCAGCGCCATCCGTAACTTCGACATTCGGAACTTCTGTGCGGGTAACGGAAATCGTCATAGGTAAACCTCTTCTACGCGCTTGCCCGCCGCCAGCTGACCGGCGGGCCAGGTCTTCACCCGGGGCACCCCACCGCGGAAGGAGGGTTGCCGGCCAGCAAGCCGGGGCTGTTGCTGGCACTCATGACCTAGGGCAAGTTTACGAAAGAGGGCGCCGCCCACGCGAAGATTGTGACGGCTGTGTGACTCCCGGCAACACCATCGGGAGCCAGAGCCGTTCAAAGCTTGCGACGAAACTTCCGCAAACCCGGACGTCCCATGAGGGTTAGGCTTCCCTTAGCTGAGAGCCGCGTCACAAGATGCCAAGATGAGGGCATGCGCATGGATCACGTCTCTTACGCCTGTGAACACGATGGCCTGGCTGCCACCACCGAACGTATTTCGTCCGCCCTCGGCGTCGAAGCCGTGAAGGGTGGAGTGCACCCCCGTTTCGGAACCCGGAACATGATTATCCCGCTCGCCGGGCACAAGTACCTTGAGGTCGTGGAGGTCCTGGACCACCCGGCGTCGGATAAAGCTCCGTTCGGGCAGGCCGTGCGCGCACGGTCCGCTGCCGGTGGCGGCTGGATGGGATGGTGCGTCGAAGTGGACGACCTCGCCCCGTTTGAGGACCGTCTGGGACGTTCCGCCGTCAACGGCAACCGCAAGTTCCCGGACGGCCGTGAACTCGTGTGGAAGCAGATCGGAATCCTGGGCCTCATTGCAGACCCGCAGGTTCCGTACATGCTCAAGTGGGAAGGCGATCCGGGGCTTCACCCGTCCAACGCCTATGACAGCAACGTCAAGATGTCCAGTCTCACCATCGCAGGCTCCGCCGAGCGCGTTACCGAATGGCTCGGCGAACCCGTAGAGCGGCCCCTCGAGGACGTCGCCGTGAACTGGGTCGCTCCGCACGGAACCCCGGGCATCCTGTCCGTCACGTTTGAAACTGCAGCGGGCGCCGTCACAATCTGACGCAGCGCTGCCAACAAGCTTCGGCCGCCATCAGCGGGTGCCAACGACGTCACCCACCGATGGCGGCCGAATTACTTTAACGCCTAGTTACCCAATGCTTAGCCCAGCCCGACGGCCTTTCCGAACAGGCTGAAGCCGACGAACGCCACAATGTCCAGCAGTGCATGGGCTATGACCAGTGGCATCACCCGTCGGGTTTTGGTGTAGACCCAGGCGAACACCACGCCCATGATCGCGTTGCCAATGAAGGGCCCGAACCCTTGATACAGGTGGTAGCTGCCGCGGAGCATGGAACTGGCAAAGATTGACAGCGGCACGGACCAGCCGAACTTCCCGAACCGGTCCAGGAGGTAGCCCACCACGATGACTTCCTCGACGACCGCGTGCCGCACCGCGGAGAGAATCAGCACGGGAACCGTCCACCAGTACGCGTTCAGGGCACTGGGGATGATCGCCGTCGTGATGCCCAGCGCCCGCCCTGCCGCGTAGAGGCCCAGCGATGGTATGCCGATCAAAGCGGCCAGCCCGACGCCCTGCAGCAGGTCCCTTCCGGGGCGGGCGAAATTGAAACCCAGCTTCTGGAATGCAGAGCCACCCACATAGCCCGTTCCTGCCTTCGTCTGGCGGTGCTCCGTCAGGAAATAGATCACCAGCAAGACGGGCACCAGCGCGAAGATGATGTCCAGGAGTTGGTACGTCAGATCGAAATATTCCCGTGTACTTTGCGAGCGGTTCAGCGTGGACGTGCCCTGCGCCAGCGGCGCCCGGGTCATCTTGTCCAGGAGTTGCACCACGGAGTACACGGCGGACTGCCCCAACGACAGTCCCAGGACTATCCAGACTTCGATCCGCAGGCGACGGCGGGAAGGAACCAACATATTCCTATCTTGCCTGCAGTTGCTGGTACTTTCCTGTTTGGCTTCCGGACACTGTATTACTTCAGGAACCTGCCTCCTCCGCGGCGGCCCCTATGCTGGGGAAGTATGAGTGCGCCCGGGAAAATCATCATGATCCGGCACGGCCAGTCCGCCGCCAATGCCGACACCTCCATTTACAACAGGGTGCCCGACTACCGGATTCCGCTGACTCCCCTGGGTATTGAGCAGGCCAAGGCTGCCGGTGAGCGCATCCGGCGCGAGCTGGACGGCCAAGAGGTGTCCGTCTACGTCTCGCCCTACCTGCGCGCCTACCAGACACTCGAAGCGCTCAACCTTGGCTCCCTCACGGAACGGGTCGTCGAGGAGCCGCGGCTCCGTGAGCAGGACTGGGCGAATTTCCAAATAGCCGGCGAAATCGAGGACCAGAAAGAACTGCGCAACGCCTACGGGCATTTCTTCTACCGCTTCCGGGAGGGCGAGTCCGGGTCGGACGTCTACGACCGCATTTCGTCATTCATGGAGACTCTTTACCGCCACTGGGCCAAGCCGGACTACTCCGCCAATACCCTCCTTGTCACGCACGGCCTCACCATGCGCCTGTTCTGCATGCGCTGGTTCCACTGGTCCGTAGAATACTTCGAGTCGCTGAACAACCCGGACAACGCTGAGATCCGCATGCTGATGCGCACCGAGGACGGCAAGTACGAACTCGACCAGCCGTTCACGCAATGGGTGCAGCGCCGCGTGGACGAGACAGTGCTCGACGCACCTCCCGTGTTCTTCTAGGGCCTGTCGGTTGGGCCCTGATCGGTTCTCCCAGTGCCGGAGCGGCCTTAGGACTTGCGTGTGCGGGGCGTTTCCGGCGCCACAATGACGTCCGTGCCGATGGCTTCAAAGGCGGCTTTGTCCTGGGCCGAGATGCCCGAATCGGTAATCAGCCGCGTGAACGCGTACCCGTCCATAGTCGCGAAAGCCCGACGGCCCACCTTGGAAGAGTCCGCAAGGACATAGGAAATGCTGGCCCTGCTGGCGAGCAGCGCGTTGACGGAGGCTTCGCCTTCTCCGGTATTGGTGGGGCCCACTTCGGGATCAATGCCGTTGACGCCGATGAACGCGATATCCAGCACCACCTTCTGCATGATGATGTCCGTGTAGGGGCCCACAAGCTCATAGGACCGCGGGTTCAGGATGCCGCCGGTCACCATAACCTTGATGTTGGGCCGCACCGCCAGCTGCGCGGCGATGTTGATGGCGTTGGTAACCACCGTCAGCGTGGGCTGGTTGGACGGGGAATTGAGGTCCTCGCGGGTTGCCAGGATCTGCGCGAGGGCGGTACTGGTGGTGCCGCCGCAGAGGCCGATGACCATGCCGGGCGCGATAAGCGCGGAGGCGGCGAGGGCAATCTGCTGCTTGGCGGCCGCGTGGTCGTCCCGGTTGTACCGGCCGGGCAGGTCGTAGGCGAGGGCACCTGTTGTGGCTCCGCCCCGGGTCCGGGTCAGCAGACGCCGGTTGGCCAGGCTGTCCAGATCCCGCCGGGCCGTTGCCGGCGAAACGCCGAGCTGGGTGACGATTTCCTCCACCTCCACCTGCCCGGTTTCGGCAAGGAGATCAAGGATTGCCGTCAGTCGGTCGGTGCGGGTCATGCGTAGCTAGCCTCTCGGGGATCAAACCGTCACCAGAAAGTGACGTTTGTTGATTGTAACAGACCCTAAACGATCAGTTCCCGTCATTATCCCCAGGGATCAGGGTTACCTCTCGCGCACTCCGGCGCGCCAGACCGCGTGCGTCAGCGGCATGCCCGGCCGGTAGGCCAGGTGCGTGGCCGACGGTGCGTTGAGCAGGTGCAAGTCAGCCCGGTGCCCGACGGCGATCGAGCCCACCGCGCGTTCGCCGTCGATGTCGGTCCCGGACTCGCGCCCCAGCGCAAGGGCCCCGCCGTACGTCGCCGCGCGGACCGCTTCGTGGACGCTCAGCCGCATCTGCAGCACTGCAGTGGTGACACAGTATGCCATGGAGCTCGTGTACGACGTCCCGGGATTGCAGTTGGAGGCCAGGGCCACTGGCACGCCGGCATCCAGGAGCCGGCGGGCGGGCGCCAGGGGCTGCCGGGTGGAAAGGTCGCACGCCGGCAGGCAGGTGGCCACGGTGCCGCGATTATCCGAACCGGCACCTGCCCCCGCACTCCAGCCGGACCAGCTGGCGGCCAGCGCCTCCACATCCTCATCGGACAGATAGTTCACATGGTCCACGCTGGCCGCACCGAACTCCACTGCGAGCTGGACGCCCGCGCCCGGACCCAGCTGGTTGCCGTGGACGCGCAGCCCGAGTCCGGCGTCGCGGCAGGCCTGAAGCACACGGCGCGACTGCTCCTCGGTAAAGGCGCCCCGTTCGCAAAACACGTCGGCCCACGTCACGTACGGGCGGACCGCATCCAGCATCGGGCCGCACACGAGGTCGGTGTACTCGTCGGCGTCCATGTCCGCAGGCACCAGGTGCGCACCGAGGTACGTGACTTCATCGGCCACTGTCGACGCGATCCGTGCGCTGCGCGCCTCCTGCTCAACGTCCAGGCCGTACCCTGTCTTAGTCTCCACATACGTGGTGCCCTGCGACACCGCTTCCGCCACGCGGCCCATCGCGAGCCGGGTGAGGTCGTAGTCCCCGGTGCTGCGCGTTGCTCCGGTAGTGACGGCGATGCCGCCTGCGCTGTAGATCTCTCCGGCCATCCGGGCTTCGAACTCCGCCGTCCGGTCACCGGCGAAAATGAGGTGCGTGTGCGAGTCCACCCAGCCAGGCAGAAGGGCCCTGCCGCCGGCGTCCACCGACTCGTCCGCCGCCGGTGCGTCCGCCGCCGCCCCGAGCCAGGCGATCCGCTCCCCCTCGATCACCACGGCGGCATTCCGGAGGACGCGGTGGTCCTGGTCCTGGGTCATCAGCTCGCCGAGGTTGGTAATGAGGGTAGTCATGAACCCATTCTTCAGCGCCGGATGGACCAGCGCGTCGCGGCCAGCGCGTCCGCTGTCCGGGATTCCGGACTGGTGGCCTGTCCGGTGCCATTTTGGGGTCCGGTGAGGATTTGTGCCGCGGCGAGCTCGGCAATCGCAGACGAAGTCTGGAAGCCGTACCCGCCCTGGCCAGCCAGCCAATAGAATCCGGTGGCCTCGGCGTCGAAGCCCACGACGGGGACGCCATCGGCCGCTTCGGTGCGCAGGCCGGTCCATGCAGTGCGGACGGCGCTGATCCCCAGCGTGGTCAAGGTGTTGAGGCGGGCTATGAGCCGTTCGACATCGCCGGGGAACGGCCGGGCATCCTCCGGCCCGCTGGCGACGTGTTCCGACGGCGAGACAAGAACATCGTTGCCCTCCCGCCGAAAGTAGAAGGAGTCGTCCGCTGCCGCCACCATGGGGCTTCCAACAGGCAGGGAATGCTCGACGCCGACAATCGCCGCCGTGCGCCGGTACGGCTGGAGTCCGAGCTTTTCCACGCCGCTGACCACGGCCACTTCGTCCGCCCATGCCCCGGCCGCGTTGACCACGACGCCGGTCTGGAAGGCCTCCTGGCCAGCGCCGATCTCCCAGCCGCTGCCAAGCCGCTGCGCCGAATGCAGCCGCGCGCCGGTGATGATGTCCACGCCCGCACCTTCGGCCCGTGCCCGGTGGTCGTCAAGCAGGACCGGCGCGTTGCAGCCGAACGATCCCGTGTCCAGGCCTGCAGCGGAGAATGACCCTGGTTCCAGGACAGGACACAGCGCCAGCGCTTCCGCGTGGCTGACCATCCGCATGTGGCCGCTGGCTTCGGCCCTGACGGTTTCCTCGTTGCCGACCAGCATGAAGCTCCGCGGGGACAGCACAGGTTCGGGCAGCGAGGCATCCCTGGCCGCAATCAGCTCCAGGGTGCGGACCGTAAGCTCCTGGACCACGGGCGGGCCGTAGCTGGGGATGAGCTGCCGGGCCGAGCGGGAGGAGGTGTGGTACGCCAACTGCTGCTCGGCTTCGACCAGTGCCACGCTGCATTTTCCGGCCAGGGCGGATGCCAGGGACAGTCCCGCGATCCCGCCTCCAACGATCACCACGTCATAAGTTGCTGCCATGGCTACATCCTTGCAGATGTTAGGCACCCTTGCAGATGCTAGGCGGCGACGGCGTTCCGGCTCTTGACGAACGCCCGCACGCAGGTTTCGACGTCGTCGGCGCTGTGCGCCGCGGACAGCTGCACGCGGATGCGGGCCGCGCCGCGCGGCACCACGGGGAAGCTGAAGGCCGTAACGAAGACGCCGTTCTGCAGCATCTGGTCGGCCACTTTTGCTGCAACGACGGCGTCGCCGAACATCACCGGAACGATCGCGTGTTCGCCGTCGAGCAGGTCAAAACCCTCCTCCGTCATGCGGCGGCGGAACAGTTCCGCGTTCTCGAACAGCCGGGTCCGCAGCTCACCGGAGGTCTCTACAAGGTCCAGTGCCTTGATGGTGGCCGAAACGATGGCCGGGGCCAGGGAGTTGGAGAACAGGTACGGGCGGGCTTTCTGCCTGAGCATCGCCACCACTTCGCTGCGGCCGGAGACGTAGCCGCCCGAGGCGCCGCCGAGTGCCTTGCCGAACGTGCCGGTATAGATGTCCACCCGGTCAGACACGCCGGCGTGTTCCGGGGTTCCCGCTCCGGTGGCGCCCATGAAGCCCACGGCGTGGGAGTCATCCACCATCACCAGGGCATCGTGCTTTTCGGCGAGGTCGCAGATGGCCTCCAGCGGCGCAAGGTAGCCGTCCATGGAGAAGACGCCGTCCGTGACGATGATTTTCCGGCGGGCGTCCTTCGCCTCGATGAGTTTCGCCTCAAGGTCTGCCATGTCCTGGTTGGCGTAGCGGAAGCGCTGCGCCTTGCAGAGCCGGATGCCGTCGATGATCGAGGCGTGGTTCAGTGCGTCGGAGATGACGGCGTCTTCCGGGCCGAACAGCGATTCGAAAACGCCGCCGTTGGCGTCGAAGCAGCTGGAGAACAGGATGGTGTCCTCGGTGCCAAGGAACTTCGACACGCGGGCTTCAAGCTGCAGGTGGAGGTCCTGGGTGCCGCAGATGAACCGGACGCTCGCCATGCCGAACCCGCGCTCGTCCATGGCGGACTTGGCCGCGGCGATGATGTCCGGGTGGTCGGCCAGGCCCAGGTAGTTGTTGGCGCAGAAGTTCAGCACGGGTGACCCCGCTTGCCCGGTCTGGCCGGCCGTGATGTGGCTGGCCTGGGCGGAGTCGATGTGGCGCTCGGTCTTATAGAGGCCGGCCTCGCGGATCTCCTCCAGTTCGCTGCGCAGCTGGTCCTTGATTGCTGAATACATGGTGTGCTCCTCGGCTCGTTGAAAGTCTGGTGTCTTGATGCTGGGGGTGGGAGTGTCTGGGCTCAGGTCGTGGCTGGTGCTCAGCGCTGGTTACACTTCAGCGCTGGTTACACTTCAGCGCTGGTTACATTTCAGCGCTGGTCACATTTCAACCCAGTCGAGCACTACCTTGCCGCCGACTCCGGCGCGGGCAATTTCGAAGCCCTTCTCCCACTGCGCTGCCGGCAGTACGTCCGTGACCACGGCGGAGATGTTGGCGTGCAGCGTCGGGTTGGAGGACAGCATGGCGCTCATGGCGTACCAGGTCTCGAACATTTCGCGGCCGTAGATCCCTTTCAGGGTCAGCATGTGCGTGACCACCTTGCCCCAGTCGATGTCGATGGACTGGCTGGGGAGGCCCAGCATGGCGATGCGGCCGCCGTGGTTCATGTTGTCGATCATCTCCGGCAGGGCGGTGGGGTGACCGGACATTTCCAGCCCGATGTCGAAGCCTTCGCGCATGCCCAGTTCGCGCTGCGCCTCATGGACACGCGTCCTGGAGACGTCGATGGCCAGGTCAACGCCGAGCTGGCGGGCCAGTTCCAGCCGCGGCGCCGACACGTCGGTGATGGCGATCTTGCGTGCCCCGGCGTGGCGGGCCACGGCGATGGCCATGAGCCCGATGGGTCCGGCGCCGGTGATCAGCACGTCCTCGCCTACGAGCGGAAAGCTCAGTGCTGTGTGCACGGCGTTGCCGAAGGGGTCGAAGATGGCGCCGAGCTCCGGCGTCACGGAAGGATCCTGGTGGACCCAGACATTGGTTTCCGGGATCACGACGTATTCGGCGAACGCCCCGTCCCGCTGTACGCCCACGCTCACGGTGTGGATGCACATCTGCCGGCGGCCGGCGCGGCAGTTGCGGCAAATTCCGCAGACGATGTGGCCCTCGCCAGAAACCCGGTCGCCCACCTTGACGTCCCGGACGTCCTCTCCGGTCTCCACAACCTCGCCGTAGAACTCGTGCCCTGCGATGAGCGGTGCCTGGATGATGCCCTGGGCCCAGGCATCCCAGGACTGGATGTGCAGGTCAGTGCCGCAGATGCCCGTGGTGATGACGCGGATCTTGACATCGCCGGGGCCGGCTTCAGGCTCCGGGCGGTCGACGAGCTCGAATCCGGCGTGTGCGCCGGCCTTGAACAGAGCCTTCATTGGCTTCCTAACTTTTGGCATGCGCGGCAGCGGCATGCGGGCGGGGTCTCCCTTCATTAGAGCCACTCCAACGCATTAGCACAAGGGGATTTTTCTCAATCGACGATTTAGTAATTGCTAAGGCATAGGATGGGGTCCATGGAGATCCACCAGCTTGAGATGCTGCGCGAACTCGGGGCTCTGGGAAGCGTCAAGGCCGTGGCCGACACGCTGCTGGTCACGCCGTCGGCCGTCTCACAGCAGCTGGCACAGCTGCAAAAGAGCGTCGAGGTTCCCCTCACGCGCAAGGAGGGCCGGAACCTGGTCCTCACCGAGGCCGGCCAGGTGCTGGCGGACGCCGGGGCCGCCGTCGTCAGCGCCATGGCCGACGCCCGCATGGCGATCGGCGCCTACCACGGGTCCACGGTGGCGCCGGTGACGGTCAGCGGGTTCCACAGCGCCGGACAGGCGCTGTTCGCGCCGCTCGCGCGGCTCCTGGACGGGCCCGGCAAGCCGAAGGTGCAGCTGTTTGACGAGGACGTGGCGCAGCAGGACTTCCCCGCACTGACGGCGCGGTACGACCTGGTGCTGGCGCACCGCATGGACCACAGCCCGCGCTGGCCGGAGGAGCGGGTGGCGGTGATACCGCTGGCACACGAGCCTCTTGACGTGGCGCTCCCGGCCGGGCACCGGCTCGCTGCCCAGGTGTCGCTGGAAACGGACGACGTCGTCGGCGAACCCTGGGTGACCAGCCGCACGGGCTACTCCCCCGCGGATGTGCTGTCCGCCGTCGCCGCCGTTTCCAGCCGGGAGCTGAACATCGTCCACCGGATCAACGACTACTCCACCGTGGCGGCCCTGGTGGCAGCGGGCGGCGTGATCGGGCTGCTGCCCAGGCACACGGCGCGGCCCGTGCTGAGCCCCGACATCGTGCTGCGGCCGCTCAGGGGCATCAGCACCCGCCGCAGGATCGACATCCTTGCAAGGCCCGAGAACCTCAAGCGCGCTTCGGTCCGGCTGGTCTGCGAGGCGTTGGAGGACATCATGGCCAGCCTCGTCCACGACTGACGTCTGCTCACTTGCGCTTACCGTTGCCGCTGGCCTTTCCGTTGCCTTTACCTTGGCCGAGTCCCTTGGCAGCGGAGGGACCCGCAACCACCGTAATCGCGGTGAGGTCCTCACCATTCCTGATGCCCTTGATGAGCACTGCGTCCCCCGGCTTGAGATCCGAAACGGTGGCGCCGGAGGGCTTGATGAGCTTGCCGGCGCTATCTTTGGGGGCGGTGCCGTCCGCCGCCGCCTTGGGCAACCTGAAGGTCCTGGTGTCAGCGATGATGGCGTATCTCTGGCTGAAACCGTCCTCGCTCTTGACGGTGATGGACGAATCACCGGCCGAGTCAAGGGTGCCGAACTGCGTCACCCGCGACTCCAGGCTTCCGTCGCTTTTCCTGACCACACTTTCGCCGTGCAGCTCACGGGCACGGCCTTTTTCCTTCAGCGTGCCCGCATCCTTCGAGACTGATGCAGACGCCGCGGATGGCGAGGAGGCACCCGGCAATGCAGCTGCCTGCGCCCGGTTGGTTGCCTGGGCCTTTGCCGTTGCCGACGACGTCGGTTCCGAGGCCGTTGCCTGGGACGGTGCTGCCGGCACGCCCGCAGCCCACACGACGGCGGCGCCGGCCCCGCTCAGGGCAAGCACCACGGCGCCCGCCAGCAGGGCCCGGCGTACTTTGTTGGCCCGGCGTACTTCGTTGGTCTGTTGAACCGGCATGCGCTTCCTCCCGAGGGACCGGCAGGGCGCGGTGACGCCCTGAGCCTGAGCCCGCAGTTTATGGCCGCGACCCTATGGAGAACATGGACGCCACCGCCCCGTTAACCCCCAACTGGGTCGCAGTCGGTGTCGTTTTGACGGCTCAAATACGACGATAACTGCGACCCAGTTGGGTTAAAACGGGTGGCTTAGCCTTCGACGCCGAGCCTCTGCAGGATCAGCTCCTTGACGCGGCCGGCGTCGGCCTGGCCGCGGGTGGCCTTCATAACGCCGCCCACGATCGCGCCGATGGCCTGCAGCTTGCCGGCGCGGATCTTGTCCGCGACGTCGGGCTGCGCGGCAAGTGCCGCGTCGATGGCTTCCAGCAGGGGGCCGTCGTCGGAGACCACGGCCAGGCCGCGCTTCTCCACGATCTCCGCCGGGGTGCCTTCGCCGGCGAGGACGCCGTCGAGGACTTCGGCGGCCATCTTGTTGTTGATCTTGCCGGCTTCGACCATCTTGTTCAGTTCCACGATGGTTTCGGGCTTGACGCCCAGCTGGCCGGGGTCGACGTCCGCGTTCTTGGCGCGGCCGACGATCTCGCCCATCCACCACTTGCGGGCCACCGTGGCGGCGGCGCCGGCGGCGATGGTTTCCTCGATCTCGTCCATGACGCCGGCGTTGACCACGTCGCGGAATTCCAGGTCCGAGTAGCCCCAGTCGGCCTGCAGGCGTTTGCGGCGCTCGGCCGGCGGCTCGGGCAGCGTGGCGCGCAGCTCCTCCACCCATTCCCGCGAGGCAACCACAGGAACGAGGTCAGGCTCCGGGAAGTAGCGGTAGTCATCGGCGTCGGACTTGGCCCGGCCCGACGTCGTCGAGCGGGTGTCCTCGTGCCAGTGGCGGGTTTCCTGGATGACGGGCTCGCCGGAGTCCAGGACGGCTGCGTGCCGCTGGATCTCGTAGCGGACGGCATGTTCGACGGCGCGCAGCGAGTTCACGTTTTTGGTCTCGGAGCGGATGCCGAAGCGTTCGCGTCCGTGCGGGCGGAGCGAGACGTTGGCGTCGCAGCGGACGTTGCCGCGTTCCATCTTGGCGTCCGAGACGCCGAGGTTCTTGACGATCTCACGGACCGCGGCAACGTAGGCTTTGGCCAGTTCGGGGGCGCGGGACCCGGCGCCTTCAATCGGCTTGGTGACGATCTCCACGAGCGGTACACCCGCGCGGTTGTAGTCCACGAGGGAGTAGTCGGCGCCCTGGATGCGTCCCGCGGAACCGCCGAGGTGCGTCAGTTTGCCGGCGTCCTCTTCCATGTGCGCCCGTTCAATCTCGACACGGAAGACGGTGCCGTCGGAGAGCTCGACGTCCAGGTAGCCGTCGTAGGCGATGGGCTCGTCGTACTGGGACGTCTGGAAGTTCTTCGGAGTGTCCGGATAGAAGTAGTTCTTCCGGGCGAAGCGGCAGTTTTCGGCGATCTTGCAGTTCAGCGCGAGGCCGATCTTGATGGAAGACTCCACCGCCGTCCTGTTCAGCACCGGCAGGACGCCGGGCATGCCCAGGTCCACCTCGTTGACGTTGGTGTTGGGCTCGTCGCCGAAGACGTTCGGGGCGGAGGAGAACATCTTGGTCTTGGTGTTCAGTTCCACGTGGACCTCGAACCCCAGGACGGGATCGTACTTCTCCATGGCCTCTTCGAAGCTCAGGGTTGCGTCAGACATCAGTGTGAACCTCCGTGGCTCGGAACAGTCTCAGCGAGTGCGGGTGCCGGCAGCGAAGGAGCACGGTCCAGGAGAGGACCGCCCCACTTCTCTTCCAGCAGCGATTCCAGGACCGCACCCACGCGGTACAGGCGGGCGTCCTCGCGGGCTGGCGCCAGGAGCTGGATGCCCACGGGCAGCCCGTCCTCGTCCGCCAGGCCGCCGGGCAGCGACAGCCCCGGGACGCCGGCCATGTTGGCCGGGATGGTGGCGACGTCGTTGAGGTACATGGCCAGGGGGTCGTCCAGCTTCTCGCCCAGTTTGAACGCCGTGGTGGGGGCGGTCGGGGAAATCAGGACGTCGGCCTTGGTGAAGGCGGCGTCGAAGTCGCGCTGGATGAGCGTGCGGACCTTCTGCGCGGAGCCGTAGTAGGCGTCGTAGTAGCCGGCGCTCAAGGCGTAGGTGCCCAGGATGATGCGGCGCTTGACTTCATCGCCGAAGCCGGCGGCCCGGGTGGCGGCCATGACGCGCTCAATGGTCAGCGGCGGATCCTCGGGGAGGACGCGCAGCCCGTACCGGACGCCGTCGAACTTGGCCAGGTTGGAGGAAGCCTCGGACGGCATGATCAGGTAGTAGGCGCCGAGGGCGTACTTGAAGTTGGGGCAGGAGACCTCAACGATTTCCGCGCCGGCCTGCTTGAGCAGCTCGAGCGATTCATTGAAGCGGTTCTCGACGCCGGCCTGGTAGCCCTCGCCGTGGAGTTCCTTGATGATGCCGATCTTCATGCCGTCCACGTTGCCCAGCCGGGCCGCGGCAGCGAGGTCCGCAAGCGGGTCAGGCAGCGAGGTGGAGTCTTTCGGATCATGGCCGCCGATGACCTGGTGCAGCAGCGCCGAGTCCAGGACGGTGCGGGAGACGGGGCCGATCTGGTCCAGGGAGGACGCCATGGCGATGGCACCGTAGCGCGAGACGCCCCCGTAGGTGGGCTTCACGCCCACGGTTCCGGTGACCGCGCCGGGCTGGCGGATGGATCCGCCGGTGTCGGTGCCGAGGGCCAGCGGCGCCTCGAAGGCGGCGACGGCGGCTGCCGAACCTCCGCCGGAGCCGCCGGGGATGCGGTCCAGGTCCCACGGGTTGCGGGTGGGGCCGTACGCCGAGTGCTCCGTGGAGGAGCCCATGGCGAATTCGTCCAGGTTGGTCTTTCCCAGGATGGGCATCTTCGCGGCGCGCAGCTTCTGCACGACTGTGGCGTCGTAGGGGCTGTGCCAGCCTTCGAGGATCCTGGAGCCGGCTGTGGTGGGCTGGCCGACCGTGACGATGAGGTCCTTCACGGCGATGGGGACGCCGGCGAGTTCGTGCAGCTCCTCGGCGGCGGCACCGCCGGCGGCGCGGATGGCGTCCACCTCGGCGGCGACGGCGAGGGCCTCTTCCGCGTTGACGTGCAGGAACGCGTGGACGCCGCGGTCGCCGCCGTCGACGGCGGCGATGCGGTCAAGGTGGGCCTGCACCACTGCGACGGCGGTGACTTCGCGGGCGGCAAGCTTTGCGGCCAGCTGGGCGGCGGAGAGGCGGATCAGCTGGTTGCTGTTGGTTTCAGTCATGTTCTTTTATGCCTCATCCAGGATTGCCGGGACCTTGAAACGGTTCTCATCGGAATCCGGAGCGCCGGAGAGTGCCTGCTCGGCCGTGAACGTGTGCCCCACGACGTCTTCGCGGAACACGTTGGTCAGCGGAATCGGGTGCGAGGTGGCCGGAACGTCATCACCGGCGGCTTCACTTACGGACTTCACCGAATCTACGATGACGGCGAGTTCGCCGGCCATCCTGTCCAGCTCTTCAGCACTCATCTCAATGTGCGCGAGCCGCGCGAGGTGCGCGACGTCGTCACGGTTGATCGCAGCCATGGATCTCCCCTGCAAGTTCGGATTGTTTTCCGAACCAGTCTACGTGTCCGGGACGACGAACAACGCGGGGTCACTTACGGCCCATCGGGAGGTCCGGAATGGGCCGTAAGTGACCCCGCGTTGCTTGGTGCGGGTGTTTGGTTTGCTAGCCGACGCCGATGGCTCCGGTCAGCATCCCGACGCCGAGCATGACGAGCGAGATGACGGCGGTCCGCCACAGGACTTTCTTGTGGTGGTCGCCCAGGTCCACCTTGGCGAGCGAAACGAGCAGCAGGATGGCGGGAACGAGCGGGCTCTGCAGGTGGAACGGCTGGCCGGTGATGGAGGCCCGGGCCATTTCGGCGGCGCTGACGCCGTAGTGGGCGGCGGTCTCGCTCAGGACCGGAAGAACGCCGAAGTAGAAGGCGTCGTTGCTCATGAAGAACGTCATGGGGATGCTGAGGATGCCGGTGATGACTGCCATGAACGGGCCCATGTCGGAAGGGATGATGGCCACGAGCCAGGCTGACATGGCCTCTACCATGCCGGTGCCCTTGAGCACACCGGTCAGGACAGCCGCGGCCATGACCATGCTCACCACGGCGACGATGGAAGGTGCATGCGCCACGAGCTGGGCGCCCTGGTCCTTGACCTTGGGGAAGTTCACCAGCAGGGCGATGGCGGAGCCCACCATGAAGACGAACGGCAGCGGCACGAGGTCGGCCACGAGCATGACCATCACGGCGACAGTGAGGCCCAGGTTGAACCACTGCAGCTTGGGCCGGAGGGTCTTGCGGTTGGGGTCCAGTGCCGTGTCCGTGAGACCGGTGTCGCTGTCGGCGAGCGTCTCGGTGCGCTCCAGGACGGCCACGGAGGAGCCGCCGACGGCGGGGCCTCCCGTTGCGGGGACAGGGGCGGTTCCGGTGCCCTTGCGTCCGCGGCCGGTTCCCGAACCGCCGCCGGACGTTCCGCCGTCGAACGCGTCGGCGGTGTCCGGCACGGACCAGATTTCCGGCGCCGTGGCGCGGAGGCGGTTACGTTCCTGCAGGCCGAGCAGCCAGGAGAAGACGAGGACAACAACCAGGCCGGCGATCAGCGAGGGGATCATGGGAACGAAGACGTCGTTGACGTCGAGCTTGAGCGCGGTGGCGGCACGGGCGGTGGGGCCGCCCCACGGCAGGATGTTCATGGTGCCGTTAGCCAGGCCAGCCACGCAGGTGAGGACAACGGGGCTCAACTTCAGCCGGAGGTAGATGGGCAGCATGGCTGCAGTGGTGAGGATGAAGGTGGTGGAGCCGTCGCCGTCGAGGGAGACTGCGGCCGCGAGGATCGCGGTGCCGAGAACAACCTTGGCGGGATCATTGCCGAGCTTGCGCAGGATGAACCGTACCAGCGGATCGAACAGCCCGACGTCGATCATCAGGCCGAAGTAGATGATGGCGAACATGAGCAGGGCGGCGGTGGAGGCCATGGACTTCATTGAGTCCATGACCATGTCACCGATGCCGAGGCCTGCGCCTGCGAAAAGACCGAAAATGGTGGGGACAATGATCAACGCCAGCACTGGCGTCAACTTCTTCGTCATGATCAGCACCATGAATACCGCGATCATGGCGAATCCAAGTAATACCAGCACAGCCGGCTCCTTCTTGATGATTGGCACCACCTCGATGTGATGCGCACTACAGACGTTAGAGTGGCGCGGGTCACGGCAGTGCCTTTGGCTCAATTGATTGGCATACTGCTTATTGGGAGCATTTTGCGCATTTTGCTCACGGGCGTCCGAAGGCCTGCGCACAACCCCATCTGCCCGGCCCACGGGCCGGAAAAGACCGCCCGAAGGAGGAGCGCCATGGCCAGACCGTCCCGACGGCTGCCGCTCAGGTTCTCCACGCAGACGCTGCTGTTGCAGCTGGGCGTGGTGCTCCTGGTGGTGCTCCTCAGCGGCGCCGTCCATGCCTGGCTGACGTTCGAACGCCTGGGCCGCGAGGCGGAGAACCAGGCGCTCACGCTGGCCCGGACGGTGGCCTCGGATCCCTCGGTCCGCGCCGAGGTGCAGGCCATCAGCCGGCAGGCGGGCACTCCCCCGCGGGCCGAACTGCTTGCCGGTCCGCTGATGGCGACGGCCGAAGGGGCGCGCACCCGGACCGGCGCCCTGTTCGTGGTGATCACTGACGAAACCGGGATCCGGCTGGCCCATCCCGACGCCGAGCGGCTGGGCGAGCGGGTGAGTACTGATCCGTCGGAGGCGCTGGCCGGACGCGAGGGCACCACCCGCAACACCGGGACACTGGGACCCTCGGCGGGTGCCAAGGTGCCGGTTTTCGCGCCCGACCCGCCTGGCTCGCCTGGCTCCGAGGCCGGTTCCCCGGCCGGTTCCAGCGTCGCACCCCAAACCGTCGTCGGCGAGGTCAGCGTGGGCTATTCCACCGAGACCATCGGCCAGAGCCTTGCCCGGGACATCGTGCCCATCGCCGTCACGGCGGCCGGCGCCCTCTTGGCTGGAGTCCTGGCGTCATTCCTCCTCCGTCGCCGGCTGCAGCGGCTCACGCTTGGCCTGGAACCTGAGGAAATCAGCACCCTGGTGCACGACCAGGTGGCCGTGCTGGAGGGTGTGGACGAGGGCGTGGTGGGCGTTTCCGCCGAGGGCCGCATCAGCGTTTTCAATGCCGCGGCCCAGCGGCTCCTGGGCCAGCCCGACCTGACCGGAACGCTGTGGTCGGCAGCCCCGGTTCCGGCCCAGCTCAAGGCGCTCACAGAGGCCGATGCCCGGGAGGGCGAAGCCGTGGAGCTTCTGGCCGGCGGCCAGGTTTTGGTGGCGAGTGCCCGCAAGGCCCTGCACCGTCAGGAGGACCTTGGCTGGGTCGTCATGCTCCGTGACCGCACCGAGCTCCAGCAGCTGACGCGCCAGCTCGACGCCGTTGGCACCATGTCCACGGCACTCCGGGCGCAGCGGCACGAGTTTGCCAACCAGCTGCACACGATCGCCGGCTTCATCAGCATCGGCCAGCATCAGCAGGCGCGCGAGTATCTGGAGCGCCTCGCCGCCACCGGGCCGCTGAGATTCCCGGTGGAACAGGCCGAGCTGCTGCAGGACCCCTACCTTCAGGCATTTGTCGGCGCGAAGGGCGTGGAAGCGGACGAACGCGGCGTTGCGCTCCGGATCGGGCCGGAAACCCTGGTGCGCGGCCAGGTCACGGAGCCGCAGGATGTCACCACTGTCCTGGGCAACCTCATAGACAACGCGGTCAACGCGGCCGTGGCCGGCTCAGCCGGCGAGCGCTGGGTGGAGCTTGAGCTCCTGGACGAACCGTCGGACGACGGCGGGACGCTGCATATCGTCGTCGCCGATTCCGGCGACGGGCTGCAGGGCGACGCCGATCCGGAGTCGGTGTTCGCGGAAGGATTTACGACGGCGGCCGGCCCGGTACGCGCGGGCGGCGGCCATGGCCTGGGGCTGGCTTTGGCGCGCCAGCTGGCGCGGCGCCGCGGCGGCGACGTCAGGATGCTGGAGCCCGGGGCCGCCGGGGGGCCCGGCGCCGTGTTCATGGCGACGCTGCCGGGCACCACAACGGCGCAACGATTGAGTGACGAGCAAGGATAGGACGATGATGTCTGAGGATTTCAGGGTGCTGATCGTGGATGACGATTTCCATGTTGCCAAGCTCCATGCCGCCTACGTGGACTCAGTGGCGGGCTTCCTGGCGCTGCCGCCGGCGGGTTCGGCGTCGCTGGCCCTGCAGTCCATCCACAGCCTGCGTCCGGACCTGGTGCTGCTGGATGTGTACCTGCCGGACGCCTCCGGCCTGGACCTGCTGCACCAGCTGGACGTCGACACGATGATCCTGAGCGCGGCGTCCGATGCCGCCTCGCTGCGGACGGCATTCCGCCGCGGCGCCCTCGGGTACCTGCTGAAGCCCTTTACCGCAGAGTCCCTGTCGCAGCAGCTGAGGTCCTATGCCCGGTACCGGCGTATCCTTTCCCAGCCCGGGTCCTTGGATCAGGACACCGTGGAGCGGGCCAAGCGCGCTCTGATTGCGGGGGACGTCTCGCCGTCGGCCAGGCCGCGCTCCGCCACCGAAGCGGCGGTGCTGGAATCCCTGGTCCCGGGGGAACAGTATTCCGCGGCGGACGTGGCCGGGCGGGTGGGTGTTTCCCGGGCCACCGCCCAGCGGTACCTTTCGTCGCTGGCCGATGACGGCGCCGTCGAGATCCAGCTCCGCTACGGAACCACCGGCCGCCCGGAACACCGCTACGGCCTCCCGCCCCAATAATTCACCTCGCCCGGCCGACAGAGGTCTCTGCCGAGTGTCGTTGGTGGTGGCTAGTTAACGCTCTTCTGCGCGACGAGCTCGATCTCCACGAGCATCTTCGGGTCGAGGAACGGCAGGACGTGCACGAGGGACAGCGTGGGGCGGATGTCACCGAAGACCTCGCCGTGGGCCTTGCCAGCGTCTTCCCACTTGCTGATGTCCGTCAGGTACAGCTTGGACTGCACGACGTCGGCCAAGCCGAAGCCCGCGTCGGCCAGGACAGTCTCCAGCTTCTGGAGGATGTATCTGGTCTGCTCGTAGAAGTCGGTGCCGACGATGCCGTCCTCACCGGCGGCGGCGGTGGCGGAAATGTACAGCGTGTTATCCACCTGGACAGCGCGGGAGTAGCCGAGGGTCTGTTCCCAGACGGAACCGGTGCCGAAAGTCTTGCGCATGGTGCGCCTTTCACTGGGGCCGCCTGCCGGCCGGCGCATACGCAGCCGGTGAACGGGGCCGTGGAAATGAGTCGGCACCACTCTAGGGCGGCTAGACGTCCAGCCGGAAAACCAGCAGTTTTATGTCGGTGTCCGGCACGAACCAGTCCCGCTCGGGAACCCGCCGGAAACCGGTCTTCCGGTACAGGCCGTGGGCGCTCTCCCACGTCCCGCCGGTGGTCAGGGCCACGCCGCTGATGCCTTCCAACGACCTCGCGTGCTCGATGATCGCTCCCACGAGGGCCTGACCGGCGCCGCTGCGCTGCACCGCTGGGTCCACCACGAGCATACGGAATTCGAGTTCGTCGTCGAGGGCGATGTCCGCAAACGGCTCGCCCACAACGGCCAGCGTCACGGACCCCACAATCCGGCCATTCCGTTCGGCCACCCAGATGGTGGCCTGCTCCGCCCGCCTGGCCACGTCCTGGATCTGCTGCATGTAGGGGTGATCGGCACTGTCGAAATATCCCGCCGCCAGATAGGAATCGCGGGTGATCCGGGCTATCGCCTCGTAATCGGCGGGGACTGCTGGACGGATATTGATCTGCGGCTGCACCTGTCAATGCTAGTTCCAGCGGCCGGACGCGCCGCGCGAAACAGGCCTTTCCGTGACTGATCTATCACTTCGAGCAACTGGCGTCCGGCTCATCGTCTCAGAGCGGAAACTTGCCGGACATCTCCAGCGTTCCCGCGCACGTCCACGCTGCCAGCCGTTCGTCATCCGAGGGCCCGCCGTTCAGCGGGCTAGTCAGCCGGGGACGCCGCACCCAGCAGCCGGCTTCCTCGGCGATCAGGGCTCCGGCGGCAAAGTCGTGTTCGTTGAGGCCTCGCTCGCCGAAGGCATCGTGCGTGCCATCAGCCACAAGGCAAAGGTCCAGGGCGGCCGAACCGAGCCGCCTCACATCCGCGAACCCCTCCATGAACCCGCCCAGCGCCGCGGCCTGCTCCGCGCGGACAGCGGGATCGTAGCTGAATCCGGTGGCCAGGATCTGGCCCGCACGGCCGGACACTGGACCGGTGAGCTGGACGCGGTGGCCGCCCTGTTCGAGCCAGGCGCCGTGGCCCCTTGAGGCGTAGTACACGCGCCCCAGCGCCGGGGCGTTGACGACGCCGGCCAGCCAGACGCCGTCGGCATCGGCCACCGCCACGGAGGTGGCGTAGTAGACGATGTTGCGGATGAAGTTGGTGGTGCCGTCCAGTGGGTCAATGGACCAGCGGAGCCCGCTGGGATTCTCCGGGCGGGTGGTGCCGTGTTCCTCGCCGGTGATGGTGTCCTGCGGACGCGCCGCGCGGATGGCGCTGCGGACAGCGTTCTCGGCGGCCACATCAAACGCCGTGACCCAGTCCCCCGCCTCGCCCTTGTTGCTGACAGCGCCGTCCGCCAGGGAATCGCCGCCCCGGGTGGACAGGACGGCGGCGCCAGCGGCGGCCGCCGCCTGGGCCACGTCGAGCAGACCGTTCGGATCCAGGCTCATTCCGGGCCGTTTCCGTCATCGTCCGAGACCTCGGGAACGGCCTCCGCGTCGGCAGCCCCGGCTGCCGGACCGTTGGCCAGCAGCTCCCGGAAGCCGTCCTCGTCGAGGACCGGAACGCCCAGCTGTTCGGCCTTGTCCATTTTGGTGCCGGCGTTTTCTCCGGCAACGAGGTAGCTGGTGTTCTTCGAGACCGAACCGGCCGCCTTGCCGCCGCGGACCAGGATGGCTTCCTTGGCCTCGTCCCGGCTGAAGCCTTCCAGCGTTCCCGTCACCACGATCGTCAGCCCCTCAAGGGTGCGCGGCATGGATTCATCACGTTCATCTTCCATCCGCACCCCGGCAGCCGCCCAGCGGTCGATGATCTCCACGTGCCAGTCCTCGGCAAACCATTCCGTGAGCGCCGCAGCGATGGTGGGGCCCACCCCGTCCACGCCGGCGAGTTCGTCTTCCGAGGCCTGCCTGATGGCGTCCATGGTGCCGAAATGCGTGGCCAGCGCCCGGGACGCCCGCGGCCCCACATGCCGGATGGAGAGCGCCACCAGCACCCGCCACAGAGGCTGGGTCTTGGCCTTTTCGAGTTCCTTGAAGAGTTTGTCTGTGGTGGCCGTGGGCTTGGACGGCGTTTTCGCGGTGCCCTTGCTGTAGAAGTACGGGACGAGTTCGTACTCCCCCGTGCCCACGCCCTTGGACCGCTTCTCGCGCCGGATCTTCACCGGGGCGAGGGCCTCCGGCGTGAGATCGAACAGGGCAGCTTCGGTGGTGAGCGGAGGGACCTCCGGTTCCGTCGGCTGCGTCAGGGCGATGGCGGCCTCCCAGCCCAGGGCCTCGATGTCGAAGCCTCCGCGGCCGGCCAGGTGGAAGACCCGCTCGCGCAGCTGGGACGGGCAGGACCGTGCGTTGGGGCAGCGGATGTCGACGTCGCCCTCCTTTGCCGGAGCAAGAGGGGTGCCGCAGGAGGGGCACTCCATGGGCATGACGAAGTCACGCACCGGCGGATCCTGCTGGTCGCGCAGCGCCAGCACGGGACCCACGATCTCCGGAATCACGTCCCCGGCCTTGCGGAGGACCACGATGTCGCCGATCTTTACGCCTTTGGCCTTGACCACATCCTGGTTGTGGAGCGTGGCCATTTCCACGGTGGATCCTGCGACCTTCACCGGCACCATTACGCCGTACGGGGTGACACGCCCGGTGCGTCCGACGTTGACGGCGATGTCCAGCAGTTTGGTGTGCACTTCCTCGGGCGGGTACTTGTAGGCAACGGCCCAGCGCGGGACGCGGGTGGTGTAGCCGAGGGCGCGCTGGGTGGCGAAATCATCCACCTTCACCACGATGCCGTCGATCTCGTGCAGCAGGCTGTGCCGCTTGTCGCCGTACCTGGAGATGAATTTCAGCACGTCAGCCAGGCCGGCGAGCACTTCGAAGTAGGGACTGACGGGCAGTCCCCACTCCTCCAGCTGCCTGTAGGTTTCTGACTGGCTGGCGGCTGCGAGGCCTTCGCGGGCGCCGATACCGTGGACGAACATCTTCAGGGGCCGCTTGGCTGTCTCGGCGGGATCCTTCTGCCGGAGTGAGCCTGCAGCAGCGTTCCGCGGGTTGGCGAGCGGGGCCTTTCCCGCCTCGATCAGTGCCTCGTTGAACTCCGCAAACGCCTTGGACGGGATGAAAACTTCACCGCGCACTTCCATCTCGGCGGGAAAGCCGGAGCCACTGAGCTCCTGCGGAATTTCCTTGATGGTCAGCACATTGTGCGTGATGTCCTCGCCGGTGGTGCCGTCGCCGCGCGTGGCGGCCCGAATCAGCTTTCCGTCCCGGTACAGCAGATTGACCGCGAGGCCGTCAATTTTCAGCTCGGTCAGCCAGGAGGCCTGATGATTGCCGACCTTCGCGATCCCGGCCTCAGCCTTGGCGATCCACGCTTCGAGTTCCTCGAGGGAAAAGACGTCCTCGAGGCTGTACATCCGCTGCAGATGTTGGACGGCGGCAAAGGCCGCCGACACCTCCCCGCCCACTTCCTGGGTGGGTGAGTCGTTGGCCACCAGCTCCGGGTGGAGCGCCTCCAGCTCCTCAAGCCGCCGGAACAGGGTGTCGAACTCCGCGTCAGAGACGAGCGGCTCGTCCTCCTGGTAGTAGGCGAACCGGTACTTCCTGACGAGGTCCGCCAGATTCTCGTATTCGCCGCGGACCGACTCAGACGGAATCGCTTCCGGCTCGAGCTGGTCAGTTCCGGATGCTGCCATGTCTGCGGGACCTGATGCTGTGCTCACAGACCTATCTTGCCCTACACCCCGGACATTGTGCCGACGGTTCAGTGCTTACCGGTAACGGTCGCCGGAAGGTGCCTACCAGTGGGACGCGAGGCGGTTCCGGCTCCACAGTGCGAAGGCGAGTCCGCCAAGGCCAACAAGCAACACCCCTCCCATGAGCGCGAAGAGTCCGAACATCCCGGCTCCCGGCCCTTTTCCGTTCGCGCTGACGACGGCTTCGTGGCTCGCCTCGGCCTGGGTTTCGATCGGCCGGGTCCAGTTGGAATCCACGGGGGCGCCGGACGGCCCGGCACTCGTGGTGGGTCCGGCTGACGTGCGGCCCGCCGTGGCGGGCGCAACCGCAACGACCGGTTCCTCCGTCGTCGGCATGACGCCAGCGTCCGGTACAGATGCGGGCGGAACCGCAGTCCGCACCGCCGGGGCGGGGACCTTGGCCGGGGCCACCGGTGCTGCCGGCTGCGGCTTGGCCGGCGCCGGGGCCGGGGCCGGGGCCGGGGCTTTTCGCACCGGCGCGGGTGCCGGCTTGGGTGCGGGTGGCGCGGGCGCCGGAGCCGGAGCGGACGCGGTGGGGGCGGGTGCGGCGGTGGCCGGCGGAGGAGGAGCGGTGGTGGGAGCCGGTGAGCCGGACTCCGCGTGCACGGCCCCGGCAATTCCCACCGCCGCGGTCAGTGCCAGCACAGTGGCAGCGAGTCCGGGGACCAGCACGGTCCGCAGGCTATTGGGTGGGATCATGGGATTACCTTTGCAGCAGCGAGCAGGACTCTCCCGCACCGAGTTGTGTCCCGGGTATCTTCCTATAGGGTTCCGTGGATCGCCAAATTTCTTACTTCCGGTCTTCCGGCGGCAGCGCGATCTGAAGTTTGCGCACCTTGCCCCTGCCCACGATGTAGCCCCGGCCCGGAATGAAGTCGGAACCGACCCGTCCGAGCGGGGTGTTGAGCAGGCTGTCGCCGTCCATATCACCAGGGTTGATCAGCAGTCCCCGCCTCCCGGATTTGAACGGCTGGGCCAGGGACCATGCCGAGGACCAGGTGGAGGTCTCGGATTCGCCCACCACCCACTGGTCCGCCTTGACCGAGGACGTGACCAGCCGCTCAAGGCCGGATTCGGCAAGGGTGTCCGTGAATTCCGTGAGCCCCTCGATGAAGATGGCGAGCTTTCCCGGGTTGGCTGAGGAATGGTCCGTGAGCTCATCGACCGCCTCCTCCACGTCGTCCGCGCCGACGAGGGAGCGGCTCCAGACGGGCAGTGACGCGATCGCGGATCTCCGCGAGGCGATGTAGACCAGCTCGGTGTCCGGGTTCGAACGGCGCAGCGCGTAAGCCAGCGTCACCAGCGCCACGGTCCGCCCGGCACCCGGAGGGCCGGCCAGCAGCAGCGGACCCTTGGCCATCAGCGCGGCGGGCTGCAGCGTTTCGTCGTCGACGCCGATCACCGGCTGGTCAGTCTGTCCGGCCGGCAGGACATCCAGATCCACCTGCTCCGGCAGGCGTTCGATCCGCGGTGCCCTTTCGACGCCCTGGCGCAGCATGGCCTCACTCAGCTTGTGGACTTCGCGCGCCTGCAGCGCCAAGTTGGAGTTGCCGCCCAGGACAGCAAGCTGCACTTCGTGGCTTCCGAGGAGTCCGCGCCCTGGAGGTGACGCCTGGCCCAGGACGTCCTTGGGGACGTCCAGCGACATGTAGTCGTCCTCCGAGGACAGCCGCAGCACCAGCCGCCGCTGGATGGAGGCAAGCAACGACGGCGGGACGGAGTTGGGGCGGTCACCGGTAACGATGAGGTGGATGCCCAAGGGACGGCCGTCAGTGGCCAGCTGCAGGAAAATATCCCACAGCCCGGACAGCCGGGTGTATTCGTAGGCCTCGCGGAAAGCGGACATGCCGTCCACGAGGACGAAAATGCGTTTCTCGTCCGGCAGTCCGGCCAGCTTCCGGTATTCCACGATGGTGGACGCCCGGACTTCGGCAAAGCGGGAGGCCCGGTCCTCGGCAAGGTCGTGCAGCCAGCGCAGGAGCCGGCCCACGCGTTCGGCGTCGTCGCCGTCGATGATTTCGCCCACGTGCGGCAGCTCATCGAGCATCTTCAGTCCGGCGGAGCCGCTGTCAATGCCGTAGACCTGAACCGGGCCGCCGCGCGGAGTGACGGCTGCGGCAATGGCAATGCCCCGCAGCGCCGCCGACTTGCCGGAACCGCCCGTGCCGTAGATGGCCATGTTGCCGTCTTTGTCCGGTTCGTAGAAAACGGTGGGCTGGTCCTGGCGCGCAGGGTCGTCGGCAACTCCCAGCAGGAGCCGTTCGTCGGTGCGGGGGTTTGGCAGCAGGGAGAAATCGTAGGTCATGGCCAGTTCGTTCAGCCACGGCTTTCGGGGCGGCGCAATGGCCAGCATGTCGGCCGCCCGGATGACGTTGGCCGTCATCCGGGCGATGTCGTTGGGCCCGGCCGGCTCTTCCTTGGCCGCAGTTTCAGGCACGGGTGCGGCCCATGCGGGCCCGGAGCCGAAGGCCATTTCCACAATGTCGATCTGCGGACGCTGAGGCCGCTCGGTGGTCCAGCCGCCGGCATAGCCGGTCTGGAACCCCTGGATGCGGCCGGGGCCGGTTTTTACTGCGCCGCGCCCGGGAATGGACGGGTCGAAATACGCGGCGTCCGGGACGCCGAGAATGTCCGTGGCGTCGTCCTCATCGGCCATGCGCAGCGCCACCCGGAGGTTGGTATTGGCGCGCAGGCTCTCCTTGATGACGCCGGCGGGGCGCTGGGTGGCGAGGATCAGGTGCAGCCCGAGGGACCGGCCGCGGGCGGCGACGTCCACCACGCCGTCCACGAATTCCGGCACCTCGGTGGCGAGCGCCGCGAACTCGTCCACCACGATCACCAGGTAGGGCGGCGCTTCAGGATCGGCCTCGCGCTGCAGGGCCAGCAGGTCCTTGGCTTTCTTCCTGTTCAGCAGGCGTTCCCGGTAGTGAAGTTCGGCGCGGAGGGATGTCAGGGCGCGGCGCACCAGGTGCGGGGAAAGGTCCGTGACCAGGCCCACCGTATGCGGCAGGTGGAGGCAGTCCGCGAACGCGGCGCCGCCCTTGTAGTCCACGAAGAGGAAACTGACCCTGTCCGGGCTGTAGGCGGTGGCCATGCCCATCACCCAGGACTGCAGGAACTCCGACTTGCCGGCGCCGGTGGTGCCGCCCACCAGGGCGTGCGGCCCCTCATTCTTGAGGTCCAGGTAAAGCGGCTCGATGCCTTTGGAGCCCACCAGTGCACGCAGCGACCCGTTGTCCTTGCGGTTTGCGACGGCGATGGAGCGGACGGAGTTGTTCTCCTGCCACCGTTCGGCCACGACGTCCGGGTTGTCCAGGAAGTCCTTGCCGATCAGCGCCGCGTAAGACACTGCCCGCGGCAGGTTCGAGTCGTCCTCCAAGGGTTTTCCGGCGTCCACCACGGGCGAGAGCATGCGGGCCAGCTGGCCGGCGAGTTCGGCGTCGAGGCTCTCGCAGCTCACGGGATAGGTGTGGCGTCCCAACCTGACCTGTCCGGTGGTGGTGCCGTGTTCGCCGTCGACCTCCATGAAGTCGCGGCACGCGGCCGGAAGGGCCTCAACGCCGGTGGCCACCCACAGAACGTGCACACCGGCATCGGGCCCCCGTTCCACCAAACGGGTGAGCCGTCCGCGGTCCACTGGTGCGTCGTCTTCAATGATGACCAGGACCGATGGCAGCACAGGAGCCGGGACGTCCCCGTTTTCCTCGTGGGTGCCGGGCCGGTGGGCAGGACCGGTCGACTGGATGGCGGTTTCGCGTGATTCCACCAGGTCCTCGAGCCGCGCCAGCAGGCCTGCGCCGCTGGCAGAACCGGCCGCCAGGTGGTCACCAGGGAGCGGGCTGTGGCTCGAGCCGACATGCGGCAGCCACTGCAGCCAGTTCCAGCGTTCCCGGGAACGGGCGGAGGTGATGGCTGCCACCACGGCTTCGGCCGGCGAATGGAGGCCCACAAGCTGCAGAACCATTCCCCGGGCAACGTCATCCACCAGCCCGCGCGGCCCGGCCAGGCCGAACGACCCCGCGGAGCGCAGCTGGGAAAGGATGGGCACGCCCTCGATGTCCCGGAACTGGTCCAGGCAGTCCTGGATTTCACGCCGGTACTCCGCTTCCGTTTCCGAAGAGTTGGGCTCCTCAAACGGAACCCGTGACGGCGCCGTCCCGAGCCCGAACCGGAGGCCCAGGAAGCCGGGGTGCTCGGGCCGGTGAGTCCAAAGCAGGGGGCCGAGCTTGTAGATGGAGTCGACGGTGTCGCTGACGGACGGGGCCTCCTGCAGCCGCACGGCTCGTTCCACCTGCTGAAGCGCAACGATGTCCTGACGGAACGCCGCCATGGACTCCCGGTACTCCTTGAGCTGTTCCTTTCGTTCCCGCTTGGTCTGCAGTTTCTGGTCCACGTAGTGCCCCACTATGAACAACGGCATCATCAGCACGAACAGCATCGACAGCAGGCTCTGGGTCACAGCGAAAAGGACGGCCCCCATCATCAGCGGGGCGATCAGCATGATGTAGGGGAACGGGTGATGGTCCTGGCGTTTTGGTCCCGCGGGCGGCACGCGTTTGGACGGATTGAACCGGGGAACCACGCGCGGTGACCGGTTGAAATCAACGAGGGGCGACGTCGGTGCTGCCGCGCCGCTGCGTGCCAGCGGCACCACCGTGATCTCCGTGTCCCCCAACGTCACGGTGTCCGAGGAGCTGAGCGTGGCACGGGTGGCAGGCAGCCCACCCAGCAGGAGCCCGTTGGCGGAGTTCGTATCGACGATCTCGACGCTCTCCCCCACGGTGATGCGCGCGTGCCGCTTCGATGTCAGGGGGTCCGTGAGCCGGATGTCCGCGTCCCGGTCCCGGCCTATGTAACTGGTGCCGGACGGCAGCGAAAACTCGCGCCCGACGTCGGGCCCGGACAAAATACGGAGCGTCGCGGCGGCAGGGCCGCGGCCGGCAGCGGACCCGCCGGCCTCCGCGGTGCCGAACTGGTCGCTGACCTGGGTCAGGGAAACGACGGATCCGGGTCTCAGGCCGGACTCCAGCAGGATGTCGCCCCGGTTGAGGACGATTCCCCGCATTCCGCCGGCCACAAACGCCTCGTCAATCCTGAGTGAGAGGTTGGACGGGGCGGGTTCGCGCCGCCGACCCGGGTCCGCAGTCCAGAGTTCCGTGGCGATGTCGGCCACCGTGGCCAGTCCGTCCACCGTGACGGCGAGGTCTTTGGCGTTGGCGGGCTCGCGCCGGAGCGTCAGTCGGATTCTCATCCTTCGTCAATCCCCCTCATCTTGTCGAGCAGGTGCAGGTCGTCAGGAGTCACCAGGTGCGAGGTGACAGCATGCTCCACGAGCCGGGCGCGCCGGTTGGTGGCCAGTTTGCCGCCACCTCCCCTGAGCCCGGCCACGCCAACCCGGTCCAGCTTGTCGCACACGTTGTCCAGCTTCCGATTGAACCGGGTGATTGCCCAGCCGAGGTTCTTGGCGGCAGCCGCGGACGACGGTATGGCACTGAATCCGGTGCCTTCCCGGCGCAGCATGGGTTCGGCGAGCGCGACGATCAGCGCCTTTTGGGAGTCGGTGAAGACCACCGGGCCGATGGTGGTGTCGCCGGCGGTGTCCTCGCTTCGGGTTTCCTGCCGGAACGAGGGCGTCTTCAGGTGGACGGCGAATTCGTAGGTCGTGGGGCCCGCCGTGAAGATGATGTTGGTGTGGCTGAAGACCAATGGCAGGCGGGCGCCCGGGGAAAGCCAGGCCTGCATGCCGCCGGAGGCGTCGGCCACGGTGGCGGAGAGCATGCTGCCCACGTTGCTGAGCCACCAGATGCCGTCGTACCGGACGATCTGCAGGAAGTGCCGGTGCAGGTACGGGTTGTCATCCACTTCCAGATCACCTTCGCGGCCGATGCTGAAGACGTCGTCATCCGACGGCTCGTACCACTCGCCGCAGAAATCTACCGCCAGATCTCCCATTTTTCCGTGTCTCCTTGTTGGGCTGTTCATGCTCTGCTGAGCCATCATGCTGTCCGCGGCTGCGGGGCCTTTGGTGCCGGGCCTTCGGTGCGGGGCGTCAGGCGCACGCGATGGAATCCTCCCCTGCCGGCGACGCCGAGCCGTCGCTGCGCACGATGATCACCTGCACGCACGTGGCTTCATCGGGATTGGGGCTCACGTCCACGCGCGTCGCGGACGTTGACAGGTAGTTCCCGCCGCCCTTGACGGTCTTGATCCTCCACTTGTACGTGTCTCCCGGTTTCGGCTGCGGGTTGGTCCACGTGAACCGGACCTTGCCGGCAGCAGCGCTGCCCGCAAGCCTGGCGACGTCCGGCACGGACCCGTCGTCCAGGGCGTCCGCCGGCGGCTTGCTGGGCTGTTCGCTGGGCAGGACCTTGGGCTGCGGCGCAGCTGACGCCACCACGATCCCCACGATGATCGCGAGCACCAGGAGCGTCCCGCCGGAGATGGCCAGCGAGAGGTTCCGCTTGCCGTGATCCGGCGCGGGCTCTTCGCTTTTCGGCTCGCCCTCGCTCCCGGCCGGGTTGCTCCGGAGGACCGTGGCTTGGGCCCAGTCATCGCCGCCGGCGGTCTCTGTGGCTGGCACGGCTGGCACGGCCGGGCGAACTGGTGCGGCGGAGGGAGCTGGTGCGGCGGACGGAGCTGGTGCCGGTACTTCGCTTTTCAGGGGCCTGGTCCGGGCCGGGAAGGTGGGCGCGCTTCCTGTTTTCTCCGGGTCGACCGAGGCAACGTTGCGGACCCGGGTTTCCTCGACGCCGTCGTCGGGGTGGACGTCCTCCTGCTGCCGCTCCTCCAGGACCTCGAACGGGGTCACGGACAGGTTCAGCTCCGCCTGGATGCGCTGCATTGCCAGGGCAAAGGCGTGGGCGGACGAATAGCGGGAGGCCGGCGACTTTGCCATCGCCGTTGCCAGGGCGAGCTCCAGCGACTCGGGCACGTCGGCCCGGCCCAGCCCCGGGACGGGCATGCCGGTGATCCGCGAGATCAGCTCGCGCTGGGAGTTGTCCGCCCCGGGAAGGACGAACGGTGAGCGTCCCGCGAGCAGCGTGTACAGCGTGGCGCCCAGCGCCCACACGTCCACCATGACGCCGTCGACAGTTCCCTCCCGGAACTGTTCCGGAGGCGACCACGGAATGGACATACCGGCGTCTTCTTCCGCGTCGCTGCCCAGCGTTCCGGAGATGCCGAAGTCTGTCAGCGCCGGCCGGTTGTAGTCGGTGACCAGGATGTTGGCCGGTTTGATGTCACGGTGCGCGATGCCGGCCCGGTGTGCCGTTTCGACGGCGGACGCCACCTGGATGCCGATGGCCAGGACTTCGTCCACGCTGAAGCGCTGCCCGCGGTACCGGACGTCAAGGCTGGGCCGCGAGCAGTACTCCATGGCGAGGTAGGAATGCCCGTCGGCCGTAACCTCGGCCTCGAAAATGGTGACGATGAACGGGTGCGAGGATAGCTGCGCCATCAGGTTGGCCTCGGACTCGAACCTCCGCCGCGCATCCTCCGTTTTCAGCCCCGACAGGAGTACCTTCACCGCCACCTTGCGGCGCGGCCGGTCCTGCTCATACAGATAGACGTCCGAGAACCCGCCCGATCCGAGCAGGCTGACGTAAGTGAAACCGGGCAGGCGGGGCGGCGGGGCCGCGGGCCGCTTGGAACTCAAAGGATCTCCTCAAAACGCAACGAAACGTCGTCGCCAAGCTCGGCGATGTCGCCGTCGAGGACGATCGCCATTTCATTCTGGGCAAGGCGCCGCGGCGGCTGCCCTTCGCGGATCAGCACCGTGCCGTTGGTGGCTTTGAGGTCGCACAGCATCACGTGCCAGCCCTCAAGCCGCACCTCCACGTGGGACCGTGAAATGTCGCCGCCGGGGCTGGCCACCTGGATGAGCCGGGGCATGGAGCCGCCCTGAACCCGGGACACGGACGGCTGCCGCCCGATCACCAGCGATTCCTCCAGCTCGATCACCTCCCCCGTGGAAAGCCGCACGAGTCCCAGCCGCGGACGGGGCGTCTGGACAGCAACGTCAGGAAGCGGCGAGCCGCAGCTGGAGCACTGGGCGCTGGTGGGCGGGTTCGCGTGACCCGAGCCGCACACGCGCGCCAGGACCAGCGGGCCGTCCCCGGGCGTTGCGCCGGACGCGGCCGGAGCCTGCGCGCGAGCGGCCCTGAGTTCACTTTTGAGTACGGTCTGTCCGTCGTGGTCGCCCTCGGCGGAGTAGGGCGGTGCCGGCGCCCCGGCCGACGCTCCGGCCGTGGCTGGAAGAGGCTGGCTTTGCGCAGGCTGGCTTTGCGCAGGCTGTGACGTCTCCGCCGCGGTGGCGCGGTGAACCGGCATGGCGATGAACGACGGCGGCGCGGACGGACGCGGGGCACTCTCACCGCCGGTGACCCATGGCACGGAATCAATCAACCCTCCGGGCGCCGGCGGGCTCACCTCTGGCGCCGCTGGCGGACTCACCGCTGGCGGCGCTGGCCGGCTCTCGGCTGGTGCGGCCGGAACGTCCTCCTCATGCGCAAACCCGGCGCCAGGAACCTCAGTTTCCACGCTTGCAGCGACTGCCTGAGGCCCGCCGTCGTCGTCCTCCCCGGTGCGGACGGCCGCATCCTCGATGCTCCGCATCACGGTTTTTTCCCACAGATGGTCGTACGAACTCGTGGCTTCCGTGGCGGGCGACGGCGCCTCCGCCGGATTTCCGTCGTCTTCCAGCGGCGGGGCTTGCAGCGGCGGGTCGTCCAGCGGCGCGTCTTGCAGCCCTGTCTCTTCCAGCCCCACCATGGTTTCCGCCGAAGCTTCCGTCAGGGCCCCGGTCACGGCAGCGGTTCCGGTGCCAGCGACGTCCACGCGCAGGGCCTGGAGAAGGACCACGCCGTCGGCCACGGGCAACTCCAACGCACCGAACCCGCCGGACTGGGCCGCCTCGCCCGTTACCGAAAGGCTGAACCGCTCCGGGGAGTCCAGCCATCGCTCGGTCCAGGTGGTGACATTTCGGCCGTCCAGCTTCAGCGGTCCGGCCGGGAGGGTGACGCTGAGGTCGAGGTCGCCGCGGAGGAAGACCCGCAGTGATTCACGGAAGCCGATGATCCCAAACGGCGGGCAGCTGGACAGCGGAATGCCGAGCCCGCCCGTCACGGCGTGGAGCACCTCGTGCACTTCGGGCCCCTTCTGGAGCAGCTCCCATACAGTCCTGATGAGTGTCGGCGGGGATCCCGGGCCCAGGATGACCGCCGTACCGGAACGAACCAGCCCAAACCAGCCGCCCGGGACGTAGCTAGCTTCGGCCATGCGCATTTTCCTCAGTTCCGGCGGCTTCGGTGCTGTCGGCAGAGCCATCCCTTCCCCCAGGACGTGGCAGCGTGTCCTCATCTTCCGCCGCGGAGGCCGTCCTCGGCGCCGTGGTGGAGACGCCATCTTCATTGAGGACGTTCCGGGCATCGACCACTATCACCGTAACGTTGTCCCGGCCGCCGCTCCGCAGCGCGGCCTGGATCAGCAGGTCAACGGCCTCCTGCGGGTCTGCTGCCGAGCTAAGGACGCCGAGCATCTGGTCGTCCGAGAGCTCGCCGTTAAGCCCGTCCGAGCAGACCATGACACGGTCACCCTCCTCGATCGGAAGCAGCCAGTAGTCGGCTTCCGTGTCATCGCCCGTGCCCAGAGCCCGGGTCACGACGTGGCGGCGGGGGTGGACCGTGGCCTGCTCGGCGGTGATCTCCCCGCTGTCCACAAGCTCCTGGACCTCGGAGTGGTCCACGCTGACCTGGGTGAGCGTGCCCTGGCTCAGCCGGTAGGTCCTGGAGTCCCCGACATTCATGACCAGCCAGTAGGGTATGCCCATTTGTTCCACCACCACCACGCCGGTCAGCGTGGTGCCCGCCCGCGATCCGGTCGCAGTGCGGATGGAATCGTCCGCCATGGCAAGGTACTGCTGCACCACCGATGCCGTGGCTGTCCGCGCTCCTGTGGCCAGCTGGGGCATCTTTGCCAGGGCCCGCACGCACATGCCGCTCGCAACTTCACCTGCCTCATGGCCGCCCATTCCGTCTGCCACGGCGAATACGGGGTCGGAGGCAATGAACGAGTCCTCATTAAGCTCGCGGCGCAGGCCACGGTCCGTTCCATAGCCGTAGCTCAGGCTAAGGCCTGGCGTGCTTCCGGCCGGTTCGGTGCGGGCTGCCTGCTGTGAGTTCATGCTTGTCCTACGGTAAAGGTGCGGTCCCCGAAGTGAACGGTGGTTCCGGGGCTGACAAATGAGGGGACGCCCGGCTGCAAGGCCGTGCGGACGCCGTCCGGTGTGGTGACGGCGCTGCCGTTGGTGGAATTCCGGTCCGTTACCCAGACGCCCGCGCCATCGGTGAGCAGGTGCAGGTGGGTCTTCGAAATGGTCCGCCCGGGATCCGGCACGGCGAGCAGTTGCGCCTGTGACTCTCCGGAACCGGCAGCGGGATTGCGCCCGATCAGCGCGTTCCGCTCCAGCCGGAAGTCCCGGCCGTCGTCGAGCCGTATCCTGAGCACCGCAATGGGCGCATCCTGCCCGACACCGCGCAGCCGGGTGCGGTCGACGCCGTCGTCCGGATGGCTGACAGAGGGAACGGCGTCGTGCACATGGCCGCCGGTCCTGGTGGCCACAGCCACCGGCGACGCCACCTGCTGGACGGGAGGAAGGTCCAGCGGGGCGAAGCTATACGGTCCCTGGATGCCACCCGACGTTACGGGATTGCGTCCGGCGGTGACGTCAAAAACGAGGGTTTTCGCGGCACGGTCCTGCCAGCCCTGGAGCCCGCCGTTCCTGTCCCAGGAGCTGGACAGCACCACGAGGAAAGCCCACGCACACCCCAAAAGGGCAAGGGGAACCAGGATCCACAGGGCTGAGTCGAACCACTTGAAAATCACCACCACGGCGGCGGCGAGGACTGCCGGCAACACCCCGGCCCCGGTGACGGTCCCCCGGAGGAAGGCGGCGCCCGTGCCGGGTGCGTACCCGTCCCTGTCTGCACTGCGGATGCCCATGAGCTGGTTGCCAATGGTGTTGCCGGAACGGCCCTCGAAGCCGGCAAGGACGAACATGTAGATGAGGGTCAGGCCCACCGCGATGCTTCCCAGCAGGACCAGCGTTCCGGTGTCATAGATGATGAAGCCGCCGCTGCGCGAACTCGTGACACTGGCGAACCCGAGGGAGAAGAGGACCACCAGGACAACCGCGGGTGCCAGCCAGTCAAGCACCGCCGCGCCAAGGCGCTTGCCCGGCGCGGCCGGGACCAGCTCCAGTTTGGCTCCCATTTCCGTTCCTTCCCCCAGCCCTACCGGGATGCTACCGGGAAATTTCGCCGGGTGCGTCGCCGCCCCGCAGGCGGCGCAGTAGCTTGCGCCGGCACGGACCGGCTGCCCGCAGCGGCCGCAACGCTTCCGCTGCTCCGTCGAGCTGTTAGTCATGATCGGTCCCGGCATGGTCTGTTTGCTTCCCGGCGTCCCCGGCTGCCGTGCGCCGCACTGTGGCCGACGCCCACAGCCGCCGGACACTGAAGGCGCCCCTCGCATTGAAGGCGCCCCTGACATTGGTGGCGCGACGGCGGTTGAGAGCGCTCCGGGCGTCGCCCAGCAGCGATCTCGGCGAGAAGCGCGCCTGCTGGCGCCGCCAGAAGCCCACCGTTCCGGTCATTTCCTTGAGCGACCCGTCAACGATGGTCCAATACTCGCGGACATCTTCCTCGCTGGGTTGGCCGGCGCCGAAAATCGAAGCGTCCGCCCGGTGCGCAAGCAGTGTGGTGGTGGCACTCGTGCTCGGAAAGGTCTCGGCGACCATGGCTGCCGACTCACGCCGCGTCGCGCGGCTGTCCACGGCCGCGCCCATGTCGGTGGCCAGACTCAGCACCTCGTTCCAGCCGCCGCCCACGCGTTGGGCAGGGTGTCCGTCCGTGAATCGGGCCCTTCGCCGCCGCGACTTCAGCAGGGCGATGAGCACCAGCGGGATGGCAAGGATTCCGAGCGGAATCATGGCAATGCCGATGGCGCTGAGGATCGGTCCCCAAATGAGCCACGGGTTGTTCTTCTTTTCGTCGGCGTCCAGCGCGTCAGGTGAGGAGTCCGGTGGAAGATCGGCCGGTTCCTGCGGCGGGGGCGGTGGCTGCAGGACCTGAGGCTTGGGCTTTGACTTATTTTCGGGGTCCGGCGGGATGGGGATGTTGTCCTTGGGCGGCGTGGGGTCGAAGGTGACCCAGCCGACACGGTCGAAGGCCACCTCCACCCAGGCATGGACGTCCTTGCCCAGGATCTTGATTTCGCCGGCACCGTTTTCGGGGCTCTTCGGGTCCGGGTAAAAGCCCATGACCACGCGCGCGGGCATCCCCAGGTGGCGAAGCATGAGGGACATGGCCACGGCGTATTGTTCGTCGTCGCCGAGCATTTGCTTGGCAGTCAGCAGGTCGCGGATGCGGGCGGCGCTGTGTCCGGACACGCTCGGCAGCTGTCCGTCAGCGATGAGTCCGTTACTGAAGGCACCCGCCTTCTGGAAATGGGCTTCGATCTGCCGGACCCGGTCAATGGCCGTGGGGGCATCGGCCGAGAGATCGTTGGCCTGGGCACCAACCACTGGCGGGACCTCGGAGGCGTCCGGGAGCGTCACCTTGGCGAAGTCGTATTGGGTCAGCTGGCCGTGTTCGAGTTTTACCGGATCCGAGACCTGGACGGTGTAGGAATCACCCGTGGACAGGCCTTTCGTGGTCACTGCCGTGTCGGTTCCGGAATTGAAATACAGCCCTGACGCAGCGCTCGCGGAGCCCGGGGCGAAGCTGAGGCCGGTGGTCTTCCTGCCGCCGGGAACGAAGTAGCCCTGGTAGTCCGCCACCGTGATGTCCAGGGTGTACTCGTTCGTGGGGACAGTTCCCGTGGGATCCGCCAGTGTGTTGATCGACTTGGCGTCGCCCACCTTGCTGAAGTTGCCCGACCCGTTCGGGTCCATGGTGTAGTTGGTGCCGTTAAAGGCATCGAGCGCGCCCAGCCGGACCCGGGCATCCTTGGGGAGCCCCTTGACGACAAACAGTGCGTCGTCCTTCTTGTCCTTGACGAAGTTGCGGAAGCTCGCCAAAGGCGTGACGTAGTCCTTGGGATCAAACGGCGGCACAACAACGTTGCGCAAGACCCTGCGTTCGTCGCCTGCGGAGATCAGTGGCGATACAGCTGCCGTGACGCCCACCGTCGCCGCAATGACGGCGGCCCCCGCAGCGAGCCGCCGCGTCCGGACCCGTGCGGCGGTATCGGCGTCGTGCTGGGGACGGTTGACCGACACCTTGCGCGTGTCGGTGCTCCGCAGGCAGTCCCGGCGGAAGGACGCCCACGCAATGGCCACCACAGTCAGGGCAACGCCCCTTTCCACCGTCAGGGACCCCGCATTGGTGCTGAAGGCGATGCCGGTGACAAACAGGAGCAGCACGGGCAGCAGGGGCCAGTACGGGCTCGTGAGCCGCCAGGTCAGCACTCCTGCGGCAACCGCGGCGATGAGCGAGCTGAGGAAGGGGACGATCAGCACTCCCCCGGCCGTACCCACCGGAACCCCGACGGTGAGCATGTCCTTCCAGGCGAAAACGACTCCCAGAAGGAGCGTCCGAAGCGAGTCCGGGCTCGGGATGACTCCGGCGATGGCTGCGCCCGGCACGGCGAGGGCGGTGCCACAAACCAGATACGCGCCGAGTGCCAGGGCGGTGGTGATCAGAAGCCCCAGCCGGAAATGCGCGTTGCAGGCAGCAATGGCCAGGCCAAGAATGATGCCGCCGAATCCTGCCACGAGATAGTACGGGTCGCCGCCGAAGCTGAGGCTGAACCCGAGGACGCCAAGGCCCAGCAGGACGGTGAGCGCACCGGCGTCGAGCAGGAAATGCCACGGCGGCTGGCCGCCGGCGAAGGCGGACGACGGCGGCGAAGCCTGCCGCCGCCGTCGGAGTCCTGTTGCCTGGCTCATGCGGCTGCCTTTCGCAGGACGGCGGGAAGGTCTGACAGGTCGCCGAGGGTCAGCACCGTAAGGTCGGCGATATTCGCCCGCGCCGGTGCAGCATGCTCGTCCACCCGCACGGCAAGGCTGCGGACGCCCGGCGGCACCGAGGCGGCCGCAGAGCGGAGCTGGGTTGGCGTCACACGGCTGCCCACCACGAAGAACACGACGGACGCGTTGGGGACGGTGTCCGCCAGGGTCCGGGCGAGGTCGACGGCTGTCTTCCGCAGCGGGGTGCCCACGATCCGGGTCATGCCGTCGAGCATGGTGCGGCCCGTCTCGCAGCGGAGCGGCCCCGCCTGTGTCAGGACGTCCAGTTCGCGCTGTTCGCGGATGGCCTGCCGGCCGATCGAGGCTGCCGCGGAGATGGCCATTTCAAATTCGTGTTCGGAGGCGTACTCATCGGTGTTGATGGACAGTGAGACGGCCAGGTGGGCGCGGCGGGTTTCCTCGAACTGGCGCACCATGAGCTTGCCGGTCCGCGCGGTGGTCTTCCAGTGGATGTGGCGCCGGTCATCGCCCGGCACATAGTCGCGCAGCGCGTGGAACGATACGTCTGCGCTGGAAAGATCGGTGGTGGGCATGCCCTCAAGGTCGCGGATGAATCCGGCCGCGGAACCGGCCAGCGCCACCGTTTTCGGGTGGACGTAGAGGTCCTCGGGCTCCGTCCAGAGGACCTGGCGGCGCAGCAGGTGCAGCGGATCGGCCCGGACAGAACGCACGGGCCCCACCACGATGACCGAACGGCGTGCAGTGGGAATGGTGAACAGGTCCTCGTGCACCTGCTGCGGCTTCATGCGCGGCAGGTGGAAGACGGCCGTCGCCGAGCCAACCGGCAGTTCCAGATCTGCGGGCAGCAGAGGCCGCGCGGAGGTGTTGGACACCACAATGCTCCCCACTGCGCTGTCCCCCACCGCCACCCGGGTACGGGCCAGATCCAGCAGGACGCCGTACGAGGACCTGCCCAGGATAAAACCGACGGCGATGACGAACAGCACGAGCGCTGCGATGGCCGCGGCCTTGGCCTCCTGCCAGCCGTAAGCCTGTCCGGCAGTCCACAGGAGGACCGCTGCCCCGACAACAGACCAGCCGAGGACGCTCACGACCGCCAGCACGGGCTGGATACGGCGTGTCCACCACCGGCTGACCGCACGCCAGGCCGGAACCAGGGCCAGGCCGGCTATGCTGCCGGCCTCTGACCATACTGCCGACGGGTGAAGCCTGCCGGGCCCGCCTGCCTTCGTGACGGGCCGCCCTTCGCCGAAGGGGCGCCGTTCGCCGAACGGCCGGCGGATGCGGTCAGCAAGCCTGGTAAAGGGAGTGCCGGAGGACATGTGGAAACCTTTGTTAGCGATGCTTCGGTGGGTGTCGGTTCGGTAGCTGCCGTGCTTTAGGGGCCGCGTCCTAGACTGCCGCGCGCTGCTGCGGAGCGGCGACGTCGGCCAGTACCCGGGAGAGGACGGCCTCAGGGGTGGCCCCGGAGAACTCGGCCTCGGGGTCCATGACGAAGCGGTGGGTCCAGACCACCGCCGCGAGGTCCTTGATGTCGTCCGGCAGGACGAAATTGCGCCCCTGGCCCGCCGCCCAGACCTTGGCTGCCCGGACCATGGCCAGCGCGCCGCGGACGGAAACGCCGAGGCGGGTCTCCGGGGCATTGCGCGTCTCCTCGCAGAGCCGGGAGATGTACTCGAGCACCGCGGTGTCCACGTGGGTGGTTGCGGCGAGGTCGGCCATGTCCGCCACTGCCTGGGTGGTGATGACCGGCTGCAGGCCCTTGGAGCGGTCCCTGAGGTTGGTGCCGCCCAACAGCTGGACCGTGGAGGCGTGGTCCGGGTACCCGATGGAGGTCTTGATGAGGAAGCGGTCCAGCTGTGCCTCGGGCAGCCGGTAGGTGCCGGCCTGCTCGATCGGGTTCTGGGTGGCCATCACCATGAACGGGCGGCCGGCCTCGTAGGTGGTGCCGTCCACCGTAACGCGGGATTCCTCCATGACCTCAAGCAGCGCCGACTGGGTCTTGGGCGATGCGCGGTTGATCTCGTCGGCAAGGACGATGTTGCTGAAGACCGGGCCCTTGTGGAACTCGAACTTCTGCGTTTTCTGGTCGTAGATGGTCACGCCCGTCACGTCCGAGGGCAGCAGGTCCGGGGTGAACTGGATACGGTTGTTGGATCCCTTGACAGTCGCTGCCAGGGCGCGAGCCAGCGACGTCTTACCGGTCCCTGGGGCGTCCTCGAACAGGACATGCCCCTCGGCGAGCATGGCTGTGAAGGTCAGGCGGATGACGTGAGCCTTGCCCAGAACCGCCTGCCCCACGTTGGCCACGAGCTTCTCAAAGGTGGCTGCAAACCACTCGGCCTGCTCGGTTGTCATGGTCATGTGTCGGTCCTCTTCCATCCGGCCTGCACTTGCAAGCTAAATCCGTGATGCTTCATGTGTCCTGCGTGGCTCGAGGGATCAGCACTGGCCCACGCCGGGGCCTCTGACGTCCACCGTGATGCCTTTGACGTACCAGCCGGAGTGCGGGCCGCCGTTCATCTTGTACCACCGGCCGTTGTTGTTGTAGATGTCGGCCCAGCAGGGTGTGGCGATCCAGCCGTCCGAATAGGACACCCAGTTGGCGTCGCTCCCGCCGCAGCTGCGGGTTGCGGCGTTGTACCGGTCCGGGACGCCTGGCTTGCCGGGGCAGCTGTTGTTGTCGCTTCTCTTGACCCTGACCTCAGTCAGCGGAGGTGCGGGATCGGCCCCCGAAGTGGAGGCTGCGGTGTCGGCCGCGCCGCAGTCCTTGATCCCGTTGGTGCCGTTGCAGGCGCGGACCGCCAGTGTATGCCGCTGGCCCCAGCCGCCGCCGGAGTGGTTGTACTGCCGGGTCAGGCCGACGGACTTGAAGCCGGTGCCGTCATAGTTGACCTCATAGCGGTTGATGGGCCGCCCGTTGTTGTTGGGTGCGCTCCATGTCCAGTGCACCTGGGGGTCTCCCTTGGCAGACGTCTCGCCGGAAACCGCCGGCGTGGCGGGCGGGCCGTACGGCACTGCTGATCCAATCGCCTTGGCGTCCCCGGACACGTTGTTCTTAGTGGACGTGGCGATGATGTTGACTGTCACGTTCCTGCCGTTGGGCTGGTTCGTGATGGTTCCTCCGCCGGCGGCAATGGGCCCTGAGCCGTAGGCGGTGGACCAGCGGTAGCGGATTTCATCGGCTTGGGAGCCGTTGCGCTGGGCTTCGGTCAGCGGCGTGAACGTCACGTCCAGCTGTCCGCTGTTTCCCGGCGCGCGCACGCTGCCGCTGTTGGCCGTGCCCGGCTTTCCTGCAGCGCGTATGGCCGCCGACTGGGCGCTGGTCCCGGACGTTCCCGCTTTGTTGGTGGCCGACACAGTGAAGGTGTAGTCGGTTTCGGAGTTTGCCACCGAAACGTTCAGGGACGTTCCGGAAGCCACCTGCTGGCTCTTGACCGCGGTCCCTCCGCGCAGTGTTGTCAGCGTGTAGGCGGACACGGCGTCGCCGTTGTTGTTTGGCGCGGTCCAGTTCACCTGCAGCTGGCTCTGGTTGCCCACGGAGCCGGCGCCGGAAACTGTCGGCGCGGCCGGTGTCACGGGGACTCCGGCTGGGGTTTCCGCGGCGGAGTAGGGGCTCCATTCGGAAGGGTCCTTGGCGTCGTTCTTGGCCAGGACGCGCACTTTGTAGGCAACGCCGTTCTGGAGGCCCTTCCAGACGTAGGTCGCGGCCGTGAGGTTCTGGATCTGCGCATTCTGCCCGGCGGGCGCCGGCGAAATCTCGAGGTCGTAGGACTTGACCGGCGAGCCCTTGCTGGCCGGCGCCTTCCACGTGATGGTGAGCTGCTTGTCGCCAAACTTCATCGCGGGAGCAAGAGGGGTGTCGGGCTTGACGTCGGGGCGGACCTCAGCCGAGACCGGCGAACGATCGGAGTCGCCGAAGTCGTTCGTGGCCGTGACCTGGAAGTGGTATTTGGTGTTGTTCACCAGGTTGTTCAAAGTGCACGAGTTGGCCGGGCAATCCTGCCGGTAGCCGCCCTCGCCATAGACCGTGTACTTGGTGATGGGTGAACCGCGGTCCGCGGGTGCGGTCCAGTTCAGCAGGGCGGTCTGGTCACCGACACTTTGCGCCTGCGGCGTGGTGGGCGCAAGCGGCTTGTCCTTGACAGTCAGCCGGATCCGGGCCGTGGCGTAGCGGGAGGCTTCGTCGGTCTTATCCGCCACGGTGTAGGACACAATGAGCGTTCCGGAAAAACCGGCCGACGGCGTGACCGTCACCGAGTCCCCCGAGGTGGCCGCCGAGCCCTGGCCGGTTTCGGTCGCCACGCCAATGATCTTGAGGGGCACGTCCGGGAAGGGGTTGGAGTCGTTCGCCAGCACCTTCACAGTCACGGGCTTGCCGGCCGCCGCATCGGCCTCGATGTCGTCGTTGGCCACCGCCTTGGCGCGGTTGGAGGCAGTGACAGAGAGGCGGAACGTTGCGACGGCTTCGAGCCCGCGCGGGTCCTTCGCCTTGACCTGCACAGAGCCAGCCTCGCCCGGACGCACCCCGTCCCTCGCCGAGACCTTCAGGGATGCGCCGTCAATGTCCGCGCTGAAGCCCTGCGGCACCGCGCCGAGGACTTCGTACTTCATGTTCGGCACGTCGTCCCGGTCCGGGTCGGAGGTCAGCCCGGCCAGGTCTGTGCGCGCTGAGTCGCCCTGCGGGACGTCGACGGCTCCGCCCAGCAGGGCAGGCGGGTTGTTTCGGTTCGGATCAGGCAGGACCTTGGTCCGGATGCTCAGGGTGGACTTCAGGCCGGCAGGATCATCAGGGCCAGAGCCGTCCGTGACTTCAAAGCTGATGGACCCCGGGCCCACGTAATCCTTGCCTGCGGTGTACTTGACTGCGGTGCCGTTGCCTGCCACGGGGTCGCTGCCGTCCGCCCCGATGAGCTTGATCCGGTCGGTCTGGGTCAGGCGGGGTGAACGGCCTTCCCGGACTTTCACCCACTCCGCCAGGTTTGCCGTGACGGACTGGCCGGCAATGACCTCCAGGACGTCGTCCTTGGCGAGGGTCGGGACCTGCTGCCCGATGCCCGGCACCCAGATAATCGCGGTGGACTTCTTGCCGTCAACGTCCTCGACGCTGTACGGCACCAACTGCGGCTGCTCGGTCAGTTCGACGATCATGTTGCCGTCCTTGCCCGGGCGGGCGGTTTCGCTCCCGCTGGTGACCTTTAGGTTCTCACCGACGCCATCCGGGTCTTCGTCGTTTTTCAGCACAGGGACGTCGACGGCGGTTTTGCCCAGGGTCTGGGCAGACGTCACCCGGTCATCCCTGGCGATGGGCGCCTGGAGCGGGACCTTGCTGTCCACTTGCATGGTGATGGCCGCCTGCGCAGAGGCGCCGCGCTCGTCGGCGACGGTGTAGCGGACGTTGACGGTGCCCTCAGCTGCGGGTGCCTGCAGGAGAATGCGGCCGCTTTGCTTGCTGACTTCGGCCTTGAGTGCGGCGTCCGCCTCGATGCCGTCGCCCAGGATGCGGATCAGGTCGCCGTCGGGGTCGGTGTCGTTGCTGGCGGCGTCAACGGCGATCTGCCGGCCGGGGCGGACTTTGACCTCATCGTCCACGGGCGTGGGCTTCTGGTTGGTATCGCCCCGCGGCGCGATGCCCACGGTCACGGTGCCCGTGTTCACGGCCCCCTGCCGGTCCACCACCTTGTAGCGGAAGGAATCTGTCCCGCCGCCGTCTCCGGCTGCGACAAAGTCGATGAAGTTGCTTCCGGCCGTCGCGGTGCCCATGCCGGGCGTGCTGTCGATGCCGGTGAGCTGGACGGAGTCGCCGTCGGGGTCTATGCCGTCCAGCGGCACCGGGATGCGCACGGTGCCTGCGGCGACTACGCGGGCTGTCACGTTCCTGGGCTGCGGACGGGAGTTCTCGGCACCCTCCAGGGGCAGGATGTGGATGGTGACGGCTGCAGCGCTCTTCTGGCCCTGCGGGTCCACGGCGTTGTAGATGGCCCGCACGGTCTTGGGTTGGCTTCCGGCGATGAACCGGAGGGTATTTTCCGACACGAAGCTCTTGCCGTCCTCGGCGGCCACGGGCTGGGGCAGGAGCGGGTCCACGGTCAGTTTTTCGCCCTGCGGATGGGTGTCGTTGTCCAGCACGGGTATGGTGACCACGTCGTTGACGCGGACGTTGACTTCATCGGGTTTGGGCTGCGGCGCCTCCACCACCGCAGGAGCGGGAACCGGGACAACGGAGACGCTGCCTGTGGCGGACGTCCTGCCGTTTGACATGGTGTAGCGGAACAGGAACGGGTCCTTGGCGCCGGCGATGTCGGTGATCCGCAGGACGCTGTGATCGAGCACGCTGACCGACGCGGTGGTATTTTCCGGCAGTGAGACGGATTGCAGCACCAGGACGCCGCCGGACGGATCGGAATCGTTGGCGAGAGGGTCCAGGAGCACACTGCCGCCCACCGGCATGAGGGCGACGTCGTGCACTGCCACGGGCTTTCCCGTGTCCTTGCCTGATTCGACGTCCACCCGGATCAAGCCCTGGCTGCTCTGCGGACCGTTGCTGGCAATGTACGTCAGGTAGACGGGGCCGGGAGTCCGGCTGCGGAAGGTGAAGGTCCCGCCGTCCGTGACGGGGCCGAGTTCCGCGGGCCCGCTGGCCTCCACCTGAGCGAGGCGCAGGGCGCCGCCGTTGGGGTCGACGTCGTTCTTCAGGGGCGCGATGACAAGGTCCTGGCCGACGACGGCGGTCACATGGTCGGCGTTGACGACGGGCGCCAGGGCGCCAGGCGGCTGGACGTTCACCACCACTTTTCCGGTGGTGGTGGCCCGTCCGTCCCACACGGATACCGTGACGCTTTTCTTGCCGGCAGTTGCCCCGGAGTCCTGGAAGGTGAGCAGCCCGTCGCGACGGACCTTCACCTGGTCCTGCTCGTTATCGGCGGTCGCTGACATGAGGACGAGGTCGTCGCCGTCGGGATCCGCCCAGTCCGTGAGGATGTTCTGGCTCACGGTCTTGCCCTGCTCCACGAGCAGGGTGGTGGGATCGCCGCGCTTGAAGGCCGGCGGCCTGTTCTCGTCCGGGCCCACCACGTTCAGCGTGACCTTGCCGCCGGCAGACAGCCCGCGGCCGTCGGCCGCGCTGTAGTCGAAGGCCTCCGTCCCGGGTGCAGCGTCGGCGGGGACGGTGATCTGGAACGCTGATCCGCCGTAGATGCTTTCGAGGCTCCCCGATTTTGGGCTCTCGTTCCCCACGGAGGCGGTGAGGACGTCGCCGTCGGGGTCGGAGTCGTTGTCCAGCACGCTCAGGACGGTGGTGCGGCCGGGCCGTACGCCGACGGCGTCGGATTTGGTTACCGGGGGACGGTTCGGTTTGGTGCGGTCCGGCAGGATGTTGATGGTGTTGTTGTCCGCGGATTCCTCGTCCTGGTCATCGGATTGGTTCTTCGGCGGAACCACATCGTCCCAGTTGTTGACCAGCTGCATGTTCTGGTTGACCAGCCAGACGTTCCCGGAATTGACGTCGTTGAGCACCACGACGTCACGGTTGACGCGGAACACGTAGCTTGGCGACGCGCTGGCCTTGGGGACCGCCACGTTTTTGTCGTCCGAGTCGTTGGCGCAGTCGCGGACATACTTGTTTGCACCGGACCAGGCGGCGTGCACGCAGCCGCCAAGTTGCACGGGGGCAGCGGGAACGCCCTGCCCGCCAAAGGTGACGGTCTTCGCCGTCGAGCCGTCCAGCGGCTGCTTCAGCAGCGCCTTGGGAGTGGCCAAGGCCACGGACTCCGACGCCGGACCGGACTGCTGGAGCTTCGCGTCCCGCGCGTCCGGCAAAGCCACCTCGCGGCCGCCCGGAAGGAACAGCCGGCCGGCGGCGGCATCCAGGGCCACCGGCTGGTCCCCCACCACAGCAAGCTGGAGATCGCCCGCGCCCTTCAGTCCGTTCCACGTGCTGGACTGGGTATCGGTGGGTTGGCCGTTGGAGTTCACGGCGGTGACCGTCACCTGCCCGGTTTTGGGATCCGCGGAATAGACCCTGTCATCGGACCCGACGGCGGACACCAGCCCCTGCGAGCCCGCCACCGCCGGATCGCTGGACTCCTCATCGAAGGCATTGACGGTTGACGGCGACATCGCCCACATCTTGCCGGCGGCGGGGTCCGTGACGGAGATGACCTCTGTGCCGAAGCTGACCTGCGCAGAGCCCGGAAGCTTTTTGTCCCCGCCCAGCCGCATGTTGGCCGCAGAAACCTGGTTCAGGGTTGAGCCCGACGCGTCATCAACAAACACTTTGCCGGCGTTCTGCAGGACGTCGAACGTGGTGCTGGCCGGGGTCACGGCTCCGTCCAGGACGCGTGACGGGTAGTTCAGCCGGCCCACGGCGTTACGGGCCTTGCTGACCACCCATACGCCGCCGTCGTTCAGGTCCACCTCGGTGGTTTTGAAGCCAGGGTAGATGACGGCGCCGGCCACGAGGGCTGCTGCGGCCGCGGAAAAAACGGTACCGGTGATGAGCTTGTTGCGGCGGTTCCTGAGCCCCAGCCTGCCGAACAAAGTTGACACAGCGTTATTATTCCCCCGAAATCACAGCCGCCTGAGTGCAGCCTGCGGGCCCCTGGTGAACACCAGAGGCCGTGACATTCCGCCACTCCCCCATAGAGACGCCGGAACAATTCTGAGTTTCGACTATTACATGGGCGCTGGCGGCTTGTCCAAGGAAAGCCCGGTGCGGGGCTCTCCGTTACCCGGCAAGCCTACCCACGGGCGCTGCGATCCGCGATGGGGAGGGCTGCCCACTGGCCTCAGTCCAGGACCAGGCCCTTGCCCTGGCCCCGTGCCAGCATCACGGGCTGGATCTCGCCGAAGCCGCGGACGTTCTCCGCTTCCTTGGGGAGGAGGACAAAGCGCTCGTCCCGGTCGAGGGCGGCGGCGGTCATGGAGTCCACCAGCACAGTGCCCGGATCAGCCAGCGTCGTCAGGCGCGCGGCAAGGTTGACTGTGGGCCCGTAGATGTCGCCCAGACGGGACAGAATCCGTCCCCACACCATCGCAACCCGGGCCTCGGGAAGGATTTCGTCCCTGGTGAAGGCCTCAGCCAACGCCAGTGAGATCTCCGCGCCGGCCGCGGGGGTCTCGGCGATGTAGAGCACTTCGTCGCCCACGGTCTTCACAAGCCGGCCGCCGCCTACGGAGATGATCTCGGCGCATTTGTTTTCAAACCGCTGCACCAGCTTGGCCAGGGTTTTTTCGTTCATCCGGCGGGAAAGGCTTGTGTAGGACACCAGGTCGGCGAAGCCCACGGCCCGCGCCAGGGGCAGCGGAGCGTCGTCCTCGTCCCCTTCGCGGCCTTCCTCACTGGCTTGAAGCCCGGCCTCGGCCCGGACGGCCAGTCGCTGGACCGCCGCGTTAAGCTGGCGCCGCCACGAGTAGACGAGCATCTCCTCAAGCGGGTCCACAAGCGCGGGAAGCTCGTTCACGAGGCGCTTGCGGGCCATGGCGTCCGTGACGCCCTGCTCATGGACCATGTCCTCCACGAGTGCCTCGATCTGCCAGACCACCATCCGGTCGGTCATCTGGCCGATGGCGCGTGTGACGGAAATGGCTGCCTCTTCGGTGAGCTTGCCGGTGCGGACAAGGTCCACCACGGTATTCAGGGCGGCCTGGTCGCGTTCGGTGAAGGCAACGTCATCGTCACCGAGGTTGGGGAACCCGAGGGCGCGCCACAGCTTCCGCGCCGACAGCAGCGAGAGTCCGGCACCACCGGCCACTTCGCGGCGGCGCAGCTTGCGCTCACCGCCGAGCAGCCTGGTCTCCAGGGCCTTCATGGCTATCCGCTCGGCGGACATGGTTCCGGTGGGAGGAGACCCGACGGCGGCATCGGTCACCTCGCCGGCACCCTGTCCCTGGCTCATGCGCTGATCCTCATCGCTCATCTCTTCCACCTTCTCTCACATCCCGCGGAAACCCGGCGTCGGACTCGTCCGCCGCGTGACCCCATTCAAAAAACTCTTCGTTCGGAAGCTCGTCCAGCGCGTCCAGTACGAACCTGTGAAACGTGGCCACTTCCGGCACATCCCGGAGCACGGCGCTGAATTGGTGCCCGGCATCCAAGGATATAGTCCCCGAGCGCAACATCCGCTGGAGCACGGTCTGGGTGACCGTGACATTACGCACCGACGCCAGGAACACCTGCTGGTCGCGCCGGCGGAGCATGCCGTAGCGCGCCAGTATCCTCCGGTTCGTCAGGAAGTAGCGCGTGCCCTGCCACCGCAGCAGCCGCGGCAGGCAATAGCCGCACATGGCCCACAGCGCGGCGAGCACACATCCGGTCACCAGCCAGAAGGTCCAGTCGGCGGAAACCACCGGAAGCAAGCTCCGCAGCCCGCCCCGGATGATCCAGGCGCTGGCGAAGGCGGCGAGCGCCGGGACGAGAATGAACACCACCGCCGGCATGAACAGCATCCTGGGCTGCGGGCGGGTCACGACTATGACCTGCTCCCCCGGCAGAAGGTCTTTACGCATTGCCGCTTTCCGTGGACGCCCCCGGCGGGGACCAGGGACGCAGGTGGACCACGTCGCCGGCCGTCACCACATGCTCGTGGGCCGAGGCGTCCACCACCAGGAGGGAGCCGGAGTCGTCGAGCCGGGACGCATGCCCGGTGATTTCGTGGTCGCCGGGGAGGTGCGCGCGCACCTGCTGGCCCAGCGTCACCATGACGGCTTCAACCCGCTTGTGGAGTGAGGGACCGCCGGCGAGACCGGCTGTGGGGTCGCCGTCGGCGTTGCAGAAACTGCGGTAGAGCGTGCAGAAGCGGGACAGGTAGCTTTTCAGGAGTGCGGTGCGGTCCACTGTCCCGGCACGTTCAAGCTGAACCGAGGTGGCGGTGGGGACCGGCAGTTCCGGCTCGGTCAGGGTGACGTTCAGCCCGGTGCCCAGGATCACAGGGGGCACGGAGCCGTCCCCCATCGGACCGAGCTGGGCCAGGATGCCGGCGATCTTCTTGCCCCGGACCAGGACGTCGTTGGGCCATTTGAGTTCAGCCCGCAGCCCGGCAGTCTCCAGCAGTGCGTCCCGGAGCGCGAGGGCGGCCAGGAGCGAGAGCCAGGAGTAGGTCTGTGTGGGCAGCGGCCGGCCGTCCGCGTTGACGGGTCGAAGGACGATCGAGACCAGGACTGAGCTGCGCGCGGGCGCCTCCCAGATGCGGTCCAGCCTCCCGCGGGCGGCCGTCTGGTGCTCGGCGGTGAGGACGGCAAGGTCCTGCCACGCCTTGGGCTCGACGGTGACGGCGCGCAGGAGGTCGGCGTTGGTGGAGCCGGTGGTGTCCACCACCTGCAGCTGGGAGATGCCGTGTGCGGACAGGAATTCCACGCTGGACAGGGCATCCCGGTCCAGGGCCGGGCGCTCCGGCAGCCCCTTCGCTCCGGTCAGGTTTTCCTGCGCTTCAGGGCTTTCGTCAGGGCGTGCGGCATCCATAGTTGCATCCTATCGAGTTGCCGGGCCGGAGCGGCCGATCCGGGGCAGCGGCCAGGGAAATCAGAGGAAGATGTCAGGAACCAGCCGATCCTCGGCGGCGCCCAGGCTGTAGGGCCGGAAATCAGTCACGCCCGTGGCGGCAAGCACCTGTTCATCCGTGTAGAAGTTCCCCGTTGCCGCGGCGCCCTCCTTGACGTTGCTGCCGGTCAGCACGGCGTGGGCCGCGTCCGCCATGATTTGGGGGCCGCGGGCGGCTTGGACGATCGCCTCCCCTCCCGGCATGTTCCGGATGGCGGCGGTATCAATCAGGGTGCAGGGCCACAGTGAGTTGACGCGGACGCCGTCCGCTTTGAGCTCCTCCGCCAGGCCCAGGGTGGTCAGGCTCATGCCGTACTTGGCCATGGTGTAGGCGAGATGCATGCCTGCCCACTTGGGGTCAAGGTTCAGGGGCGGCGAGAGCGTGAGGATGTGGCCGCCGTCGGATTTTCGCAGCGCAGGCAGGGCCAGCTTGGACAGCAGGAAGGTGCCCCGGACGTTGATGTCCTGCATGAGGTCGTACCGCTTCATGTCCACTGCGTCCGTCTGGGACAGATCAATGGCTGACGCGTTGTTGATCACTATGTCGATCCCGCCAAAGTGTTCGACGGCGGCGGCGACTGCGCGCGCGACGTCGTCGTCATTGCGGACGTCCCCGACCAGGGGAAGAGCCTTTCCGCCGGCGGCTTCCACCTCCCCGGCGGCGCTGAAGACAGTGCCCTGGAGTTTCGCGTGGGGCTCGCCGGTCTTGGCCAGCAGCACCACGTTGGCACCGTCGCGCGCCGCGCGCAGCGCGATCGCCAGGCCTATGCCGCGGCTCCCGCCGGACATCAGAATGGTGCGGCCCTGAAGCGAACCGGCGGCTTGGTAGGGCGTTGCAGTGGGAGGAAAAGCATCATCGCTTGAAGTCATAGGGACACTCTAGCCGCATTATGTTACCGGCGAGTAACATGCATGTCCCCGCCGCCGCCACGGACGAAAATTGTAGGATCCCTACAGCGGCCTGCGCAATAAGCGTCACTAGACTAGCCATCAGGGCCTTTGATTTGTACGGAAGCTACTTAACGGAGTTTCTCACCATCGCAACAGGTGCCCGCGTTACGCTGCTACAGCACCGATCAGCTACAGAGCCGGAGACACTTCATGAGCCACGATCTGACCACGACGGCGGGAAAGATTGCCGATTTCCGCGACCGCCAGGCCAGCGCAGAGCAGCCCTCCGGCCCGGAAGCGATCGAGAAGCAGCATGCCCGCGGCAAGAACACCGCCCGCGAGCGCATCGACCTGCTCGTGGACGCCGGCTCCTTCGTCGAGTTCGATGCCCTGGCCGTGCACCGCTCCACAGCGTTCGGCATGGAAAAGAAGAAGCCGCTGGGCGACGGCGTCGTGTCCGGCTACGGCACCGTGGACGGACGCCTTGTGGCGCTCTACAGCCAGGACTTCAGCGTCTACGGCGGTTCGCTGAGCCAGGTTAACGGCGAAAAGATTGTCAAGGTCCAGGAGTTCGCGCTGCGCAACGGCTGCCCGGTGGTGGGCATCAACGACGGCGGCGGCGCCCGCATCCAGGAGGGTGTGGCCTCGCTGGCGATGTTCGCGGACATCTTCCGCAACAACGTGCACGCCTCCGGCGTCGTCCCGCAGATCTCCCTCATCATGGGCCCCTGCGCCGGCGGCGCCGCGTACTCCCCCGCCCTCACCGACTATGTGGTGATGGTGGACAAGACCTCCCACATGTTCATCACCGGCCCCGACGTCATCAAGACCGTCACCGGCGAGGATGTGGACATGGAGACGCTGGGCGGCGCCCGGCAGCACAATGCGACCACGGGCACCTCCACCTACCTGGCGTCGGATGAAGCCGATGCGATCGAGTTCGTCCGGGAACTGCTGGACTTCCTGCCCTCCAACAACCTTTCCGAGGCTCCCGTCCTGGAGCACCAGCAGGACCTGGAGCTCGACGACGACGACCTCGCCCTGGACACGCTGATCCCGGACTCGGCGAACCAGCCGTACGACATGCGCAAAGTCATCGAGCAGATCGTCGATGACGCCCACTTCCTGGAGATGCAGTCCCTGTACGCCCCGAACGTGATCATCGGCTACGGCCGGGTCGAAGGCCACACTGTCGGCATCGTGGCCAACCAGCCCATGCAGTTCGCAGGCACGTTGGACATCTCGGCCTCCGAGAAGGCAGCACGCTTTGTGCGGCACTGCGACGCCTTCAACATTCCCATCATCACCCTCGTGGACGTGCCGGGCTTCCTGCCGGGCAAGGACCAGGAGTTCCAGGGCATCATCCGCCGCGGCGCCAAACTCCTGTACGCCTACGCCGAGGCCACGGTGCCCAAGCTCACCGTGATCACGCGGAAGGCCTACGGCGGCGCCTACATCGTGATGGGCTCCAAGAAGCTCGGCGCCGACCTCAACCTCGCCTGGCCCACTGCCCAGATCGGCGTCATGGGCGCTCAGGGTGCCGTCAACATCCTCTACCGGCGCGAGCTCGCCGCCGTCGCCGAGGCGGGCGGGGACGTTGAGGCCAGGCGCGCCGACGTCATCCGGCAGTACGAGGAGGAGCTGCTCAACCCGTACCAAGCTGCGGAACTCGGTTATCTTGACGCGGTCATCGCCCCGTCGGACACCCGGCTGCAGATTATCAAGGGACTCCGGGCGCTCCGCGACAAGCGCGCCAGCCTCCCCACCAAGAAGCACGGAAACATCCCGCTGTGACCCCGGCAACCGATCCATCGGAAATTCCGGCCGCAAAGCGGTCGGTTGAGCCCGTCGAAACCGCGGCGCCCGAAACCCCGCTCTTCTCGGTCGTCAAGGGAGAACCGACGCCCGAGGAGCTGGCGGCGCTGACCGCCGTCGTCCTTTCCATCGGCTCAGCCGAGACGGCCGATTCCACGAAGCCAAGCGTTCGCCACTGGGTGCGCCGGGAGCAGCTGCGGCTGGCGCCGACACCCGGTCCGGGCGCCTGGAAGCGAAGCCGGGGCTAGCCCCCGCAAAGTTCAGTAAGTCTTTCATAACTGGGCTTCCGCGGTTAGTCTCTTGGGGTGACTAGTGAAACCTCAGCGCCCGTGCGCCCCAAAACCGCCATCGATGCCGTCGCAGACGCCTACACGGACACGCTCATCCGGCTCGATCCGAGCCTTGCCACCACCCTGGGCGTGCCTGGCCACGACACGGAGTTTCAGGACTTTTCGCCTGCCGGGATCGAAGAATTCGCTGCCGCAGCCCGCGAGACCCTCGATGCCCTCGCTGGGCTGGCTCCCGTGGACGACGTGGACGCCGTCACGCTGGATGCCCTGCGTGAACGCCTCGGGCTGCAGCTGGAGTTCCACGAATCGGGCTGGGATACCGCCGAACTGAACAACATTGAATCTCCGGCCCAGAACATCCGCTCCATCTTCGACCTCATGCCCACGGAGACTGAGGAGCACTGGGAACACATAGCCGGCAGGGCCGGCAACGTACCCGGCGCCATCCGCGGCTACATCGAGTCCCTCCGCTCAGCCAGGCAAGCCGGTCGGGTATCCGCTTCGCGCCAGGTGTCGATCGTCATCGAACAGGCCACCAAGTACGCAGCAGGGGACGGTTTTTTCGCGAAGCTCGCGGCCGGCGCCAAGACCGCCGACGGCCCCCTGCCGGCCGGGCTCCAGGAAAAACTCGACGCCGGCACTGCCGCCGCCCGCACCGCCTATGCCGGACTCGCAGCGTTCCTCAGGGATGAACTTCTGCCCGCCGCCCCCGAAAAGGACGCCGTCGGAAGGGAACGGTACGCCCTGGCCTCCCGCGGTTTCCTCGGGGCGGCGGTGGACCTGGAGGAAACGTATGCGTGGGGCATCGGGGAACTCGAGCGGATCATCGCCGCGCAGGAAGCCGTTGCCAGTGAGATCCGGCCCGGGGCTTCGATCGCGGAAGCCAAGGAAATCCTGAACGGCGATCCGTCCCGCCAGCTGAAGGGCACCGATGCCCTGAAGGCGTGGATGCAGGAGCTTTCGGACCGTGCCGTGGCCGACCTGGCCGACGTTCACTTTGAAATCCCGGATGTCATGAAGACTCTGGAGTGCCTCATCGCTCCGACAGACGAGGGCGGCATCTACTACACCGGCCCGTCGGACGACTTCAGCAGGCCGGGGCGCATGTGGTGGTCCGTGCCGGCCGGCGAGGACACGTTCACCACGTGGGCGGAAACCACCACCGTGTTCCACGAGGGCGTGCCCGGGCATCACCTCCAGATCGCCACTGCCGTCTACCGGCGCGAACTCCTGAACAGCTGGCGCCGCAACGTCTGCTGGACCTCCGGACACGGCGAAGGCTGGGCACTGTACGCGGAGAAGCTGATGGAGGAGCTTGGCTACCTCAAGGACCCCGGCGACCACATGGGCATGCTGGACATGCAGCGGATGCGGGCTGCCCGCGTGGTCTTCGACATCGGCGTCCACCTGGAGCTGGAGGTACCGGCGCGCTGGGGATCAGGTACGTGGACGCCGGAAAAGGGCTTCGACTTCCTCAAAGCCAACCTGGAGATCAGCGAGGGGCAGCTGCAGTTCGAATTCGCCCGCTACCTCGGCTGGCCGGGCCAGGCACCGTCCTACAAAGTGGGCCAACGGCTGTGGGAGCAGATCCGTTCGGAACTGGAATCCCGGCCCGGCTTTGATCTCAAGGCGTTCCACACCAAGGCACTGAACATCGGGTCCGTCGGGCTCGACACACTCAAGCGCGCGATGCTCGGGTAGGTCTCACGCTGATTGAGCCTGTCGAAATCTCGGGCCCAACCGCCCACCGCTGATTGAGCCTGTCGAAATCCCGGGCCCAACCGCCCACCGCTGATTGAGCCTGTCGAAATCCCGGGCCCAACCGCCCACCGCTGATTGAGCCTGTCGAAATCCCGGGCCCGGGGAGATGTCTGCCATATGCGCTGTGGGAACTGCTTCACAAAGCGTTGGATTGGTGCCGAATGTACGACGATCACAGCGTGACGGGCAGAGAGCACTTAGGCCTCTCGGTCACCTTCGCCATTGGAGCGAACGCTGGACTGTGCCTGATCACCGTCCTGCTCGTGGCACTGCTGCTGCGTAAACCGGCGAAGTCATGATCCTTGCCCCCTAGCGATTCGCTTCGAATGGCTAGGGGGCAAAATTGTCCTCGTAGGTTCCTCGAACCGAATAGCGGAGCCGATGATCAGCTGACCCAGCGGGCCGATGTCGGGGCAGTGAACGTCGCTATTTAATAATCCTCTGCGACCACTTGCTCGCTTGCTGCCACTCGGACGCACTCCAGCACGGGTGTCCGGAGTACGTCTCCGATGCACTCTGCAGATCCCCCTACGTACACGCTGCGCGCATAGATGTCATTGCCGACTGCCCAGGAACCGTCCTCGGGGATCCACCAGAGAGGCATATCCGCCTCTCTAGCCGCCGCAGATGGGCCCACATCTACAAGCGAACCGTGCAGCACATGCATCTGCCTGCCATAAGAGCCAAGGACAGTCTCCGAACCACGGTAGGCATCATTTAGGCCGGCGTAACCCGCCCACGCAAGAAAATAGACAGGGTCTGGAGTCTGGGTGTGTTCACCCAAAACGGACGCCAACGCAGCCGCTACCTCCATGTCGATGCCGCCCATTATCGGGTCCAAGCGGGGCAGTCCAGAGGCACCGGGCTGGATGGCGACATCCCGCCATTGCGTGCGACCGGTAATAGTGGCGGCCTTTCCAGCCACTTCTGTCCAGCTCCTGGAGACTCCGGTAGCGCGAGCAGGGTTGAAGACCCGGCAAAATGCTGGAAGGTCCATGGGAAAGAACTCAGACACAGTGAGTTCCGTTTTTGCATTTCCACCGCGCATTTCAGAAAGCCAGGAAGGGAGAGCTGATCGCGCCGGCGTCTTCATTCCGACATGGTAGTCCTACTGTCCTAAATCGAATCGCAGGAGTTGTGGTGGCATCCAGAACGCCAGGATCAGAAGCGCAGAGACAACCGGGGGCAATGGTCCGGAGAATATTTCCGACAACTTATCCCAGCCGGCAGCAACCAGATCGCCGCGGGTGACAATCCGAATGAAATGGCAAATACAAGAACGGTCAGTACCGCTTCTGCGAGTCGAATCGTGGCTGGTCTTGACCAGATTCGGCCCACTCGTGGGCGAATTGGGGGGCCGCGATTGAATTGAAGGCCGGATGGGCTTAGGAGGAAACCCTGTCGGCGACCCGCCGCCGGAGGCGGTCGGCGAGGATGCCATCCCGTGCTAGCATCGCCACAATCCACACGCGACCGCATGCAAGTCGCATTGACTCAGGAGGTTCGCGGTGCCAGACACCACCTGCCACATGTCAATCTCGCTGGACGGCTTCGTCGCCGGGCCGGACCAGAGCCGCGAGGACCCTCTGGGCAAGCGGGGGCTGGAGCTGCACGGCTGGCACATCGGCGACCCGCGAGCGAACCATGCCGACAAGGTCGCGAACGAGTGGCTCATGCGCCCGCGGGGCGCGTATGTAATGGGTCGGAACATGTTCGGCCCGATCCGCGGGGACTGGGATGAGGAATGGACCGGGTGGTGGGGAGCCGAACCGCCGTACCACGCGCCGGTGTTCGTGTTGACCCATCACGGCCATGACCCCATCCAGATGGACGGCGGGACGACCTTCCACTTCGTCACCGAGGGCTTCGACGCGGCCTACTCCGCAGCGTGCCAGGCCGCCGGGGACAACGGCGTGGACATCGCCGGTGGGGCCTCGACCGTCCGACAGGCACTCATCGCCGGCGTGATCGACGAGCTCACCCTCGACATCGCACCGGTCCTGCTCGGTTCGGGCGAGCGCATCTTCGACGGGGTTGAATCCTTCGGCTTCGAACCCGCCGAGGTGCTTCACTCACCGCTGACCACCCACATCCGCTATCGCCGGCGTCAGCTAACTCCGTAGGCGCTGCCGGCCTCCCGCACGGCTGTCAACGTGGCCGGGCAGGCCCTCGTACCCGCCCTTGTGGCCAAGCGCCGGGGCATCCTGGACGAGGCGCTCTGCACCGCACCCCCCGCTCCAGTGATCCCTTCTCGGATGACTCCCCCGCGGATGACCGGGCAGCCGCCGATGGTTCCGCCGCGGCTGCGCAGGGCCGGGAGCTGGCCGACCCCAGGCATAGCTTAAGCCGAATCGCCGCCGGGGCACCTGCCGTGCGCGGGCGTTGGGGTAGGGTACCGTCCATGGACGTCATCCTGGTTCCCGGATTCTGGCTGGACGCTTCTTCGTGGTCGGAGGTGACGCCCCCGCTCGTCGCGGCGGGGCACCGCGTCCACCCCATGACGCTGCCCGGCCTGGAGGCAGCAGACGCACCGCGTGCCGGCATAGGCTTGCGCGACCACATCGACGCCGTCGTGGCGGCGGTAGACGCGCTCGACGGCCCGGTGGTGCTGGTGGGCCACTCGGGCGGTGGCGCGATCATCCATGGCGCCATCGACAGGCGTCCGGACCGCGTGGTTCATGCCATCTACGTGGACAGCGGTCCGCTGGGAGAGGGCGGCGTCATCAACGACCAACTACCGGCCGAAGGGGACGACGTGCCGCTTCCGCCGTGGGACGGCTTCGACGACGAGGACCTCGTCGATCTGGACGACGGGCTGCGGACCATGTTCCGGGCACGCGCCATCCCGGAGCCCAAAGGCGTGGCTTATGACCGGCAGCATCTTCATGACGAGCGGCGTTACGAAGTCCCGGCCACCGTGATCGCCTGCGAGTTCCCGACGACCCTGCTCACCGAGTGGATGGACGCGGGCCACCCGTACGTGGAGGAATTGGCACGCATACGCGACGTCGAGCTGGTGGACCTGCCAACGGGGCACTGGCCGCAGTTCACCAAGCCGGCCGAACTGGGCGCGGCTATCCTGGCCGCGGTCAACCGCGCCTCATAGCCCGCGCCGGACAGGGCACGCAGCATTCGGAAGCGGCGCAGCATTCGGAAGGCTAGTGGCCGCCGCCGATCACGCCGTTTTCGACCGCCTTAGTCACCGCGTCCGCCTCAGCCTGCGTCAGCGTGCCGTCAGTAACCGCCTGGTCGAGGCGCGACTTCAAAGCTGCCGCCCGGCTCTTCTGCGCCTCAGTGCGCAGTTCTTCCAGTGCGGTCTTGACCTTGGCCTCGTCTATTCCGAGGGACTGTGCCAGCGATGCGGCCAATGCCGACTCCATCGCAGCCTGGTCCGGCTTTTGCCCGTCGGCGCGGGGCGCAGAAGGCCGGTTTGCATCACGGAATGTCCTTAGCGCGTCGGCGACCTTGGCCTGATCGACGCCCAGTTTGGACGCGAGCGCCGCGGCCCTATCGCCGTGTTCCCCGTGACCGTGTCCGTGCCCATGCCTGCCCCCGCCGTCGAACCGCTGCGCGTCGGGAGCATTGCCGGAAGGGCTACTGGAGCTGGGCGTTGGAGTCGGAGTGGCCGTCGAGGCGGCAGCCATTCCCGTCACACCAAACCCGGCACCAAGCGCCACGGCCGCCATGCCAAGGCTGAGTGCCATTTTCTTCGTACGCTTCATGATCTCTCTCCTGGATCTGCCTTACGGAGACGACGGCTCCATCCTCGCCGGCCGTACCGGCCATGAGACCAGCTTGCACCACCCACATAAGTGGCGGCTATGAAGGGCCTGTGAAGTACATATGAATCCCGTGCGGAACCTATGACGGCTGAGGCTGACGTTGAGGGCTTTTCTTGCGCAGAGTGCAAAGATGCACGTAGTGTAACTGCGTGTTCACTTCCATTTCTCCGCCGGCCGCCCAGCCGCCGGCATCACCTTCGCGGCGCGAACTCAACAAAGCCGCGACCCGCCAGGCCATCTCGGATTCAACCCTGGGGCTTCTGCGCAGCGCAGGCCCCGGCAATTTCACCGTGGAGGACATTGCCGAGTCGGCAGGCATCTCCCGCCGCACTTTCTTCAACTACTTCAGCAGCACCGAGGCGGCCATCGCTTCGGTGACGCACGGCTTCCTCGACACTGCGCTGGAGCAGTTCCGGCTCCGACCGGCGGACGAGCCCATCCTTGAGTCAGCCCGCGCAGCCCTCGTTGAGCTCGCCGACCCCATGACGGTCGCACCGATGGCCGAGCTCTTCAGCCTGACTCATGCCAGTCCCCTGCTGGCCCGGTCCGAGCTTGAGGCGTGGGACCACTGCACCGAGCAGATCATCGCTGCCGCCCGAGAGCGCGCCGCCCGGAACCCGGCCGTGGACATGGACGGGGACATGGACGAGCTCTACCTGCGGGCCCTCGCCGCTTCCGTCATCTCCTGCGGGAAGGCCGCGATGGAGGTGTGGTTCAGCCGCTGCGGAACAGACCTCTCGGCGGAATCACTGGCCATCCTCCGGCAACTGCTGATCGATTCGATGGCACTGCTGGGTTCCGGCTTCGCCGCCTCGGCTCCGCAGCACCCGGATTCTCCGGCATCCCAGCCCCTACAAAGCGACTCCCCTGCCCCGCACTCCTCAGAACGGTCCTGACATGGCACTTCTGCTTTACCGACTCGGCAAGTTTTCCTACGGGCACCGGTGGATCGTCATCTCGCTCTGGCTGGCGGTCCTCGTGGCTGTCGGCGGCTCAGCAGCCGCGTTCCACGGAACCATGTCCAACAATTTCCAGATCCCGGGTACTGAAACCCAGCGCATGCTGGACAAGCTGAAGCAGGATCTTCCCCAGTCTTCGGGAGGTTCCGCGGGAATTGTCTTCGAAGCCAATGACGCCCGGTTCAGCCAGGCCGGAAAGGACGCCGTCTCCGCCGCCCTCGCCAAGCTGGAGACTCTCCCCGATGTCCAGGGGACCGTGGATCCGTTCGCCACCCAGGCGCAGGTGGACAAGGCCGCCGAGGCCATCACCGCCGGTGAGCAGAAGGCGGCGGCGGGACAGACCGAGCTGGATAGGGCACGCGCTCAGCTCGTGGCGGGCAAGGCCCAGCTCGACGCCGCCGCGCAGCAAATGTCTGCCGCCGGGCTTCCGGCGGCAGAGGTTGAAGGGCAGCTGGCGCAGCAGAAAGCAGCCCTCGCTGCGGGTCGGGAAAAGCTCGACGCCGGCATCAAGGAACTGGAGACCGGCGCGGCAAATCTGGCACTCGCCAAGCGCCAGCTCGCCGCTTCCCAGGGGATGCGTTTTGTCTCCGCTGACGGCAAGGCCGCCATCGCCCAGGTCCAGTTCAAGACCTCGATCAATGCCCTGGCGCCCTCGGTCAGGGAGCAGGTCCAGGACATCGCCAGTGGGGTGGACTCCGCTGGGGTCACCGCCTTGGCCAGCAAGGAAATCACCGAGGATGTCTCGGAACTGTTCGGCATCTCCGAGATCGTAGGCATTGCCATCGCCGCCCTGGTCCTCATCGTCATGTTGGGCACTCTGATTGCGGCCGGGCTCCCGCTGCTCATGGCCCTCGTGGGCGTGGCGGCCGGGGTGGGCGGAACCTTTGCCCTGACGGGGGTAATTAGCATGAGCTCCATCTCGCCCATGCTCGCGCTGATGTTGGGCCTCGCTGTCGGCATCGATTACTCACTGTTCATAGTCAACCGCCACCGGAGCCAGCTGCTGGCCGGCATGGAGGGCGAAGAATCGGTTGCGCTGGCGACGGGCACCTCCGGCAACGCCGTACTTTTCGCCGGGCTGACCGTGATCATTGCCCTGGCCGCACTGGTGGTCCCCGGACTGCCGTTCCTCGCTGTCATGGGTGTGTCGGCCGCCGCGACCGTGGCCGTCGCCGTCGTCGTGGCCCTGACCCTGACTCCGGCAGTCCTCTCGCTAGTGGGCAGGAAGCTCATCTCCAAGAGGGCCTGGGCGAAAGCCGAGGCGCACAACGCCGCGCCCGGCCACGACGCAGAGGACCGGGCCAAGGAAGAGCACCGGAGCAGCCACGGCTGGGGTGGGCTGGTCACGCGGCACCCAGTTCTGGCGCTGCTCGCCGGCGTGGTCCTGCTCGGTCTGGTGGCGCTGCCGGCCAGCCAGCTCCGGCTGGCGCTCCCCGACGGCGGTTCCGAACCGGTGGATTCCCAGGCCTTCAAAGCCTATGACGTCACCGGCCGAAGCTTCGGCGAAGGCGTCACCGGCCCCATCGTGGTGGTGGGCGATTTCCCCGCCGGACTTAGCGAGTCCGAAGCGCAGACCAAGCAGTTCGACGTCGCCGACATCCTCCGAGGCGTGGACGGCGTCACCGCCGCGGTCCCCGTGGCGCTGAGCGAGGACCGCCGCACCGCGGTGTTCCAGGTGATCCCCAAAGAAGGCCCGGCAAGCGCCAGCACCGTCAGGGTGGTTTCCGAGCTCCGCGGCCGGAACGCGGAAATCAGGGACGCCACGGGAGTCAGTATCGGGCTCACCGGCCAGACCGCCGGCAACGTGGACGTCTCCACGAAGCTCGGTGACGCCCTGCCGCCCTATCTGGCCATCGTCGTCGGGCTTTCCCTGATCCTGCTGCTGCTGGCGTTCCGCTCCGTCGTGGTGCCGCTGCTCGCCACCGGCGGTTTTCTGCTCTCACTCGCCGCCGCGTTCGGCGCGGTGGTTGCCGTCTACCAGTGGGGCTGGCTGGGGACCGTGTTCGACGTCGCAAACCCGGGTGCGGTGCTGAGCTTCCTGCCCATCATCCTGATAGGCGTGCTGTTCGGGCTGGCCATGGACTACCAGGTGTTCATCACTTCCGGAATGCGCGAATCGTACACGCATGGGCAACCGGCCAGGCACGCCGTTCGCAGCGGGTTCAGCCACGCCGCAGCCGTGGTCACCGCCGCTGCGATCATCATGGTCAGCGTCTTTGCCGGCTTCATCTTCTCGCACCTGACCATGGTCCGGCCGCTTGGCTTCGCGATGGCCTTCGGCGTGCTGGTGGACGCGTTCGTGGTGCGCATGACGATCGTCCCGGCCGCAATGTACCTGCTCGGCGATAAGGCTTGGTGGCTGCCTCGCTGGCTGGACCGCATCCTGCCCGACGTGGATGTGGAAGGCGCGCGCCTCCGCAAACCAAGCACGACGGCGGCCGCTGCCTCTGTGCCCGAACCCGCCGAAGCTCCGGCCGGCTGATCTCGTCTGGCGCTGCTGGCAGCTTTCGCACCGCTCCTGCGACGTGGAGGTGCATTCTCATCCTGTCGCCCCACCTGATGTTCAAGCAGCTGATCGCAAGTGGGACGCCTACGCTGCCTCGCATCCCTAGGCCGTCGCCGCGTCGCCCGACTGCACGCTCGAACACTTCGGTGATGCGAAACGACTCGCCAACGAACTCCTCGGCGTTGTCCTGAGCGGAAGAAAACGCGCGACATCGGTCTGGCCACCCGAGCACGCGGACGGGCACGCGCCGCAACAGTGAAGGTGCACGGCTGCATGACACGGCGGACCACTCGCTGCCAGCTCAGGCCGCGCGAGGAGCTTCCGCCGCGAGCACACCCCTTGCCCGCCTACGAACCTTCGCGGAGCGCCGGAGTTCACGTCTGCGCCGGCAGGCTTCCGCGTTCGAAGCGTCAAGCTGAGTTCCGGGCAAAGGTGGCGCAGTGGAGCGGTAACTGTGGTCCGTCGGGGTCCGGATTTCGAGAGTGTGCCTGAACCGGCCGGCGTCGCGGGAACCAAGGGGCTTCACTGTCCAACCAGGCGCTTCTTTAGTGTGGTTGCAGGCTTCGCAGAGCCCGGCACCGTTTCCGTGGGTGGTGGGTCCGCCGCGATGCCACGGAACGATGTGGTCATAGTGGCGGACCGGAGCATCACAGTACGGGGCGCGGCAGGTGTGGTCGCGGGCCTCGATGAAGCGGCGCAGCCCGGCGGGGAACAGTCTGGCCCGGGAATCCATCGCAACCAGCTCTCCGGCACCCGGAGCCGCGTAGAGCCGTCGCAGCCATGCCTCAACGTCGTTGGAAGCGGAGAACACGCCTTCCATTGCAGCGGCTTCCTTGACGGCATCCCTTGCCCAGCCCGCCGGGACCACACCGTAACCGGGCAGCCGGGCCGGTTCGGAGTCGCCCTGGAACAGCGTGCGGTCGGTCATGATGAGCTGGATCTCGATCCCCGTGATCCCGCCTGGTGTAACCGTGATCCTTTCAACCAGGGCGTCGGCCATGATCTGCCCCCGGGAACGTTCATCCCCGCCGGAGCGGAGGGAGTCCGCGTGGCGGCTGAGCGCTGCGTGCACGGCCACACCGGCCGAGACGGGCAACAGGGCGGTCAAGTAGCACATGGTGTCCGGAGCGGGACGGAGGCTGACGTGCCGTTCGGTGGCGGCGTGGGCGGCGCGCTGCGTGACGGAGCGCGGGTCGCGGCGATAGGCGGCGGTACGGGCGGCGGCCACCAGTGCCCGGTCTCCTACACCGGCCAGCGTTCCTGCGTCGGGCGCGAGTTCCTCGTCGACGCCACAGCGGTCCGCGGAGGACAGACACGCCGTTTCGCGCACCAGCAACGTGGCCCGCCACTCGTTCAGCTGCCCCGCCTCCAAGGCAGCGAGCGTGTGCGGCATCTCAATCACCAAGGCCTTGGCCAGGCCCAACAACCGGTTTCCCTTGGCCGGGGATTCGCGACGCGCGAGGGCAATCTGTGCTCCAATGCCTGCCCCGAGCTGGTCAGCGGGGATCCCGACGTCAGACTTCTGCCGGCGCTGCAGCTGGTCGAAGGCGACGGACAGGCGGGCCTGACGGGCAGCCAAGGCAGACTTTCTGTCTTCCAGTGTCCGGATCTCATCAATCAGGCGGGCACCGTCCTGCTCGGCCATGCCTGCGCACAGGGCTAAGGCTGCATCGTCCGTTGCCGGCGCCTGACAGCAGCTGCAGGCGCAACCGTACCCCACTGCGGCCGGAACCGCGTCGGACCCCCAATTACCGTTCATAGCTCAAGTGTCGCTGTGGGCTCTGACAATAAGGGCCATCACGTTACTGAGGGCCCGCCGAAGCCGATCATCCGCTTCGGCGGCCATCGGGGAGGCCCCCATCCCGGACGTAGCTGCCGGCACACGGCTGAGGACGACCGCGACTTCAAGACGCGTCCTAACGGTCCTCAGTGCAGAGCTCAGCTCGTCCAGCCGCCGGTAGTGTTCGATCAGCCCGGCAGTATCCTCGGGCAAAGTCATTTCCCGAAGCATGCGGTTCCCCATGGTGATCAAGCCACGGCTGTCGTAATCATCGCGTCCGGCCATTGTTGAGGCCCCTTCCGATCCCTGATTCCGTCGATGATGCAAGTGTTCCTGTGGGCTGTGACATTTAAGGGTGGGCTGTTGCAGCGGATCCGAAACGGCTTCCGGGATTAGGCTGGAGCGGTGACCCGCCTCATTCTTGCCTCCCAGTCCCCCGCCCGCACCAAGTTGCTCAGCAACGCAGGCATCGCTCACAAGGTCCTCGTCTCCGATGTGGACGAGGACGCCGTTCAGGCCCGCTACGGCGTGACCGACCCGCACGATACCGCCCTGCTGCTGGCCCGGGCAAAGGCCGAGGCCGTAGCCTCGCTTCCGGAGGCCGAGGGCGCCCTGGTGATCGGCTGCGATTCGGTCTTCGAGTTCGACGGCGAGGCCCACGGCAAGCCCTACACCCCGGAGGTCGCCAAGGAGCGGATGCTCCGGATGAGCGGCAGCATGGGCGTGCTGCACACCGGACACTGGCTCGTGGACTGCCGGGACACCGATTCAAATGACGACGGCGGCCCCGGCTCCGGGGCGACGCTCGGTTCCGTCTGCTCCGCCGAGGTGCACTTCATGGACATGAGCGAGGCCGAGATCGACAGCTACATCGCCACCGGCGAGCCGCTCCAGTGCGCGGGCTCCTTCACGATCGACGGCTACGGCGGAGCCTTCATCCGCAAGGTCGACGGCGACCCGCACACCGTCGTCGGACTCTCCATCTCGACCCTGCGCGGGTTGCTGGGGCAGGCGGCGGTGGACGTCACCGACCTTTGGACCGGCGGGGCCGTTGATCCCGCGGAGGTCCGCGCAGAGTGAGTTGATTCGCAGCTCTTTGTAGCTTCCCTACAAAGGTTCGGGGCATTACGCGCGGAATCCGCAAGCAATATCGGCGGAACCCTCAAAATCGCGCTAGGCTCCCTGAAGGAAAGAAGGAGACGCCTTGTCAGCAAATTCGGAGCAGTCCGCAAGTCCAGAGCAATCCGCGGCGAGCGGCGGCCCTAACGCCAGCGCCATCGCAGGTGCCGGCACCACCGTCCCAAGCTCCGCAGGCGCCGCCCTGACGAGCTCCAAGCGACTGACCAAGGTTCTGATCGCGAACCGCGGTGAGATCGCAGTCCGCATCATCCGCGCAGCACGTGACGAAGGCATAGCCTCCGTTGCCGTCTATGCCGATCCCGACCGCGATGCCCTCCATGTCCGGCTGGCAGACGAGGCCTATGCACTGGGCGGCAATACCGCCGCAGAATCCTACCTGGTGATGGAAAAGCTGATCGAGGCAGCCCACCAGTCCGGCGCCGATGCCATCCACCCCGGTTACGGCTTCCTCGCTGAAAATGCGCAGTTCGCGGCCATGGTCATCGGGGCAGGCATCACCTGGATCGGACCGTCCCCGGGAGCCATTTCCGCCCTCGGCGACAAGGTCCAGGCCCGCCACATCGCCGAAAAGGTTGGCGCCCCGCAGGTTCCCGGCACCGCCGATCCCGTTGAATCCGCTGAGGAAATCCTCGAATTCGTGGACAAGTTCGGCCTGCCGGTCGCCATCAAGGCGGCCTTTGGCGGCGGCGGACGCGGCATCAAGGTAGCCCGCACCCGCGAGGAAATCCCCGAGCTCTTCGAATCCGCCGTGCGTGAGGCCACCGCGGCGTTCGGCCGGGGCGAGTGCTTCATCGAGCGCTTCCTGGACGCCCCCCGCCATGTTGAGACCCAGTGCCTCGCCGACGCGCACGGCAACGTCGTCGTCGTCTCCACCCGTGACTGCTCGCTGCAGCGCCGCAACCAGAAGCTCGTCGAGGAGGCGCCTGCCCCCTTCCTCACCGAAGAACAGAACCAGCGCCTCTACCAGTCCTCCAAGGCCATCCTGAAGGAAGCCGGGTACCTCGGCGCCGGCACCTGCGAATTCCTTGTGGGCCAGGACGGCACCATCTCCTTCCTTGAGGTCAATACCCGCCTCCAGGTGGAGCACTGCGTCTCCGAGGAAGTCACCGGGATCGATCTCGTCCGCGAACAGTTCCGCCTCGCCCGCGGCGAGGAACTGGGCTACGGTGATCCCGAGGTCCGCGGGCACTCCATCGAATTCCGCATCACCGGCGAGGACCCGGGCCGCAACTTCATGCCCGCCCCGGGCACGATCACCGCGCTGAAGAACCCCACCGGCCCGGGCATCCGCATCGACTCGGGCGTGGAGCAGGGCGACGTCATCAGCGGCAATTTCGACTCCATGCTGTCCAAGCTGATCGTCACCGGCAGTACCCGCGCCCAGGCCCTGCAGCGTTCCCGCCGGGCTCTGGAGGAGATGGTGGTGGAAGGCATCCCCACCGTCATCCCCTTCGACCTGGCCGTCGTCAGCAACCCGGACTTCGCTCCCGCCGAGGGCCCCTTCAAGGTCCACACCCGGTGGATTGAAACGGCGTTCGTCAACGACCTCCCCGCCTGGACGCCCGCTGGAGCCGTCTCCGAAGCGGAGGAAGCCGGCGAACGCCGGACCGTCGTGGTGGAGGTTGGCGGCAAGCGCCTTGAAGTGGCACTGCCCGCGTCACTCGGATTCGGCGGCGCGCCCACCGGCGGCGGAAAGCCGGCCAAGTCCAAGAAGCGGAGCCGCTCAGGCGGCGCCGCAGTGGCGGCCGGCGGCAATGCGCTGACCTCGCCCATGCAGGGAACTATCGTGAAGGTGGCCGTGTCCGACGGTGACGTCGTCGCCGAAGGGGATCTCGTCGTCGTGCTTGAAGCCATGAAAATGGAGCAACCGCTGACAGCCCACCGTTCCGGCACAATCACCGGACTGGCCGCAACAGCGGGTCTGACGGTGGCCGCGGGCGCCGTCATCACCACCATCGAGGACTGATCCGCTCTAAGGCCGCCCCACCCCGAGGTGACGCGAAACAGCACATGAAAATGCCCGGTGTGAATTTCACACCGGGCATTTTCATCTGCCGAACCAGTGGGCCGGCAGGAACCGAGGCGTCAGGCCACGTTGTTTTCGTAGTCCAGGTCCCGGGTTTCCTTGCTCAGGAAGAGTGCAATCAGCGTCAGCACTGCCATGACGCTTAGGTACACGCCCACCAGGACCGGGCTACCCTTCGCCGTTTCCCACAGCCACACGGCGATGAACGGCGCCACGGCCGCACCGAGGATGCTGGAGACGTTGTAGCTCACGGCCGATCCCGTGTATCGGACGTTGGTCGGGAACAGCTCTGGCAGCAGGGCGCCCATGGGTCCGAAGGTGAGGCCCATCAGGGTGAAGCCGAGGATCAGCACAGCCATGGTGCCCACGAAGCCGCCGCTGAACAGCGGGACGAACAGCAGGCCGAAGACAAAGATGCCCGAGGTGACGGCGATTAGCATCTTGCGGCGCCCGTACTTTTCGGCCAGCGGGCCTGAGACCAGCGTGAAGATTCCGAAGAACACCACGCCCGCGATCAGCATCCACAGGAAGTCGTTGCGCGTGTAGCCCAGGCCCGGGACAAAGGCAGCGGCTGCGGCCTCGGTCATCGGCTTGCCGGTCTTTTCCGCTGCCGCTTTGGCCGCTTCCAGAGTGGCCGGGCGGGTGCCGTAGGTCAGCGTGAAGGTGGTCATGAGGTAGAACAGCACATACGTTGCCAGCATGATGAACGTGCCCAGGATGAGCGGACGCCAGCTGGACTTGAAGACCCGGCCGATGGGGAGCTTGGCCACTTCGTTGGATTCGAGGACCTTTGTGAAGGCCGGCGTTTCGATGAGCTTGAGCCGCACGTAGAGGCCGATGATCACCATGACGGCGCTGAGCAGGAACGGCACCCGCCAGCCCCAGGCTTCGAAGGCGGCCGGGGTGAGGGTGTAGTTGGCCACCAGGAAGATCACGTTGGCGATGATGAAGCCGATGGGCGCGCCCAGCTGCGGGAACGTGCCGTAGATGGCGCGTTTGTTGGCCGGGGCGTTCTCGGTTGCAAGGAGGGCCGCTCCGCTCCATTCGCCGCCGAGGGCCAGGCCCTGTGCAAAGCGCATGATCACCAGCAGCGCCGGAGCCCAGAACTGCCAGCCCGGGACCGTGGCCGTTGGCAGGCAGCCGATCAGGAACGTTGCAATACCCATGGTCAGCAGGGACGCCACGAGGGTGCCCTTGCGGCCGAACTTGTCCCCGAAGTGGCCAAAGACCACGGATCCAAGCGGGCGGGCGATGAACGCGACGCCGAAGACTGCGAAGGAGCTCAACAGCTGGGTGGTTTCGTTCTGGCCCGGAAAGAACAGCTTCGGGAAGACGAGCACCGCGGCGGTGGCGTACACGTAAAAGTCGTAGAACTCGACGGTGGTGCCGATGAGGCTCGCGACGATCACGCGGCCGCGCGAGTTCACCTGCTTGGCGGAGCCGGGCTGCGAGGTGGCAGTGGATGACATGTAGTGGCGCTTTCACTAGGACTGGACGGACGATGCTTCCGACCGCCGTCCAACTACGGGATAAAACAGAGTTCAATATTAGTTCCCGCAGTCCATTCAATGGACAAATCGTCCACCATGCGGACAAATCGGGTTGTCTCAAAATGGCGTCGCCCAGTTAGCCTAACGCTGCAGGCAGAAGGCTGATAGGCAAATGTCACAGCACGTTAACAAACCGCGACCGTCCGCGAAACGCGGCTTCCCTACCTTGGAAGAACAACATTCCCCAAGGAGGTACACCGTGACTGCTGACCGCCCCGCAGATACCGGCACCGGCAATTCCCTCGATCTTGCCGCCGAGCCGTGGCTCGGAAGCGCCTCAGGTTCCGCCAACGCGCAGCCCGCTTCAGCCCCCACCACAGACGCCCCCGCCCTTGAGGTCCGCCCCGGCCGCTGGATCGCCAACTGGGATGCAGAGAACAAGCACCAGTGGGAAACCCAGGGCCGCGCCATTGCGCGCCGGAACCTCAACTGGTCCATCTTCGCCGAATTCCTCGGCTTCGTTGTCTGGCAGCTCTGGTCCATCGTTGTGGTCCAGCTTCCGGCCGCAGGCTTTACCTTCAGCACGTCGGAAATCTTCTGGCTCATCTCCATGCCGAGTCTCGTAGGCGCCACGCTCCGCATCCCCTACACCTTCATGGTCCCGCGCTTCGGCGGCCGGAACTGGACGATCGTTTCGGCGACACTCCTTCTGATTCCCTCGGTCGGCCTGGCGATGTGCGTCTCCAACCCGGACACACCGTTCGGCGTCATGCTGCTCGTGGCGGCCCTGGCCGGCTTCGGCGGCGGCAACTTCGCCAGCTCCATGGCGAACATCACCTTCTTCTACCCGGCGCGTGAAAAGGGCTGGGCCCTGGGACTGAACGCCGCGGGCGGAAACATGGGTGCCGCCGTCGCGCAGCTTGCCGTTCCGATCGCCATCACGCTCCTTGCCGCCGGCACTGTCAACCTTCCGGTCGCAGGCCTCATGTGGGTTCCGCTGATCCTGATCGCTGCCTTCGGCGCCTACAAGTACATGGACAACCTCACGAGTGCCAAGGGAGACGTGGCGGGGTCGCTGGCCGCCCTGAAGGAACCGCACCTGTGGATCATGGCCCTGCTGTACATCGGCACGTTCGGCTCCTTCATCGGTTTCGCCGGCGTGTTCCCGAAGCTCATCAAGGACTACTTCCCCGCCTTCTCCTCCATCGGAGTCGGCACCGTAGCCCTTTCGCTGGCCTTCCTCGGCCCGCTGGTCGGCTCCCTGGCCCGCCCCTACGGCGGACGCATGGCTGACCGCATGGGCGGCGCCCGCATGACCGTTGCAGCCTTCGCCTCCATGGCCGTCATCACGCTGACGATGATCTGGACGCTCCCCCTGAAGAACTTCTGGCTCTTCCTGGTCCTGTTCCTGATGCTCTTCACCGCCAGCGGCTTCGGAAACGGCGCCACTTACCGCATGATCCCGGTGATCTTCGCCATCTCCAGCCGGGCAGCCCGCTCCGGTGCCAGCACGGTCACCACTCAGCGTCTGGCTTCCTCGGCCCTCGGCCTGATCTCCGCAATCGGCGCCTACGGCGGGTTTGTTATCCCGCAGGTCCTGAACGCCTCCAACACGGCCAGCGGCTCCTACACCCCGGCGTTCTACGGCTTCGTCGGCGCCTATGTGCTGATGCTGGCGGTCTGCTGGTTCTGCTACATCCGCAACGCCAACCGAAACGCGATGGGACACGTCTAACATGACCAAAAGCGCCGACACGCACTGCCCTTACTGCGCCCTGCAGTGCGCCATGACGCTCAAGTCTCCAGCGGCTCTGACCCCGGCTGTCCAGCCGGGGTCAGAGCCCGTGCCGGCTGCGCCGGCCCTTGAAGTCAGCGGCCGCGAGTTCCCCACGAACCGCGGCGGCCTCTGCCGCAAGGGCTGGACCTCGGCATCCCTCCTGCACCACCCCGGGCGCGTCACCGAGCCTATGCTGAAGGGTCCCGACGGCGTCCACCGCCCCATCACCTGGGACGAGGCTCTGGCCCGCATCACCACCGCTGTCAAGGACACCCGCGCGAAGTACGGAGCCGACGCAGTCGGAGTCTTCGGCGGCGGCGGCCTCACGAACGAGAAGGCCTACCAGCTGGGCAAGTTCGCCCGCATCGCGCTGGGCACGTCCCGCATCGACTACAACGGCCGGTTCTGCATGTCCTCCGCGGCGGCGGCCGGCATGCGCAGCTTCGGCCTGGACCGCGGGCTGCCGTTTCCGCTGGAGGCACTGGACACCGCCAGCACCATCATGATGCTCGGCTCCAACGTCGCCGAGACCATGCCGCCCTTCGTCCAGCACCTGCAGGGCGTCCGCGACGCCAGCGGTCTGATCGTGGTGGACCCCCGCCGGTCCGCCACCGCGGCCTTCACAGCCGACGGCGGCGGCCTCCACCTCCAGCCCCTGCCGGGCACCGACCTCACCCTCCTGCTCGGCCTCGCCCACGTGGTCATCCACGAAGGACTCGTGGACACGGACTACGTCCAGGCCCGCACTAACGGTTACGACGCACTGGTCCGCAGCGTCAACGCGTTCTGGCCTGAGCGCGTCCAGTCCATCACCGGCGTTCCCGCCGATCTCATCCGCGAGACGGCACGCCGGCTTGCCGACGGCGCCCGCCGCGGCGGCAGCTACATCCTCACCGGCCGCGGCGTGGAACAGCACGTGGACGGCACCGACACCGCCACTGCGGCCATCAACCTCAGCCTCCTGCTCGGGCTGCCGGGCACCGCCCGCAGCGGCTACGGCACCCTCACCGGCCAGGGCAACGGCCAGGGCGGCCGCGAACACGGCCAGAAGGCCGACCAGCTGCCCGGCTACCGCAAGATCACCGATCCCGCGGCCAGGGCCCACATGGCCAAGGTATGGAATGTGCCGGAGGACCTCATCCCCGGTCCCGGACTGCCGGCCGTGCAGCTCCTGAAGTCCCTGGGACAGCCCGACGGCGTCCGCTGCCTCTTCGTGCATGCCTCCAACATCGCCGTCGCATCCCCGGACGCCAACTCGGTCATCGACGGACTCCGCAGCCTGGATTTCCTCATGGTCTGCGACTTCTTCATGTCCGAGACCGCCGCAGAGGCTGACCTCGTCCTGCCGGTGCTTCAATGGGCCGAGGAGGAAGGCACGCTGACCAACCTCGAAGGCCGCGTCCTCCGCCGCCGCCAGGCAATTCAACCGCCTGCCGGAGCCCGCAGCGAGCTCTGGATCATGTCGCAGCTGGCTGAGGCCCTGGACGCGCCGTCCACCTTCAGCGACGACCCGGAGACTGTTTTCGAAGAGCTCCGGCTGGCATCCGCCGGCGGCCTGGCCGACTACTCCGGCATCGACTACGCCATGCTGGACAAGGGCGAGGCCGCCTACTGGCCCTACCCCGCCGGAAGCACCGGCACGCCGCGGCTGTTCCTGGACGCCTTTGCGCACGCGGGCGGCAAAGCCGTCATGACCCCGGTGGCGCCCCGCCGCCGTCGGACTCCGGCAGCGAATACCGACCCGGCGGCCAAAACCATGACCCTCATTACCGGCCGCCTGCTGGAGCACTACCAGTCGGGAGCCCAGACGCGGCGTGTCTCCGAACTCCTTGCTTCCCAGCCCGAAGCCAGGATGCAGATCCACCCCGCGGCCGCAGCGTCAATGGGCATCACCGACGGTGCGCTGGTTTCGGTGGCAAACGAGCGCGGCGAGGTGGTCTGCCGGGCAGAGCTCAGCACGGCCATCCGCCCCGAGACCGTGTTCCTGCCGTTCCACTTCCCGGAGCTGGAGAGCGCGAACCGGCTGACGGAAGCCGCCACGGATCCCATCTCCGGGATGCCCGAATTCAAATTCAACAAGGTATGGGTCCGGCTGGCCGCGAACGTACTAAACACCAGTGTTCTTCAGACATCGGAGGCCTCATGAGCGAGCAGATTGTAATTGTCGGATTTGGTCCGGTGGCCGCACGGCTGGTCGACGAGCTCCTGCCCGGCGTGCGGGCCGGACAAGTCGGGGTGACGGTCATCGGCCAGGAGGCCGACGCCGCCTACAACCGCGTGCTGGTGGCCGACCTCGGCGTGGGCCGCACCACTCCGGAAGCGCTGGCACTGGCCGACGCCGCGGTCCTCGCCGCGGACGGCGTTGACGTCCGGCTGGGCGTCAAGGTCAAGCGCGTGGACCGGGCACGGCAGAACGTCATTCTCTCTGACGGGACCTCGGCCCACTACGACCGGCTGGTCTTCGCCACCGGTTCCCGGCCGGTCATCCCCAACCTCACCGGCATCAACCCCGACCCTGCGGCCCCGGTCCTGCCGGAAGGCGTCACGGCACTGCGTGACCTGCGCGACGCCGAGGTGCTCCGCAAGGCTGTTGCCGGGCGCAAGCGGGTGGTGGTGCTCGGCGGCGGTGTCCTGGGCCTCGAGACGGCCCTCGCCGCGGCCGAGGAAGGCGCCACGGTTACCGTGGTCCACAACGGTCCGCACCCGCTGGGCCGCAACATCGACCGCGGGGGCGGCGCGGTGCTAGCCGCCAGCCTCCGCAACTGCGGTGTCCGCGTTGCCGGCAACGCCCGTTCCACGGGCGTTGAGCACAACGCTCCCGACGGCGGGTTCTCGGCTCTGCTGCTCGACGACGGTTCGGCGATCGACGGCGACCTCCTGGTCCTGTCCTGCGGCGTCCGTCCGCGTACCGAGCTCGCGGAGGGCTGCGGGCTGTCAACGGGGACGGGAATCCTCGTGGACCACCGCCTCCGCGCCCACCACGAACCGCACATCTTCGCCATCGGCGACTGCGCCGAGGTCCGCTGCCCGGAGCCGGAATGCATCGAATGCCGCACCGCCCGGGGACCGTCCGGCCTGGTGGGACCGGGCTGGCGGCAGGCCGAATGGCTCGCCGAATACCTGCTGCTGCTTGCCGGGGGCCCCCAGGAGGACGCGGACTCGTTGCCCGCCCTCCCCCAAGAGAAGCCCGGCGTGATCGTGCTCAAGGCACGCGGCATGAACATGGCCGTGGCAGGGGACAACTCGGCCGAGCCGTGGGACGAGGAAGTCCTGACAGCGGGAGCGGTCAACGGCCGGCCGCGGCTCCAGATCGCCCAGTGGGCCGATCCCGAGCACGGACGCTACGTGAAAATGACCACCCGCGGCGGTGTACTCGAGGGCCTGGTCAGCGTGGGCATGCCCCGGACCGCCGGCGAGCTGGTGCAGCTCTTCGAACGTGGTGCTGAGCTGCCCGCCGACCGATCCCTGCTCCTGCGGCTTGACGGACCGGACCAGCTGGCCTCAGCCGGCGCTTCCAGTGACCCGGAAAGCACCGTGTGCCGGTGTGCGGGCGTCAGCGGAGGCAAGATCACGGAGGCGGTGACGGGGGGCTGCTCCACCGTGGCAGAGGTTTCCTCGGCCACGCGCGCCGGCACCGGCTGCGGCGGCTGCCACGAGGACATCAAGGGACTCATCGAAAAACACTTCCAAGCAGCAGCTGCGTAAGGGCCGGGTCCCCCGCTCGGCCGCGTCACAGTTCGCGGGCAATACCCGGATGACAGGTAGCATCGGTGCCATGAGTGCCGACGACGACGACGACATCACCAAAGAGCTTCTGGCTGACGCCGGGAAGCTCACCGGCCTGAGCCTTGAGCTCCTGGGCCTGGACCCGCACCCCGATGAGATGACCGCAGAGCAGCGGCTTCAATTTGATCCTGAGGACCTGGAAGAGATGGCGTCCGTCGCTCCGGACGAGCGGCAGATGTCCGTGCGGCAGACGTGCCTCTTGGCCGGCCTCCTGTGGAATTCATCCAGTGTCCTCATCGACCAGCTGTTTCGGGATCTGGGAACGCTGAACAAGCTGGACGCAGTCACGCCTGCCGACATCGCCGGGACCTCGGTTCTGTCCTCGCTGCCGCCGCAGTTCGCCGCAAAGTATGACGCGAAGTTCACGCAGAAGTTCATTGTGGTTGCGGCGGACGTCACCGCGTCCCTGGCGCGGGGATGGACCGCTCCCGGCTGCCTTGCGGGCGAGCTCGCAGTGCGTTGCCTGCTCGATCAGGCCGAGATCACCGAGGACATCTACGAACTCGATCTTCCCGATGAGTGGCGGGCGAACGTTGAGGAAGTCCTGCTCGAGGACGCCGAGTGTGAAGCACTGTACTCCGACGAAGAACTGCACCCCGATGAAGCACTGAACTCTGATGAATTGCTCCCTGATGAAGCAGGCGCCAACGGCGCGGGAAAGCCTGACGTCCGGGATTGGTTCAAGCCCTTTACGCGCGGCGACGCCGTTCCCCCGTACGCCTGGTCTTAATAGCGTCCCCGGCCGGCTTCCGTGGCGGTGATGTTGAAGGAGGCGTCCAGCTTCACGGTCGCCAGCGAGCCGTCGGCCTTCGTGATGTGTGCCTCGTAGACGGCTCCCTCAGCGTCGTTTTCAACACGGTGGACGGCCGCGCCGGGGTTGGCGGCGAGGACCGCGCTCCGCACCCTCGTGGCAGTACTCCCGGTCAGCAGCTTCTCCGTGATCCCGTTGGCCTGGTGGCTGCCCTTGGCGGAGTCCGTGCTGGACTGGCTGCCGGCGTTGGTGCTTGATGCAATGACGGGGTAGCCCATGGCGAGATACGCACCGCCACCCACGAGGCCCGCGACGAGGGCAGAGTTCATTGCGACTTTTCTGACCGTATTCATGACTAGCTCCTGGCTTCCGCGGTCCGAGCATCCGGAAACTCTCCGCTTCGCTGACCGCACGTGGGTCCGGCGTCGCGTCCCGGAGCCGCCAATCCCAGGATCGACAGTCCGGATTTTACGCGCGCGTCCGGGCGCTGGCTAGGAGCAAACTGCTACATGTGGACGTGCAGGCGCCTGGCTGCTTCGGAGATGGAACCGCTCAGTGACGGGTAGACCGCGAAGGTGCTGGCGACATCGTCCACGTGCAGTTTCTGCTTGACCGCGATGGAGATCGCGAAAATCAGTTCAGATGCGTTCGGCCCCACCACGACACCGCCGATCACGGTGCCCGAGCCCTTGCGGGCGAAGATCTTGACGAAGCCGTCCTTGGCGTTGCGCATCTTGGCGCGGGCATTGCTCTTCAGCGTGAGCTTGACGATGTCGCCCTGATACTTGCCGGACTCGATCTCGGCCTCGGAAACACCCACGGAGGCGATCTCCGGCGAGGTGAAGATGTTGGACGCCACCTGGTGCAGCTTGATGGGCGTCACGCTGTCGCCGAGGAAGTGCGCAATGGCGATTCGGCCCTGCATGGCTGCGACGGAGGCCAGCGCGAGAACGCCGGTGCAGTCGCCGGCGGCGTAGATGTTCGGCGCAGTGGTGCGGGAAACGCCGTCGACTTTGATGTGGCCGCTCTCGGTGAGCGCCACGCCAGCCTCTTCGAGACCGATTCCGGCAGTGTTGGGGATGGAGCCCACGCAGACCAGGCAATGGCTTCCGGTGACCTTGGAGCCGTCCCCGAGGGTGACCACCACGCCATCCTCGGTCCGCTCCACAGTTTCGGCCCGAGAGCGGGACAGGACGTGCACGCCGCGGCGCTCGAACACTTCCTCCAGCACCTCCGCGGCGTCAGTGTCTGAACCGGGCAGCACCCGGTCACGGCTGGAAATCAGGGTGACCTTCGAACCCAGGCCGTTGTACGCGGAAGCGAACTCGGCGCCGGTCACGCCCGACCCCACCACGATCAGTTCTTCGGGAAGCTCGTCCAGGTTGTAGATCTGGGCCCAGTTCAGGATGCGTTCACCGTCAGGCCGCGCAGTCGGCAGCTCGCGCGGGTGGGCCCCCACGGTCAGCAGGATGGCGTCGGCCTCGACAGTCTCGGTGCCGTCGGCGGTCAGGACTTCGATGGTACGGTTGTCCACCAGCTTGCCGGAACCGAGCAGGATGCGGACGTTCTGCTGCTCCAGGCCGGCCGTGATGTCCCGGGACTGCTGGCGGGCGAGGCCGAGCAGCCGGTCGTTGATGTGCTTGAGATCCGCACGCATCACGGGGACGAAGTCACCGCCGTCGACGTCGAACTTGACCCCCAGCTCCCCCGCCTCACCGACGCGGGTCATCAGGTCCGCCGTCGCAATCAGCGTCTTGGAAGGCACGACGTCGGTCAGCACGGCTGATCCGCCGAGGCCGGCACGCTCAATAATGGTGACCTTGGCCCCCAGCGAGGCGGCAACCATGGCGGCTTCGTAGCCACCCGGGCCTCCGCCGAGAATTGCGATTCGGGGTGCGCTGAAATCAGGGTGCATAGTCACAATCAACCATTCTCTCCCACATGGCGCCGCACCACCAACAACCAGGGCTGACCCCGCGGTCCCCGGGCGGCTGAGTTTGCGCTGTCCACCGCGGCGCCCGCACGATAGCTTGTACCAGTGAGTAATACAGAATTCCTGAACACTGACCCGTTCGAGGCGGCCCGCACGGCTGCCGACTACATCGCTGCAGAAACCGGCGTCGAGTCGCACGACATCGCGCTGGTCCTCGGCTCCGGCTGGGGTGAGGCAGCCGACCTGATCGGTGAGACCACGGCCACCCTGATGGCCTCCGAGGTGCCGGGCTTTTCCGCCCCTGCCGTGGAGGGCCACGTGGGCACCATCCGTTCGGTGCTGACCAGGGAAGGCAAGCGCGCACTGGTGATTGGGGCCCGCACCCACTATTACGAGGGCAAGGGCGTCCGTGCCGTTGTCCACGGAGTCCGCACCGCGGCCGCCGCCGGCTGCAAGGCCCTGGTGGTCACCAACGGCTGTGGCGGACTCAACGAAAACTGGGCACCCGGAACGCCTGTGCTGATCAAGGATCACATCAACCTCACCGCCACGTCACCGCTCGAAGGGGCCACCTTCGTTGACCTGACAGACCTCTACTCGTCCCGCATCCGCGGCCTGGCGCGTGAGGTAGATTCCTCGCTGGACGAGGGCGTGTACGCGCAGTTCACCGGGCCGCACTATGAAACGCCGGCCGAGGTCCAGTACGCCAAGCGGATCGGCGCCGACCTCGTGGGCATGTCCACCGCGCTGGAGGCCATCGCCGCACGGCACGCCGGCATGGAGGTGTTCGGCATCTCGCTCGTGACCAACCTCGCCGCCGGCATCAGCCCGGTTCCGCTCAGCCACGCGGAAGTGCTCGAAGCGGGCCATGCAGCCGGGCCGCGCATCTCCAAGCTCCTCGCCGAGATCATCGCCAGGCTGTGAGCCGTCAGCTTTCCGGCCGGTTGTCTGTTCCGAGGAGCTGCGCCAGGGTGTCAGGCCGCGCGTCCGGAAACCTGCGTTCGATGGACTGCGCAATACCTGCCACGTTCTGGCGGGCGAGCTCCGTGCGCCAGGCCAGCTCGGCATGGCGCATCGCCTGTGAGATGAGGCAGCTCCGCGTGTAGTCCTCTCCCATGTCGCCGCCCGGGCCGTTCTTGAGGATGCCGTCACAGCGGAAGGCCAGGTCCCTGCCCTCGATGGCCAGCACAACATCCAGCACGGTGATCTTGTCCGGCCGCCGCGATAGCTGAAAGCCTCCCTTCGGCCCCGAAACCGAGTCAAGGATTCCGGCACGCACCAGGGCCTGGAGCTGTTTGTTCAGGTACGCCGGGGGCAGCTTGTGGAGCTCGGCCAGCTTGGCGCTGCTGATGGCCTCTCCCGCAGGAGTCCATGCCATATTCACACAGCAGTGCAGGGCCCACTCCACGCCCTGGTTCATCTTCATTCCGAGACACTACGTGTCCAGAATTTCCGGTGTCAAGGGATGCCGAAGGCCCGGCATCCCGGCGGGAAGTGACCGGACGGATGGCTTGTCCGGCACCGCTCTGCACTGCTTTGACGATAGCTTGGTTCCTATGACCTCTTCCGCTGCCGATTCCCAGCTGTTCAGCGACGCCCGTGCATGGGCCGACCAGGACCCGGATCCCGCGACCTCCACGGCCTTGGCCGAGCTGCTGACACTCGCCGAAGCCGGCACACCGGCGGCCATTCAGCAGTTGCAGGACAGCTTCAGCGGAACCCTGCAGTTCGGCACAGCCGGCCTCCGGGCAGCGCTAGGCCCCGGGCCCAACCGGATGAACCGTGTGGTGGTCCGCCGCGCAGCGTCGGGTTTCGCGGGCTTCCTGGCCGCAGCGGTGGAAAACGCGTCGCCCGGAACCCGGCCGCGCGCCGTCGTCGGCTTTGATGCCCGCTACAACTCGGACATTTTTGCCGAAGAGACCGCCGCGATCTTCACAGCGGCAGGCATCGAAACCTTCCTCATGCCGGCCGCGCTGCCCACTCCGCTCCTGGCCTATGCCGTGCGCGCGCTCGACTGCGACGGCGGAGTGATGGTCACAGCCAGCCACAACCCGCCGCAGGACAACGGTTACAAGGTATACCTGGGCCGCCATGCCGTAGAGGAGAGCGGCCGCGGCGCGCAGATCGTTGCGCCGTACGATGCCCTGATCGCCGCGGAGATCGACATGGTGGGAGCGCTGGACACCATCCTGCTGGCCGAGGACGGCTGGACCGTGCTGGAGCCGGGCATCACCGCAGACTATGAGGCCGCCACGGCGGCGTTGGCAAACCGGGACCTCTTCCCCGCCCGCGACCTCAAGATCGTGCTCACGCCCATGCACGGAGTGGGCGGCGACACGGCCGTTGCCGTTCTCAAAGCCGCCGGCTTCGCCGACGTCTCGCTGGTCAGCGAGCAGGCCGAGCCCGACCCGGACTTTCCTACTGTCAGCTTCCCCAATCCGGAGGAACCCGGCGCCCTGGACCTTGCCCTCGCGGCCGCCGTGGAGGCTGATGCGGACATCGTCCTGGCCAATGACCCCGACGCCGACCGGGCTGCGGTGGCGGCCAAGGACCCGGACACGGGCGCATGGCGGATGCTGCGGGGCGATGAAGTGGGCGCGCTGCTGGGCGCGCACGTTGTGGAGCGGCTGGCGGCCTCCACAGAAGAAGCGCACGACGGCGTGTTCGCCAATTCGATCGTTTCCTCACGGCTGCTGCAGCGCATCGCCGCCGCGGCCGGCTACGCGCACGAGGAAACACTCACGGGATTCAAGTGGATTTCCCGCGTGCCTGGCCTGCTTTACGGCTACGAAGAAGCGCTGGGCTATTGCGTGGCCCCCGACCTCGTCCGGGACAAGGACGGCATTTCGGCGGCGGTCCTGATCGCCGAGCTCGCGGCGGCTGCCAAGGCGGGTGGCAAGACCATCTTCGACACGCTGGACGAGCTGTACCTGGTGCACGGTCTGCACGCGGGTGATCAGCTGAGCATCCGGGTAGCGGACCTCGGCCTGCTGGATGCCATGATGAACCGGCTCCGCGTGAGCCCGCCGGAATCGTTCGGCGGCTCCGCCGTGGAATCGTCGATCGACCTGGCCGAAGGCAGCGACGAACTGCCGCCGACGGACGGCCTCGTCTACCTGACCCGAGACCTCACGCGCGTGATCATCCGCCCCAGCGGCACCGAGCCGAAGCTCAAGTGCTACCTGGAAGTCATCCGGAGCGTGGGATCTGCCGCCGAACTGCCGGAGGCCCGGCTGGCCGCGCGGGCCGCCCTGGACCAGGTGCTGGGCGACGTCCGCGAGGCCTTGGGACTGTAGGAGCGTCGGGCTAGAGCTCGATTTCGATGTAGCTGTCTTCGACGCGGGTGTTGAACGTGGCCAGCTGCAGTCCGGCATCGCCGAAGCACTCGCCGGTCTCAAGGTCGTAAACCTCTTTGTGCAGCGGCGACGCGATGGTGGGGCGGGTGCCGCGCGACCCGAGGATGCCGCGTGCCATCACGAAGGCGCCGGTGGCCGGATCCTCCTGGGCGACGGCGAAAACCTCACCGGGTGCGGTGCGGAACAACGCCACCTGGCGGCCGGCAACAAGTGCCGCTTCGCCCCAGGCGAGCTCCAGTTCGTCCACGGCGCAGACCCGGTGCCAGCCAGTGGCGTATCCGGTTTCAAGATCCTCAAGTTCCAGTGTTGCCGTCATGTCGGCTCCTCTCCCTGTGCCTGCTTCCCGGCGGAAGGCCGGTTCCCGCGAGGCGTATTGCGGCCTGCTTCAGCCGCCAATGCGGCGGTATATTCAAGCTAGGCTGCCGGTGTTTCAGAGGCGTGCAGTCAATGTGTCCGGAACGTAAAAGACACCTCACCTGTCCCGAAACCTGTTCGTGATGCAGAAGTTAAGTTCACGAAACATAAGGGAAACTGAAGCGAAATTCCCTTTGCCTAGTCTGGATGGACAAGCTGCAGAGCACCGTCTGCGGCCCAGCGAAAGGCCCACAGTGACCGAACAGACTTCAAGCACAGAGACACCACGCCGCATCGTGGTCGCCGGCGGCGGCCCCGCAGCCCACCGTTTTGCGGATGCTATGCATGCGCGTGGCCTCGAAGGCTGGCAGGTAACTGTTCTCACGGAGGAAGCGCACCTGCCCTATGACCGCGTTGCCCTGAGCAAGGCCCTCACGGACAGCACCGTTGACCTCACGCTTGGCGCCGCATCCATGTGGGACCACGACGTACTCAATCTGAAGACCGGCGAGCGCGTAGTTAAGATCGACACCACGGGCAAGACCGTAGAAACCGCCGCCGGCAGCACGTACGAATACGACGAACTCGTGGTTGCCACCGGTTCTGATGCGGCCAGGCTCCCGATCCCCGGCGCCGAGCACGTGCACGTTTACCGCACGCTCGAAGACGTCTGGGCGATCAACAAGTCCATCGCCGAGCTCACCGAGAAGTTTGGCCGCAAGATCAATGCCGTCACCATCGGCGGCGGGCTGCTGGGTCTGGAATCCGCAGCCGGCACCGAGCAGCTCGGTGCAACCCCGGTCGTCATCAACGGCGCCCCCTGGCTGATGAACACCCAGCTCGATGAAGGCGCCGGCCAGGCGCTGGGCCGCCTGATCGAATCCAAGGGCTTCGAGGTCCACGGTGGCGTGTTCCCCACCGAAATTCTTGCCGACGACGACGGGCAGGTCACCGGCGTGCTGATGGCCGACGGCCGCACCATCCCCGCTGATCTGGTGATCGTGGCCATCGGCGTCAGGCCCCGCGATGAACTCTTCCGCGCCGCCGAGGGTGAGGAGTCCTTGTTTGATCTTGGCCCCCGCGGCGGCGTGGTTATCAACGATGACTGCTCCACCCAGGTCCCCGGTGTCTGGGCCATCGGTGAAGTGGCGAACTTCGGCGGCATGTGCCTCGGCCTCGTTGCTCCGGCCAACACCATGGCCGAAATCGTGGCAGACCGCCTGCACGGCGGCGAGGCGACCTTCCCTGGCTTTGACACCGCCACGAAGCTGAAGCTGTCAGGTGTTGACGTTGCAAGCTTCGGTGATGCCTTTGCCAAGACCGAGCACGCCCTCGAAATCGTTTACGCGGACCCTGCCCGCGGTGTTTACCAGAAGATCGTCACCACGGATGACGCCAAGACCCTGCTCGGCGGCATCTTCGTGGGCGACGCCACTCCGTACACCAGCCTGCGCCCGCTCCTGGGCCGTGAGCTTCCCGCTGAACCGGGTGCCTACCTGACGGCGGCCGGCGGCGGCGACGCCCCCGAGACCGAGCTGCCGGACGACGCCATTCTGTGTTCCTGCAACAACGTGTCTGCGGGGACCATCCGGGACACGGTCAACGGCTGCGGGGCCTGCGACGGCAACGCTCCCGTTCAGGAACTCGGCGAGCTCAAGGGCTGCACCCGCGCAGGAACCAGCTGTGGTTCGTGTGTGCCGATGCTCAAGAAGCTGCTCGAAACCGAGCTGACCAAGTCCGGCGTCGAAGTCTCGAAGGCACTCTGCGAGCACATCGAGCTGTCCCGCCAGGAACTCTTCGATGCCATCCGCGTCCTCGAACTGACCTCCTTCGAAGAGATCATGGCCAAGTACGGCACCGGCGCCGGCTGCGACATCTGCAAGCCGACCATCGCCAACATCCTGGCCAGCCAGAACAGCGCCTACGTGCTCGACGCCGGCCGCGGCACACTGCAGGACACCAACGACCGCGCCCTGGCCAACATGCAGAAGGACGGCACCTACTCGGTGGTCCCCCGCATCGCCGGCGGCGAGATCACCCCGAAGAAGCTCGGCGTTATTGCCGCCGTGGCCGAGAAGTACAACCTGTACACCAAGATCACCGGCGGCCAGCGGATCGACATGTTCGGTGCGCGGCTGGAAGAGCTCCCGGAAATCTGGAAGGAACTCGTGGATGCCGGCTTCGAGTCCGGCCAGGCCTACGGCAAGAGCCTGCGCACGGTGAAGTCCTGCGTCGGTTCCACCTGGTGCCGCTTCGGCGTCCAGGACTCGGTGGCCATGGCCATCCAGCTGGAACTGCGCTACCGCGGCCTCCGCAGCCCGCACAAGCTCAAGATGGGAGTCTCCGGCTGTGCCCGCGAATGCGCCGAGGCCCGCGGCAAGGACGTCGGCGTGATCGCCACCGCCGACGGCTGGAACCTGTACGTCGGCGGCAACGGCGGTGCCACCCCGGCCCACGCCCAGCTGCTGGCCAAGGACCTCGACGACGAGACACTGATCAAGTACATCGACCGCTACTTCATGTACTACATCCGCACCGCGGACCGGCTGCAGCGCACCGCCCGCTGGCAGGAGGAGCTCGACGGCGGCATCAAGCACGTCGAGGACGTGGTGGTGCATGACACCCTGGGCATCGCCGAGGAACTCGAGGCGGCCATGGCCAAGCATGTTGACACCTACGAGGACGAATGGGCTGACACCCTGAAGGATCCGGAGCGCCTGCGCCGGTTCCGCTCCTTCGTCAACGCCCCCGACCAGAAGGACGACTCCATTTCCTTCGTCCCCGACGAGCGCGGCCAGATGCGCCCGGCCACGGCAGAGGAAAAAGGGAAGGTCCTGATCGGGGCTTCCATCCCCATGAGGCCCAGCGATGAGAACGAGGTATAGGCATGCAGCTCAGCATTGATCTCACCGGCCGCGAAGTCCTGGTCACCGGCTCCGACCACGCAGCCCGCCAGGCCGTGCGCCGCTACGAGGCCGCCGGCGCTGTCGTCTACCGCCTCAGCACCCCGCAGGGTGCCGGGCATGACGGCCCGCTGCCTGAACGCCCGTTCCTCGTGGCAGCGATCGACGACGGCCAGCCCGGCTGGGAGGCCCTGCTGGACAGGTGCCGCGCAACCGGCATCCCGGTGGCTGCCGAACCGGCAGCCGGCCCGGTCGGCCACGTGACTCTCGTGGGCGGCGGCCCCGGCACCACCGAACTGCTGACCGTGGCGGCCATCAAGGCGCTGCGCGATGCCGACGTCGTGTTCTACGACCGGCTGGCCCCCTACCAGGAGCTCCCGTCCCTTACCTCGGCCGAACTCGTGGACGTCGGCAAGAAGCCCGGGCACCACAAAGTCAGCCAGGGCGACATCGAGAAGCTCATGGTGGAAAGCGCCCTGGCGGGCAACAACGTGGTCCGCCTCAAGGGCGGGGACCCCTACGTCTTCGGCCGCGGCGGCGAGGAAGTTGCTTCCTGCGTCGCCGCCGGCGTTCCCGTCCGCGTGATTTCCGGCGTCACCAGCGCCATCTCGGTACCGGCTGCAGCCGGCATCCCCGTGACGCACCGCGAAGTCAGCCACATGTTCACCGTCGTGTCCGGCCACGCGCCGCTGACCGACAAGGAGCTCACCCACCTGGCTGGCCTGGGCGGCACGATTGTGGTCCTGATGGGCATCGGCACGCTGCACCACCTGGCCGCGGGACTGCGCCGGGCCGGCATGCGTGCCGACATGCCGATGGCCGTGGTCGAGCGCGGCTACCGGCCCGGACAGCGGACCACGATCGCCGAACTAGGGACGATCGCCTCCGCCGCCGCCGGCTGCAGCAACCCCGCCGTCCTGGTCATCGGCGAGGTGGTGCGCGTGGCTGAGGCCAACCGCGGGCATGCCGAGGCCGCCGCCGATCTTGACCGCCTGGCGGCCTCGCTGCTGGGTTCGTGAACGACATGAGCGCATTGAATGCCATTGCCCCCGCCGCAACAGGCCAGGCAGGATCAAAGCTGCAGGAATCGGCTGCGCCTGAGGCTGCCGAATCTCCGCTGGAAGGATTCCGGATCGGCGTCACCTCACACCGCCGCTCCCGCGACCTGATCGAGGCACTGGAGCGCCGCGGCGCCGAAGTGCTGCACGCCCCCGCCCTCAAGATCGCCCCGGTGAACGAGGACATCAGCCTCATCGAGGACACGAAGGCGATCATTGCCGCGAAGCCCGACCTCTGCATCGCCACGACCGCCTACGGCATGCGCCGCTGGTGCGAAGCGGCGGATGCCTCCGGGATCGGGGAGGAACTGCTCGAAACCCTGGCTGCCTGCCGGATGTTCGTCAGGGGGCCCAAAGCGCGCGGCGCTGTCCGCGCGGCCGGCCTTGCCGACGTCGGCATCAGCAGCGACGAAACCACCGCCACTCTGGTGGACATGCTGCTGGCCGAGGGTGTGCGCGGCAAGACCGTGGCGGTGCAGCTGCACGGCTACACGGACGTGCGCCAGCTCGAGCGGCTCCGGATGTCCGGCGCGACAGTCCTCACCGTCACCCCGTACCGCTGGGTTAAGCCCGACGGCGCCGATCGCCTACCGCGCCTGATCGAGGCCGCCTGCAGCGGCAACCTGGACGTCCTGACCTTCACGAGCGCCCCGGCAGTGGACGCAATGTGGAGCACAGCGCACGAAATGGGACTGTACAAGCAGCTCGTGGAATGCCTGAAGACCACCGTCACCACCGCCGTCGTAGGTCCCGTGACCGCCCAGCCGCTGCTGGACGCCGGAATCACCCCGCTGGTTCCGGAACGGTTCCGGATGGGCGCCCTGATCCGGCTGGTGTGCGAGCACCTGGCCCTGAACCACGTCCGCCGGCTGGACACCCGCTCGGGCCTCGTGGAACTGCGCGGACGCTCGCTGCGCATCGACGGCGAGCCGGTGGAGGTTGCCCCGGCGCCCCTGCTGCTCCTGCGGGCACTCCTCGGCGCGGGAGGTGCGGTCCTCTCCCGGGAGTCGCTCTCCGAACTCCTGGAACTGCGCGGCTCGGTGCACGCGCTCGACATGACCGTGAGCCGGCTGCGGTCGTCCCTGCCGGACGGCAGCCTGGTGGAAACCGTGGTCAAGCGGGGCTACCGGATCCGCGTCTAGCGCACGGACAGCCTCAGCAACGCGGGGTCACTCCGCGCCCATCCCAGCGTGTGGAATGGGCGCGGAGTGACCCCGCGTTGGTTGTATTACCGGCGGGTAAACACTGGCGAACAGGCAGGGATATTTCCGCAACAGCCGGGAAACCTGCGCGAAAAGCCGGCCGCCTACGCTGGGTCCCATCAGCACAACAGGGCCCGAGATCCGGCCCGCCTGGTGCAGCATCTGAAAGGGCCCCCACATGTCCGCTCCGGCACAGTTTCCGCCATTTGCCACCGCACCCGCCTCCGAATCCGCATCCGCATCTCCCGTAGGTTCGCCTGCTTCGGCGCCAAAGATTGTCATCGCCGGCGCAGGCCCCGCCGCCCAGGCGCTGGTCCGCCAGCTCGCCACGGCCAGGTTCCGGGGAACTGTCACCGTGCTGAGCAGCCGTGACGACGCGCCCGATGAGCTGCTGGAACTCGCGGCCCTGCCGTTTGTCTCCGTGCGTTTCGGCCAGCCTGCAAGCCACATCGACGCCGCAGCCCGTGTGGTCACCACAGCCGACGGTATGGACTTTGGCTATGACCAGCTGGTGATCGCCACCGGCTCGACGCCCGCCCACTCGCTGGTTGAGGGCTCCAGCCGGTGCCTCAGCTACTCCACCATCGATGACGCCGCGAAGATCGGCGACGCCGTCAAGGTGGTCACGAGGGTCCTTGGCCGGCGGCCGCTCGGAATCCTCGTCGGCACCGGCGCTGCCGCAGGGCAGGCCGAGGCCGTGCTCCGCGCCAGGGGTGTCCGACCCGTCCGGACGACCGCCCGGCCAGCCGCCGTCGTCCCCTCCCCGGCCGGCTCCGTACTGCCGGCCGCCGGCATTGTTTTCGATGACGGCAGCCGCATGAACGGCGACCTCGTGGTGCTCGCCGAAGACCGGATCGCCCGGGACCGTCTCGCAGCCAGCGCAGGGGTCCAGACTGCCGCGTCCGGCGGCGTCGCCGTCGGCAGGGACTTCCGCTCGTCAGTGCCCGGCATCTGGGCAATCGGTGACGCGGCGTCGTTCGACGGCGTCAGGCTGGGCCTGCTTGTGGCCTCAGATTCCGCCGCGGGCGTCTGCGCGGCAGAGCTGATGACAGCAGTCCCGGACGTCCGGCTGGCTGCTGCCGCATAGCCTCCGGCAGAGGCGGCCGGCTATGGCAAGATGGTCACTCAAGGAACCGCGACAACCGCGGAGACTGCGGCCCACGAGGCCCATGGAAAGGACCAGCATGAGCAACGAAGCCAGCCCGGGAGCGGGCACTGCAACAAGCCCCGCAGGAACCCCTGTCGTCGGTGCTGAACCGTCCAACATCGCCTCCTATATCGACCACACGCTGCTCAAGCCGGAAGCCAGTGAGGCGGAGATCCTCAAGGTATGTGCCGAGGCTGCCGAGTACCGGTTCAAGTCGGTCTGCGTCAACCCCGTCTGGGTCAAGACCGTGAAAACCGCCCTCAAGGGCTCCGGCGTGCTGACCTGCTCGGTGATCGGATTCCCGCTCGGAGCGACCCCCAGCGACGTCAAGGCCTTCGAGGCGCGGGGCGCCGTGCTGGACGGTGCCGACGAGATCGACATGGTCATCAACATCGCCGACGCCCGCGCCGCAGACAAGGGCGCGCTCGTGGACGACATCAAGGCGGTGGCCGAGGCCGTCCACGCCGGCGAGGCAATCCTGAAGGTCATCATCGAGACCGCCCTGCTCAGCGACGACCAGAAGATCCTGGCCTGCGAGGCAGCCGTCGAGGCCGGAGCCGACTTCGTCAAGACATCCACAGGCTTCAACGGCGGCGGCGCCACCGTGGAAGATGTCGCCCTGATGCGCCGGACGGTCGGTCCCGGCCTCGGCGTCAAGGCCTCCGGCGGGGTGCGTTCCCTGGCGGACGCTCAGGCTATGATTGCTGCAGGTGCAACACGTATTGGTGCCAGCTCCGGAATTGCGATCGTCAAGGGCGAACAGGGTTCGTCCGCTTACTGATCCGCCGGCGGCCGCCACAGTTTGAGCCCCACGGGGCCGAGGAGGAACGAATGTCCAGCAAGATCGACACGCAGACACCCCAGAACGAGAACAGCCTGGTCACCAGCGTTGTCCTCTTCGCAGTGATGATGGCCCTTTTCCTGGGAGCCATCTACTCGCTGTCCTTCCTGTCGCTGGAGAACCCCTGGCCGATGGCCGTATGCCTGGGCCTGTTCGCCCTCGCCTTCTGGATCCCGCAGACCATCCTCGGCCGCTCGGACTCCGCCGGCGAGCACTGACCCGCCCGGCCGCAGCCTAAATACCCGAAGCTCCGGAACTTTCCGGAGCTTCGGGTATTTAACGCGGCTTCAACTGTCAGGGCAGGCCCGGCAGGCTGTCGGCGAGTCTGCCGGCGAGGGCCAGGGCGGCGGGAAAGTGGGTGCCCGCCAGGGTCAACGCTGCGAGGCACATGCCCACCATGGCGTAGGCGCTGACCGGAATGAGCACGAGCCATTCCCGCCGGGATCCAGCCCGTCCCAAGAGAGGGATGGACAGCGCCCCGTTCGGCCGCCAGAAGCTCTTCAGCACGGACAGGCGGCGCAAGAACTTCGGTGGCCTGATCACGAGCGGCCAGAGGAGCGGCACTCCCCCGGTAGTCACGAGGTCCCCGACGATGTGGACCACGACGCCGGTCAGCATGGACACCGGCAGCCAGGTCCACTGGTCCGGCGCGAACCAGGTCACCAGCCCTGCCATGGTGAGGGCGAAGACCCAGTTGGTGATCCAGCCGGACTTCGGAAAAAGCTTCAGGGCCTTGGCCGCGATGTTGATCATGAACATGCACAGCACGCCGGCGCCCACCGAGAGTACCCCAGAGCCCGTCTGCAGCTGGATCTGGCCGGCCATGGCTGCAAGAAGCACGAAGAAGGCTGCCCCCAGCACCGAATGCGTGCCCTGCCTGTGCCCGCCGCTGGCGTTCTCGATGCCCACCGCAATTGCATTGGACAGCGGCGGCAGGGAGTGCGCGATGGTGCTGGAGCGGTGGTCCCAGTCGCACACCAGGGCGGTCCCCGCGGTCGCCATGCCGCCGATCAGTACGCCGGTGGCATCCAGGGGGTACCAGCCCAGGGCGTACGGTCCCGTCGAGGCAACAGCTATCCACGCCGCGGCTCCTGACGCGGCGTGGTGTCCTCCCATCACGCCTAGCCCACTGTCAGCGGGGCGTCGGAGAAGATATTGCGGATCACGCCGTTCGCCCATTCCAGGATCTCGGCGTCCTGCAGGTCCCGGCCTCCGATTTTTGCCGTCTTCGGCTTCGGAATGAGCACGGCGTCGAGAGCCGGCTTGGTCTGCGCGCCCGGATACATGCGGTTGAGCCGCATGGTCTTCGATTCGGGAAGCTGCGCGGGAGAGAACTTGATGAAGTTCCCCTGCAGGGCGACGTCGGAGAGGCCGGCTTCGCGGGCACCGACCCGGAAGCGGGCCACGGCGATCAGGTTCTGCGCGGGAAGTGGCGGCTCGCCGTAGCGGTCCACGAGTTCGGCAAGGACCTCGTCTATTGCCTCGTTCGTGAGCGCGCCGGCCAGTTTCCGGTAGGCCTCGAGGCGGAGGCGTTCCCCGGGCACGTAGTCGTGCGGCAGGTGGGCGTTGACCGGCAGCTCGATCTTCATTTCGGCGGCCTTTTCCTCGGCTTCGCCGCGATAATCCGCCACGGCTTCACCCACCAGCCGGATGTACAGGTCGAAGCCGACACCCTGGATGTGGCCAGACTGTTCCCCGCCCAGCAGGTTGCCCGCGCCGCGGATTTCGAGGTCCTTCATGGCCAGCTGCATGCCGGCGCCGAGCTCGTTGTGCGTCGCCACCGCCTTCAGCCGCTCCAGCGCCACCTCGCCCAGCGGCTTCTCAGAGGGGTACAGGAAGTAGGCGTAGGCCCGTTCACGGCCGCGCCCGACGCGACCGCGCAGCTGGTGGAGCTGGGACAGCCCGTACTTGTCCGCGCCGTCCACGATCAGCGTGTTCGCGTTGGAGATGTCCAGGCCAGTCTCAATGATGGTGGTGCACACCAGGACGTCGAAGCGTTTCTCCCAGAAGTCCACGATGATCTGTTCCAGGCGGCTTTCGGACATCTGCCCATGGGCCACTTCAACCCTGGCTTCGGGCACGAGCTCGCGGATCTTGGCGGCCGTCCGTTCTATGGTGGAAACCCGGTTGTGCACGAAGAACACCTGGCCCTCGCGCATGAGCTCGCGCCGGACCGCGGCCGAGGTCTGCTTGTCCGTGTACGGCCCCACGTAAGTGAGCACCGGGTGCCGTTCCTCCGGGGGCGTGGCCAGGGTGGACGTCTCGCGGATGCCCGTCAGGGACATCTCGAGGGTGCGGGGAATCGGCGTGGCGCTCATGGCGAGCACGTCCACGTTGGTGCGCATTTTCTTCAGCGCCTCCTTGTGTTCAACACCGAAGCGCTGCTCTTCGTCCACGATCACCAGGCCCAGGTCCTTGAAGGCGAAGTCCTTGGAGAGCAGCCGGTGCGTGCCGATCACCACGTCCACGGTCCCGTTCTTCACGCCCTCGGCGGTCTCCTTGGCTTCCTTGGCGGCTTGGAAGCGGGACAGCGGCTTCACCTTCAGCGGGAAGCCGGAGAACCGCTCAGTGAACGTCTCGTAGTGCTGCTGCGCGAGCAGGGTGGTGGGCACCAGCACGGCCACCTGCTTGCCGTCCTGCACGGCCTTGAAGGCGGCACGGACGGCGATTTCGGTCTTGCCGTAGCCCACGTCGCCGGACACCAGCCGGTCCATGGGGATCTCACGCTCCATGTCAGCCTTGACCTCGTTGATGGTGGTCAGCTGGTCCGGCGTCTCCACATACGGGAAGGCTTCCTCGAGCTCGCGCTGCCAGGGGGTGTCCGGGCCAAACGCATGCCCGCGGGAGGCCATGCGCGCCGAGTACAGCCGGATGAGCTCGCCTGCGATCTCCTTGACGGCCTTGCGCGCCTTGGACTTGGTGCTGGCCCAGTCGGAGCCGCCCATCTTGCTCAGCACGGGGGTGTCACCGCCCACGTAGCGCGTCACCTGGTCCAGCTGGTCGGTGGGGACGAAGAGCCTGTCCCCCGGAGCCCCGCGCTTGGACGGCGCATACTCCAGAACCAGATACTCGCGGACGCCGTCTCCGCCGCCGGCGACTTTGCGCTGGATGAGTTCCACGAACCTGCCGATGCCGTGCTGTTCGTGCACCACGTGGTCGCCAGCCAGCAGCTGCAGCGGGTCCACGGCATTTCGCCGTTTGGACGGCATGCGTCGCATGTCCTTCGTGGACCCGGCCGACGTGCGTCCCAGCAGGTCCGCTTCCGTGAGCAGGCCGAGTTTCAGCCCGTCCAGGACAAATCCGCGTCCGACGGCGGCGGTGGTCACCTCGATGATTCCCGCCTGGGGTTCGCGGTCCAGGGAGTCCACCCGCGCGCACGGGATGTCGGCGTCGTGGAACAGCTCGGCGAGCCGCTGCGCCGGCCCGGGCCCTTCCGTGGCCACCACGATGCGCCACTGGTTCCGCACGTGGGAACCGATGAAGTCCATCATTTCGGCTACGTCGCCCTGGTACCCCCGCGGTTCACGGGCATGGAGGTTGAGCACGTTGATGTCGGGGGTGAGTTCCTCATCGGTGGCCAGCGAGGTGATGGACCACCAGGACACGTCATGGCCCAAGGCTGCGGAACGGGTATCGGTCAGCGAGCGGAAGCTTGCGGAGTGCAGGGCCGCTGACGCCTGGGAGCTGAGGTCCAGCGGCGCGGTTCCGCCGTCGGACGCGGTGGACCACGCTGCCTCCAGGAATTCCTCATTCGTGGCGGCGAGGTCGTGGGCCCGGGTGCGGACCTTCTCCGGCTCGATCACCACGGAGATGGAACCTGCCGGCAGCTGCTCCATGAGCGGAACCATGGCGTCCACCAGTACGGGGGCCAGCGATTCCATGCCTTCCACGGCGATGCCGCCGGCGATCTTCTCCAGCATGTCTGCTGCGGCGGGGAGCTGTGATTTCAGCGTGGCCGCCCGGGACATCACCGACGGTGTGATCAGGATTTCGCGGCACGGCGGGGCATGGAGTTCGGTGGGGTGGTGCAGGCCCGGAGAGGACAGCGAGCGCTGGTCGGCGACGGCGAACCAGCGCATCTGGTCCACCTCGTCGCCAAAGAACTCGACCCGGATGGGGTGGTCCTCGGTGGGCGGGAAGACGTCGAGCATGCCGCCGCGGACGGCGAACTCGCCACGGCGTGTCACCATGTCCACGCGGGCGTAGGCGGCGTCGGCGAGGTTCTTTACGACGCTGCTGAAGGGGACCTCCTGGCCCACCTTCAGCGTGACCGGAACCAGTTCGCCCAGGCCGGCCACAAGCGGCTGGACCACGGCGCGGACCGGAGCCACCACCACACGCAGGGGTCCCGCCGTCGAGGTCTCCGGGTGCGCCAGCCGGCGCAGTACGGAGAGCCGCCGTCCAACGGTGTCCGAACGCGGCGACAGGCGCTCGTGAGGGAGCGTTTCCCAGCTGGGAAACTCCGCCACGGAATCGGCTGGCAGGTACGCGCGCAGGGCGGCGGTCAGATCCTCCGCCTCGCGTCCCGTCGCGGTGACGGCCAGGACCATCCCCGGCCGGCCGCCGTCGGCTTTCGCGAGCCCGTCCGCCATCTCCGCGAGCAGCACAGGGCGCAGGCCCGCCGGGGCACTGATCTGGTAGTCCTCACCACGGACGCTGAAGGTCCTGGACGCCTCAGCCTGCACACGGGCGAACGTCTTGTCTGCGGCTAGGACGCGTCGCAGGCCGCTGAGGGGCAGGCCTTTGATTGGCTGGCCGGTGGGGCTCATGGCAGGATCTCCTGGGGTATTCACTTCGAACGCAGGCAACACGAAAACCCGAAATTCGCGAGAATGCCGGGTCATCCCAGCCTACCCCTGCCAGTGACCGGGCGGCATCCGGCGGAGACGCGGCACGCGATCGGCGACAACGCGGCACGCGCTTGGAGCGGCGTCGGGGCACGCGTCCGGAGGGGAGGCCGGGCCCGTTGCTAAGCTTGCTTGGCAGGTGATGTTGGGCCCAGAAATGCCGCCATCCTAAGGAGACTCCCGTGAGCGACCAGACCGGAAATGACAGCAGCGCATTCACCAGCGGGCGGACGGTGCTGGTCACCGGAGCCACTGGCTACATCGGCGGCAGGCTGGTCCCCCGGCTGCTCGACGCGGGGCACCGCGTCAAAGTACTGGTCCGCTCCCCCGAAAAGATCGCCGGGGTGCCGTGGTTCGACCAAGTCGAGGTGGTGCGCAGCAGCCTCGATGATTCCGCTGCTGTGGAAAAAGCACTGAAGGGCGTGAACGTCCTGTACTACCTGGTTCACTCCATGGCTGCCGGGTCCGGTTTCGAAGCCAAGGAAAAGTCCATGGCGGAGCTCGTGGCCGCCGCTGCCGCGGCTGCTGAGGTGCAGCGGATCGTCTACCTGGGCGGCCTGCACCCCCGCAACACCGAATTGTCCACCCACATGCGCTCACGCGAAGCGGTGGGTGAAGTCTTCCTGTCCGGGCCCGTGGACGCCATCGTCTTCCAGGCCGGAGTGGTGATCGGCTCAGGCTCGGCGTCCTTCGAAATGATCCGGCACCTTTCCGAAACCCTGCCTGTCATGCCGGCGCCCAGCTGGGTGCGGAACCGGATCGAGGCCATCGCCGTCAGGGACGTGCTGCACTACCTGGTGGGCGCAGCCTCACTGAAGGAGCGACTCAACCGGACGTTCGACATCGGGTCCCGGGACGTCCTGAGCTACGCCGGCATGATGAAGGAATATGCAGCCGAAGCCGGGCTGCCGCTGCGCCTGGTCCTGGCGCTTCCCGTACCGGCGCCCAGGCTTGCCGGGCTGTGGGTGGCGCTCGTGACCCCCATCCCGCTGTCCATGTCCGTGCCGCTGGTCCAGTCGCTGCAGCACGACGCCGTCTCCGCCGAACACGACATCGACAACTACATCAACCAGCCCGACGGCGGCCTCACCGGCTACCGCAAGGCAGTGGCCCTGGCGCTTGGCAAGGAACGCGACGGGCAAGTGGAAACCACCTGGGCCAACGCCGGGGCGGACGCCGATCCGCTGCCCAGCGACCCGCAGTGGGCCGGGCACAAGGTCTATGTGGACGAGCGAACCTTCCACAGCGATGTGGAGCCCTCGCACGTCTGGACCATCATCGAGGGCATCGGCGGCCGCAACGGCTGGTATTCCCTGCCGCTGGCGTGGAGCGTCCGCGGCTGGCTGGACAAGCTCTCCGGCGGAGCCGGCCTGCTCAGGGGCCGCCGGCATCCCCACAATCTCGTCGCCGGCGAGGTAGTGGACTGGTGGCGGGTGGAACGGATCGAGCGGGGCAAACTGCTCCGCCTGCGTGCGGAAATGCGCGCACCGGGACGCGCCTGGCTTGAGCTTTGCGTGGAGCCGGACGGAGCCGGCAGCCGGTACCGGCAGCGGGCCATCTTCTTCCCCAAAGGGCTCAGCGGCAGGCTCTACTGGCTGGCCGTGCTCCCATTCCACAGCCTGATCTTTCCCGCCATGTCCCGCAACATCACAGCGGCGGCCCGGAAGATCGCCAGTGCGGAAGAGTCCGTGCCCACCCCGTAGGATGTGGGGAGCAAAAAGCGTTCTGACCCCGCAACAATGTTTTGACCCTGCAACAATGGAGGATCCATGGCACTGAGTGCTTCCACTACCCTTCCCCACGCCGTCGACAGCATCACAGCAGTCTTCACGAACGAGGAATTCCAGCGCCACACGAGCGAATATGTGGGCGGCAGCCTCGAGTCCTTCACTGTCGACGGCGACGTTGCAGGGGCCTTCAGCACCACCTCCGTGCGCACCCTGCCCACCACCCGCCTGCCGGAAATCGCGCGCAAGTTCGTGGGCGACACCCTCAAAGTGACCCAGGTGGAGAACTGGGACGCTCCCTCTGCGGACGGCTCCCGCCAGAGCACCATCTCGCTCAAGATCGCCGGCGCACCCATCGATGTCACGGCCGTTCAGCGGCTCGTCGCAGACGGCGGCAGCACGCGGGTTGAACTAGAAGGCAACGTCACCTCGTCCGTGCCTTTCCTGGGCGGCAAGATCGCCGAAGCAGCCGAGCCGATGGTCGGCAAGGCCCTGAACATCCAGTCCCAGCAGGCGCAGGCCTGGCTCGAAAGCCACTAGGCGATGGAAGTTCCCGCCGTCCTGGCGTGGGTCCTGGTCCTTTCGGGTTTCTGGTCGCTCGTGGTGTGGCCGCAGTTCCTGCGCCGGGTGATGAAAGACCCGCGGGCGCGGGACGCCGGCGGCAAGGCCACCAAGTTCCTCACCGTCCATGTGGTCCTCGTGGCAGTATCCATGGTGTTGGGCGCCGCCACGGCCGGCATCGGGATCGCCGGGCTTCTGGGCTGAACGTTTCCCGGTTGAGCATTTTCCGGGCTGAGCGTCCAGAGTGAGCATTTTCCGGGTGAGGCCGCCGTCCTCGGCTAAGCTGGGACCAGCTGTATTTAGGGTGCGCCGGGAAGTCTGGTCGGCAACATGTTTGCCGACCCCAAGCCAGGAGCCGAGATGCCCAGCCGACCCCCTGCCCGCTCCCGCAAGTCCGCAGTCTTCAGCCGTTCCACGTACCCGGAGTACCTGCGGATTTCCGCCATCCTCCGGCTCGAAACCGTCGGCGGGGCCCTCCTGCTCATTGCGACAGCGGCGGCGCTGATCTGGGCGAACTCCCCCGCTGCGGGCACCTACTTCGGCCTGCGGGACCTGGAAGTGGGTTTTGAGCCTTGGCATCTGCGGCTGAGCGTGGGCCATTGGGCGTCGGACGGCCTGCTTGCGGTCTTCTTCTTCATTGCCGGACTCGAGCTGAAGCGGGAGTTTGTTTCCGGGGAACTCCGGAGGCCGGCCAAGGCGGTTGTCCCGGTGACCGCGGCCGTGGGCGGGGTGGTCCTGCCGGCCCTCATTTACGCGTCCATTAACTGGGGCCAGGGCGCCGAGGCACTGCGGGGGTGGGCGATCCCCACCGCCACGGACATCGCCTTCGCCCTAGCCGTGCTGGCCGTCATCAACACGCATCTCCCGGCCGCGCTCCGGACGTTCCTGCTGACCCTGGCCGTGGTGGATGACCTGATCGCCATCGGCATCATCGCCTTCTTTTACTCGGCCGGCCTGCAGCCCGTCCTGCTGTTGGCGGCCTTGGTCCCGCTGGCGCTCTTTGCCGTGCTCGCCCAGAAGCACATCGGCCGCTGGTACCTCCTGGTGCCGCTGGCGGCAGCGACCTGGGCGCTGGTCCACGCCTCGGGCGTCCACGCCACGGTAGCGGGCGTCCTGCTCGGATTCACGGTTCCCGTGCTCGCGTCCCGGCAGGAGGCCGAACGTGCCATGGAAAGGGACACGGCAGACAAGGCCACGGCGAACCGGGCCCTGGCAGAAAGGGGCATGGAGGAAAAGGGCATGGCAGAACGCATCGAGCATCGGCTGCGGCCGCTCTCTGCGGGATTCGCCGTCCCGGTCTTTGCGTTCTTCTCCGCTGGTGTGGCCATCGGCGGAGGCGCTGGGCTGGCATCCGCCCTGGCCGACCCCGTGGCCGTGGGAATCGTGGCCGCGCTGGTTGCGGGCAAGGCCCTCGGCGTTTTCGGGGCCACCTACCTGATCACCAAAACCACGCGGGCAACGCTTGACGCCGGGCTGAAGTGGATCGACATCGCCGGACTGTCCATCCTCGCCGGAGTCGGATTCACCGTTTCGCTGCTGATCGCCGAGTTGAGTTTCGGGGCGGGATCGGCCCACGACGATCACGCAAAGGTTGCCATCCTGGCCGGTTCCGTGACCGCTGCGGCGATTGCCGCCGTCGTGCTTAAGGCACGAAACCGCCACTACCGCCGCGTGGAGGCGGAGGAAAAGCGGGACGACGACGGCGACGGCGTCCCTGACGTGTTCGAGCCCGCCGCGGAGAGGGACGGGTAGGCCGCGGTCCGGTGGCTTAGGCCGCCTGGTTGAGCGCGTCCTCCGCGGCAACCCAGGAGATCATGGCGCACTTTACCCGCGCTGCATAGCGGGCCACCCCTTCAAACGCGGCGGCATCGCCAAGCACCTCGGGGTCCGCGTGGACCTTTCCGCGCGAGCGGAGAACCTCCCGGAAGTTACCGATCACCGAGCGCAGCTCGTCCACAGACATGCCTTCCGCCATCTCGCTCAATACGGAAGCGGAGGCCATGGAGATGGAACAGCCTGCACCGTCCCAGGACAGCTGCGCAACGGTGCCGTGGTCCACGGCGACACGCAGGGTGACTTCATCACCGCAGACAGGATTCAGCTGGTGTGACTGCCCGGTGGACGCGCCCTCGGGTGCTGCCGTTTCTGACAGACCGCTCCCGTGCCGGGCCTTGGAATGGTCCAGGATGATCTGCTGGTAAAGCTGGTCGAGGCTCATGCTGCGGTACCTGTCTTCATGGATCCCGGCACTAGGCGCGGAAGTAGGCGCGGACCCCGGACACTGCGTCCAGGAATTCGTCGACGTCGTCGGTGGTGTTGTACAAATAGGCGCTGGCGCGCGTTGTGGCCGTCAGGCCGAGGCGCCGGTGCAGCGGCTGGGCGCAGTGGTGACCCACGCGGACGGCGATTCCGCGCGCATCGAGGAACTGCCCGACGTCGTGCGCATGCACGCCCGCCACATCGAACGCCGCCAGGCCAATACGCTCCTTGCCGGCCCCCGGGCCAAGCACACGGACGCCGTCGATGGCTTCAAGGCCTGCCACCATGCGCTGGCCAAGTTCGGATTCCCAGCGGTGGACACGGTCGATGCCGGTCTCGGTCAGGTAGCTGACGGCTGCGGCGAGGGCCACGGCCTGGGAGATCTTTTGCGTCCCGGCCTCGAACCGCTGCGGTGCCGGAAGGTATTCTGCCCGGTCCATGGTCACGGTGGTGATCATGGAACCGCCGGTCAGGAAAGGAGGCAGCACGTCCAGGAGCTCCTGCTTGCCGTACAGCACGCCGATGCCGGTGGGGCCCAGCATTTTGTGGCCCGAGAACACGGCAAAGTCGACGTCCAGCTCCTTGACGTCGAGGGACAGGTGCGGCGCCGACTGGCACGCATCCAGCACCACCAGGGCGCCGGCCCGCCTGGCCAGCGCCACGAGCTCGTGTACCGGATTGATCGTGCCGAGTACGTTGGACGCATGCGTGAAGGCGAGAAGCCGCGTCCGTCCGCCCACGATTTCCGCCGCCTGGTCCAGGTGCAGCGCCCCGGCGTCGTCCACCGGAATGTGGCGGAGCGTGGCTCCGGTTCTGTAGGCAAGTTCCTGCCAGGGGATCAGGTTCGCGTGATGTTCCATCTCGGTGACCACGATCTCGTCCCCCGGGCCGAGCCCGAGTTCCCGGAGCCGCGCATCACCGCGCCCCTGCGCAGCCCACAGGCTGGCGTTGGACAGCGCATAGCTGATGAGGTTCAGGCCCTCTGTGGCGTTGGACGTCCAGACGATTTCCTCGTACTGAGCGCCGACGAAATCGGCAACCGTCTGCCGTGCGTCCTCGAATACCTCCGTGGCCTCGACGGCAAGGTGGTGTGCGCCCCGGTGTACCGCGGCGTTCCGCTGCTCGTAGAATTCCTGCTCGGCCTCGATAACGCTCAGCGGATTCTGCGACGTGGCACCGGAATCCAGATAAATGAGCGGTCGGCCATTGACCAGCTGGTCCAGGACGGGAAAGTCGTTCCGGATCCGCAGGACCTCGGCATTATCCATCGCGGGAAGGGCGCGCTCCAGCGTGGTTGGCGTTGATATTACGGCCAATGGGACTCCTTGGGATGCCTTGAGGTACCTCTCAATTGTCCCACAGAGCAGCCTTGTCCAAACGGCAGCGAAAGCGGCCCGTCCAACTGGAGGGCCGCCCTCGCGGTGCCGGCGCGTGCCGGCTGTTCTACTACTTGTAAGGGCCGGCGACGGCTGGGGGGAGAGCCTCGGTCTCAGAAGGCTCTGACGTCGCCGGCCCCGCCTGAACCCGGTCCCTGGGGCCGGAAGTTCGTGTGCGAGACCTGATGTGCTGGCGGCAGCTTCGGCGATGGAGTCCTCCTCCGCATTCCGCTGCCACTAATAGTTAATCGCGTACTGGAACCCACAGCACGAGTACCGAGTACTCGTTTTTTCAGGTACTCGACTACTGGTTTCCGCAGGTGGTCATGCTGGCGCGGAAAAGCTCAAGTTTCCCGGCGGGCACGGCATTAAAAACGGCGGCATTGAGCACGTACTTTTGGGAAGGGCTTACTTTTTGGGCAGCGCTTACTTCTTGGGAAGTGCTTACTTTTTGGGAAGGGCCAGGGCGAGCTCGTCCCGCCGGCGCACTCCAAGCTTGACGTAGCTTCGGTACAGATGCCCTTCAACAGTCCTGACCGACACCATCAGCTGCTGGGCGATTTCCCGGTCAGAGAGTCCTTGTACGGCCAGCTCCACGATGTCCCGCTCCCGGCGTGTCAGGTGGACGCTGGGCACCGAGGCAATGAAGGGACTCTCCCGGAACCGCTCACCAAGCTCCTGGTCACATTTCTCGCGGTGGGCCACTGCCTGCCGGGCGCGGCGCCGCTCCCCCGCAGCGTCCCAGATGGCGCCCGCCTGGGCATACGCCTCGCGGGCGAGGTTGATCAGGCCCGCCTCCTCCAGCCCGGCGGCGGTTTCCATGAGCACGTCTGCGTCCCCGGTGGCCCACGCCTGGGCTACCTGGTGCCAGCCTGCTGCCCAGCGGCCCTCGACGGCGTCCGCAAGTGATGCGAGCTCTTCAATTACCGAGCGGTCGCCAAGATCGGAACAAAGAATCAGGCACTCCATGCTGGTTCCCGGCTGCGCGGCGACCGGCGGTGACGCGGCCAGCTCACGAAGCTTGGCGAGGCCGCTGCCCTTGCGGTCCAGATATTCAGCCGCGGCGGCCGCGTACCCTTCGGCGAGCAGTTCGCACCCGGGTCCGCTGGCGTGCCTGGCGGCGATCAGATCCTGTTCGAGGCGCTGGGCCTGCGCTCCATCCCCCAGGCGCGCGGCGGCGTAGAAGGCGAGGGACGAACCGAACCGGAACTGCTGGAGCGGATCATTGACGCGCAGGGCTTCAACAGCTGGCAGGAGAATCCGGTAGGCCCGTTCCAGCTGTCCCTGGCGGAGGAAGCCCAGACCGCGCAGCACCTGGATGCCGCCGCCAAAAGTGGCTGCCCCCTCGTTCACCTCCGTGGGGTAGCTGGCCAGCTCATGTTCCGCCGCCTCCCAGTTACCGGCGGCGAGCGAAGCCGACACAAGGCGCGTCAGGACGAACTCATTGAAGAAGTACAGACCGTCCTGGAGCGCCGGCAAGGACGGCGCTGCGCCCAGGGCGGCGGTGTGCGCCTGGTGGGCCTGACCTGCAGACACCAGGGTCTGGGCGAGCAACGCGTGTGCCACGGCGTGAGTGGCTTCGGCCACAGTTGCCGTGCTGGGGTCTGCCCGGGCGCGCTGCAGGACCGTCTCACCCTGTTCGGCTGCCCCGGCCATCGCTTCTCCGGTTGAGGCTATAAGAGTCCTTATCCCCTCGTGATCGCCGGCATCGGCCATCTCAAGCAAATGGTGGATCCTGTCCTGCCAGGAAGCCGCGACCTCTTTCCCGGCGTCCGCGAGCTGGTGGCGGGATTCGGCCCGCAGCAACCCGGTGGATTTCCCCAGCGCGAGATGCGCCGACGCCCTGAGCATGAGAATGTGCGGGGCTTCGGGTTCCCCGGCCAGTTCCAGCCAGCAACCGTCCAGGAGAGTCGCAGCCTCCCGGTACTTGCCTTCGTTGAAGAGCGCCCTCGCGGTGATCGACTGTGCATGGGCCTGCAGTTCCGGCGCCCGGACATGCCCGGCCATGAGCCGCGCACCTGAGTTGTTGAACATCGTCACTGCCAGCAGGGCAGCGTCAAGCAGTTCGAGATCAGGCACTTCCAAACCGCATTCCAGCGACCACTCCACCATCCGCAGCCTGCCCTCGGCGCCTGCCGTCCGCGTGTCGAGGTAGTTGTCCAGTTTTTGCCGGAGCTGCAGGCTCCGGGAGACAGACACCTGGTGCCTCATGGATTCGCCGAGGATGGGGTGCCAAATCCGCAATTCCGTGTGCCGTCCGGTGGATTCGCGGACCATCTGGTGGTCCAGGAGGGACCGGACCACCGCGCCCCCGCACACATCTTCGATGAGGCTGCGGTGGACGGGCTCAGCCAAGGCGATGAGCCTCAACGCGTCCTGCTCTTCCGTGGTCCTGCGGAGGAGGTCTTTGATAACAACGTCGGAAAGCCTGGGGCCGTCAGCCGGAAGGAGGCCCAGGAGCAGCCAGATCCCGTTTCGCTTCGCCAGTATGCCCGCTTCGACCGCATCACCCAGCAGGCAGTTCAGGAGCAGGGGGTTGCCGCCGGAGGCAGACCACAAAGACTGCACCGTGCTGGCGGGGACTGTCCCGTGGAGTGTGTGCTCCACGACCTCCGTCACCTGGTCTCCGTTGAGCGGCCGCAGATCGATCCGCTCGGCCTGGCCGTCGTACCACAGCTGGTTCAGTGCCTGCGGCAGTCCGGGCCGCGGGCGCCCGGATGCCAGCACGCGGGCCCATCCCGCCGACATCATGTCGACCACCATGTTCGCGGTGGCTTCATCGAGGTGGTGGGCGTCATCGACTACCAGGAGCAAGGGCACGTCCTTGCCGGCCTTGAGTTCCTGGAAATAGGTCCAGACCGCCCTGAGCACTGCGACGGGCGAGTCTGCTTCTTCTGGAGGGAGGTCCGCCGTGTACGGGGCGAGCACGCCGTAGGGGACCTTGGCCAGCGATGAGCTCCCGTGGATCCGAAGGATTGTCATCTCAGTGCTCATCTCCTCGCTGACGGCGTCCGTCACGGAAGACTTCCCGATCCCCGGGCCGGCCATGAGGAACACAGCCTGGCTCGCACGGCTGCGGATGATGCTGCAGACGTGGTCTATTACTTCACGCCGCCCCGTAAGCTGCCGGTCGTCAGTCTCCGGTTCCGGTGTCTGTGGGCGGCCGTTAGACGAGTCCAGGCAGATCACCCCTGGACGTCACACCAAGCTTCGTGAAGACCTGGTACAGGTGCCCTTCCACTGTCCGCACGGAAACACCCATTTCCAGGGCGATGTCCCGGTTGGATACTCCCCGCCCGGCCAGGCGGGAGATCTGGCGCTCCCGTGCGGTCAGCAGCGGGCTGCCGCTGCTCGGGACGATCGGGAGACTGGGAACGGTGGCCGTGAGGGTGTCCAGCCGGGCCTGGGCGACGCGGGCCGACGCGGAGTCCCCGGAATGCCTCGCAAAGTCCACCGCGAGCGCTACGCACCGGGCTTCCACGGCATCCAGTTCGAGCTCTGCGGCCAGATGCGCGCCTTCCAAAAGCACCTTTGCGTCCTTGGTGCGGCTACCGACAGCGACGAGGCGGGAAATCTCGGCCAGCTTTCCCTGCCGGTGGCCCGCGACCTCCTCCATCAGGCGGAAGTCGTCGTCCGTACCGTTCACGGTGGCACCCAGCAGACTGATCCCGGCGAGGGTGTATCGCCCTGCCGCAATGTCGACGCGGGCTGAGTCCAGGAGCCGCCTCACGGCATCGGTGTCTCCCAGCCATCTCCCTGCCATGTCGGCGCAGAAATCCGTGATGTTCTGGGTGCGGAAATTACAGTGCCCGCGCGCCCCACGCAGCTTGTCAAGGTACTTGTGCGCCTGGCCTGCGTTGCCGATTTGTGCGTAGGCGAACGCCGTGGCGGCATAGGCCGCCTGGAGCATGTTCACGACCGGACGGAGTTCCAGCTGGGCCACGGCGGACAGCAGCGAATCCAGGGCGACGGCGCCGCGGCCCGAGTAGACGTACGCGATGCCGGTAACCAGCTCCATGGCGGACGTCCGGTGAGCCAGGCGTCGTTCCTCATGCCCTTTCGGCGGCCCGACGAGGTCCAGGCACCTCCGCCACTGGCCAGCCTGCAGCAGCACGTTGACCGCCGTCATGGCGAACCGCTCCCGCAGACCGGTCATGTGGCCCGAATCCGAGAGCTGGCCGCCTACCCTCCTCATCAGCTGAAGCGCGTCCATTTCCCTGCCGACAGCCGAAAGAACAGGCATCAGGATCAGGGCAGCCTGGATGCGGAACCCGGTGTCTTTGTTGAGCGCCGGATCGGCCGCTTCCTCCAGAGCCGCAACCATAGGTGCATAGTCGCCGATGAAGGAGCGGTACTCGAATTCCGCCAGCGTGATGACGTTCGCGGCAGCGCCCAGGGCATCAGGCCAAGTGCTCGCGGCGCCCGGAGCGACACCCAGACGCTGGCGCGCCTTGGCAATCTCATCCGGGACTTTGTCGCACTGCTCAGGCAGCCACACCATGACCCTGCACTTGGCGGCTACAATCCTGGCGAAGTCCTCTGCACCGAGCTGGTCCAGCTGCGCCTGGGAAATGTCGTCCAGGGCGTCCATGGCCTGCACGGGCAGATCCAGCAGCAGGTAGGCCGTCCCCTTGTGCTGCTGTCCCACCACCCACTCCGCGTCAGTCCTCTTAAGCCCGTCGACACAGCTGAGCGCAAAGCGGGGATCGAACATCTGTATGGCCGCTTCGGCGGCGGCCACAGCCATGGCAGGGCTAAGCTCGGCCTGGCACTCACGAGTCCAAGCGGCAAACTCAATGCGCTCTTCCAGACTTAGCTTCGAAAGCTCGGGTTCCGCTTCGCCCAGCAGTTGGCTCCGGAGCTCCCGCCTCCGCGCGATGCTCAACCAGGACCGGACAACGTCCCCAAGGTATTGCTCCCGCAGGGACACCCAGCGGGCCTCGGTGTCACCCACCTTGAGCAGTCCGGCATCCTCCATATCGGCCACGATTTCAGTGCCGTAGATGTCGGTCAACCGCGAGAGGGACACTCTGCGCGCGCAGGCCAGCATCTCCATGACCTCGCGGCTTTCCGGAGATTCCCGGGACCAGCGCGAGCGGACAATATCGTCCAGTCCCGTTGCACCGTCGAGGACGACCTTGTCCCGCAATGTCCATACAGAGTCAGACAGCACGAGGTTTCCGGACTGCTGCTGCTCCGTAACAAGTGCTTTGAGCAGCAGCGGATTGCCGCCCACGATGCTGTGGTATGTGCTCACCAGTGAGGCCGATACGCGGTGGCCCAGCAGGGTCAGCAGCACCTGCCGGGTCTGCAGTTCGTTCAGGTTTTCCAGCCGCACCTCAGTGAGACGGCGGTCTGTGAGCAGCCAATGGAAGTCTGCCGGCAGGTCGCTTGTACCGGGGGCGATCGCGATAACGCGTGCGGTGCGGGTCAGCATGATGTTCAGGAGGACACCGGCACTCATGTCGTCGATCATGCCCGTGGTGTCCAGGGTGATGATGCAGTCCCTGCCGGCGGCGTCGCTTCGGATGAGGGACGTGATGCCCTGGAGGATGGCGGTTGGCGATCCCATCGCCGATTGGGGAAGCCGCGCCAAGAGGAACGCCAGACACCCGTAGGAGGTCTGCGAGCCGGTCAGGGGACTGCGAAGCTGGAGCGCCCAGACATCAGGTCCGAGTTCTGCCACCGCGGTCCGGGCCAGCGACGATTTGCCCACGCCGCGGGAGCCGGTAATAACTACGCCCAGGGAATCAGGATCCGTCAGACCATTGCGGATGGCTTCAAGGTCTGCGCTGCGCGCCGGAACGGACCATCGTTGAAGGTCCGTTCCGCCAGTGGCAGCCGCGGGCCCGGCCAGCACGCCCGCTGTAGACCCACGTCCCCAGCTCAGTGGCTCATTTGACATGAACTTTTCCTTACATCCCGCTTTGCAGGATCAAGGCCCCATCGCCTCCCCCGCTTAGGTGAAAGACTACCCCGTCACCCCGGCCCTGAAACAGGGCAAACCATTCACATTTCGTCGAGATCCTTAATTGGCTGGCGGATTATCAAATTGTTTGGATTAATTCCCGACACGCGCGGCGGAAAGAGGCGTGAAAGCGCGTCTGCAGCAGTATGCTCGGCACCCGCCGTCAGGCGTTGGCCGAGTGGAAGCGCTGCTGGGCGGCGGTCAGTCCCTCCCGGACCAGCAGCTCCACTGCATCCGCAGCATCGTCGAGCAGGAAGGGCAGTTCCTTCTTTTCCGCCGGGGTGAAGTCGCGGAGCACGTAGTCCGCGGTGTCCATCCGTCCGGGCGGCCGGCCGACCCCAACCCGGACCCGAAGGTAGTCTTTGGTGGCGAGCGCCTTGGAGATGTCCCGGAGTCCGTTGTGGCCGCCTTCGCCACCCCCGATCTTGAGCTTCACAGTATTAAAGGGAATGTCGATTTCGTCGTGGACCGCCACAACCCGGGACAGGTCAACGTCGTAAAACCTGGCCAGGGCAGACACCGGTCCGCCGGAAACGTTCATGTAGGTGGCAGGTTTGGCCAGCACGAGGCGCGGTCCACCGATTCCCAACCGCCCCTCGAGGACCTGGGCGCGGGATTTGGAGGCCTTGAAGTTTCCGCCGATGCGCGCGGCGAGTTCATCGAGGACCATCTGGCCCACGTTGTGCCGGTTGCGGCTGTACTCGGGCCCGGGGTTTCCAAGGCCTGCGATGAGCCAGGTATCAGTCATGGATCAATCCTAGTGAGCGGGAACACCAGTGGCCGGGCCCAAACGGGGCCCGGCCACTGGTGCGATGCGGTAAACGCGGTACGCGAATAAGGAACCGTAATTACTCGGCTGCGGCCACGGAAGCCTGGGCGGTGGCTTCCTCGGAGGCCTCTTCCGAGGTAACTTCGGTGGCCTCGGAGATGTGGACGACGAGAGCGTCAGCGTCCGCAAGCAGAACCGAGCCCTTGGGCAGCACGAGGTCGGACGCGTGGATGTGCTGACCGGCGGAACGGCCTTCGATGTCGACCTCGATGCCGGTGGGCAGGTGGGTTGCCTCGGCCTCGAGGGAGATGACGGTCATCTCCTGGTTGTAAGCGTTGCCCGGAGCCAGTTCGCCGACGAGGTGAACGGGAACGTCAACGGTAACCTTCTCGCCCTGGCGGACGGTCAGGAGGTCGATGTGCTCGATGATCTGCCTGATCGGGTCGCGCTGGATGTCCTTGACGAGGGCGAGGTGGCCTTCACCGTTGATGTCCAGGGACAGCAGGGCGTTGGCGGTGCGCACGGCCAGCGTGGTGGCCTTGGCCGGAAGCGTGATGTGGATGGGCTCGGCGCCGTGGCCGTAGATGACGGCGGGAATCAGGCCGGCCATGCGGGCGCGGCGGGCAAAACCCTTGCCGAATTCGGTACGTACTTCTGCTGCGAGCTTCTGCTCAGACATGTGCATCTCCTGGAGGCTTTTCGGTGTTCAGCAAGGGCGGAGGTCTGAAGCGACCTTCAACGCCGGGCGCCTGTCGGCGGCCCTTCCAGAAGGGAGGTACAGACCCAGTCGATAACGGAGACCAGCAGTCCGGATGTCCGGAGGTGCTCTCCCTCGCCAAGGTATCGGGAAAATCCTACCAGCGTTGGGCCCGATTCCTGAAAACGGGCCCAACGCCGGCCCCACCAGCGCCCTAAGGCGGGAAGTCAGGCGTTGCCGTCGAACAGGCTGGTGACGGAACCGTCGTCGAACACTTCACGGATGGCGCGGGCAATCAAGGGTGCGATGGACAGTACGGTGAGCTCAGGGAAGCGCTTGTCGGCCGGGATGGGCAGCGTGTCGGTGACTACCACTTCGCGGGCGCCCGACTCGGACAGGCGGCGGGCCGCGGGATCGGAGAACACAGCGTGGGTCGCCGCGATGATGACGTCCTTGGCCCCCGCGTTCTTCAGCACCTGGACAGCGCCGGAGATGGTTCCGCCGGTGTCGATCATGTCGTCGATCAGGACGCACGTGCGTCCTTCGATCTGCCCCACCACTGTCTTGGACACAGCCTGGTTCGGAACAGTGAGGTCACGGCTCTTGTGCACGAACGCGAGCGGCGCACCGCCGAGGCGCTCAGCCCACTGTTCGGCCACGCGGACGCGGCCGGTGTCCGGCGAGACAACTGTGATGTTGTCCGCGGCGACCCGCGTACGGATGTAGTCCGCAAGGAGCGGGATGGCCATGAGGTGGTCCACCGGTCCGTCGAAGAAGCCCTGGATCTGCGAGGTGTGCAGGTCCACACTCATGATGCGGTCAGCGCCGGCCGTCTTGTACAGGTCCGCCACCAGACGGGCCGAGATCGGTTCCCGGCCGCGACCCTTCTTGTCCTGGCGGGAGTACGGGTAAAACGGCGAAACCACTGTGATCCGTTTGGCGGACGCCCGCTTCAGCGAATCGATCATGATCAGCTGTTCCATGAGGTGGTTGTTCAGGGGTGCCGGGTGTGCCTGGATGACGAAGGCGTCGGTTCCGCGGACGCTTTCACCGGCGCGGACGTAGATCTCACCGTTGGCGAAATCGTAGGCGTCCACGGGCAGCAGCTCCGTGCCCAGCTCCTTGGCGATTTCCCGGGCAAGCTCCGGGTGCGCACGCCCTGCGGCGAGCACCAGCTTCTTTTCGCCGCGAGCCGTAATTTCGGTCATGGTTGCTTGCCCTCTTCTGTAGATGCCGGGGAAATTGAGGAGTCGTTACTGGCTTTGCCGGCTGCCGCCGCCAGGTCCGCGGAGAGCGAGCCAGGACGGTTGGCGGTAACCCAACCCTCGGCATTGCGCTGCGCGGCCATGGACAGCGCCAGGGCGCCTGCGGGAACGTCCTTGCGAATCACGGCACCGGCGCCGCTGTAGGCGCCGTCCCCCACCGTGACAGGAGCGACGAATACTGTATTGGAACCGGTGCGGACGCCCGAGCCGATCACCGTGCGGTGCTTCTTCTCGCCGTCGTAGTTGGCAGTGATGTTGCCGCAGCCGATGTTGGTGTCCTCGCCGATTTCGGCGTCACCGGCGTAGCCCAGGTGGGACAGCTTGGAGCCGCGGCCAATGGTGACGTTCTTCGTCTCGTAGAAGGCGCCGATCTTGCCGGTCTCCCCCAGGACAGTGCCGGGGCGCAGGTAAGTGAACGGACCCACAGTGGCCGCCGCGCCGATGACCGCACCGGAACCGTGCGTGCGGGTCACTTTGGCTCCCTCGCCGATGCGGACATCGGTCAGCGTGGAGTCTGGGCCGACGACGGCGTCCCTCGCCACGGTGGTGCTGCCGTGCAGCTGCGTGTTGGGCAGGATCCGGACGTCCTCAGCCAGGGTGACGGTGGAATCGATCCAGGTTGTGGCGGGATCCACCACCGTGACGCCGGAGCGCATCCATGCTTCCACGATGCGGCGGTTGTGCTCTGCGCCGAGGGCCGCAAGCTGCACACGGTCATTGGCGCCTTCGACCTGCCAGCGATCGGCGGTGACCACCGCGGCAACCCTGCCGCCGGCCTTGCGGGCCAGCCCGAGGACGTCGGTCAGGTACTTCTCGCCCTGCGAGTTGTCGGTAGTGACGTGCCGGAGGGCGTCCCGCAGCACTGCTGCGTCGAAGGCGTAGATTCCGGAGTTAATTTCACGGATTTCGCGCTCGGAGTCGGAGGCATCCTTGTGCTCGCGGATGCCGGTCACCGTTCCGTCGGCTCCGCGCAGGATGCGGCCGTAGCCCGTGGCATCATCGAGCAGCGCGGTCAGGACCGTGATGGCGTTGCCTTCGGACTCGTGGGTTGAAACAAGTTCGGCGAGCATCTCGCCGGTAAGCAGCGGCACGTCGCCGTAGGTCACCACAACGGTTCCCGCGACAGGGGCGGCAGCATCCAGGGCCTCCAGCGCGACTTCGACGGCCCGTCCGGTGCCGGGAACCTCGTCCTGGTCGACGATCAGGGCGCTCGGGTCCAGCTCTGCGAGGTGGGCGGCCACACGGTCCCGCTCGTGACGGACCACGAGGGCCAGCCGCTGCGGGCTGATGCTGCGCGCGGCCAGCAGTGCGTGTCCCACCATCGAACGGCCGCCGATTTCGTGGAGAATCTTGGGGGTACGGGACTTCATCCGGGTACCGGCACCTGCAGCTAAGACGATTACGGCGGCTGGGCCGGACTTCTCGGGGCTCACGTACAGGCTCTCCTTGGTCGATTGCGCGGTACTACATGCGCGGCGTCGTCCGAGCCTGTGCCCGGAGCCGGCAACAGGCTTATCCTACTGGACACCTCTGATGCAGCAGTTCCGCCCATAGGATTCGAACCTATACTCCACGGCTCCAAAGGCCGGGGTGCTGCCATTACACCAGGGCGGATCATGCCAGGCACGAAGCCAAGGCACGAGAACCAATTCTGCCACGAACGCCGAGGCTCGTGCGACCTCGGCCAACGCGTGCCGCCAGCCCCGTCAAAGAGGCGGCCTGCACAGCGGGCAGCACCCGCCCAGGACCACCAGCGTCCGTGTTGGCGTAAGGCATGATTGGACGGTGAGCAACAGCACAGGGACAGCCGAGGGCGCGGGGAACCCGATGGCGAAGGCGGATGCCGCTCCGGCGCGCATCCCGCGGTCCCGGATGACCGGACCCCAACGGCGTTCCCAGCTGGTCGACGTGGGGCGCGGACTGTTCGCGCTGCGTGGCCTCGACGGCACCACGATCGAGGAAATCGCCGCTGCCGCAGGTGTCTCCAAGCCGGTGATCTATGAGCACTTCGGCTCGAAGGAAGGTCTGTACACCCAGGTGGTGGAGTTTGAGTTCAGGATCCTGCTGGCCTCCATCAACGACGCCCTCGCCGACGAAGCCAAGCCCCGGGTCCTGGTGGAACGTGCTGCCTTGGCGTTGCTGACGTACATCGAGGACCGCACCGACGGCTTCCGCATCCTCATGCGCGACGCTCCCCCGTCGCAGCCGGAAGGCGCCTTTTCCACCCTGCTGTCCCACATTACGGAGCGCGTGGAGCACATCCTGTCCGACGAATTCGCCCGCCGCGGATTCAGCGCCGCCGACGGCGCCATGTACGCCCAGATGCTGGTGGGCATGGTCGCCATGACCGGCCAATGGTGGCAGGACGGCCGGCAGCCCGACAAACACGCTGTGGCTGCGCACCTCGTGAACCTCGCTTGGAACGGCCTGACCGGCCTCAAGAAGGAACCCGAGCTGCGCAGCGACGGCTGAGCCCGCCGAACGGCGGTTCTTCCGAAAGGAGCGCATCGCAGGGCATCGGGACGTGGAGGTCGCCCAGCGACCGAAGCGTCCCTTTTGCCCTGTGTCTAAGCGACGCGGAAGGGCCGCCGTCCGGCGCCCAAGCTGCACCCCGCCCGGAGCTACTCCCCCAGGACTTCGAGCGCCTCGAGCCATTCGAGCTCCAGGGCTTCGCGGTCTGCGGAGAGGTCTTTGAGCTTTTTGTTCAGTTCCGCGAGCTGACCGACGGCGGAGGGGTCCGCGGAAGCCGTCGTCATCTGGGCGTGGATTTTTTCTTCCTGCTGGGTGATCTTGCCCAGCTGCCGTTCGATGCGGTTCTTGGCCTTGCGGGCGTCACGCTTTTCGGCTTCCGAAGCTCCCGAGACGGCCTGGGCCGGGGCGGAGCTGGCGGACGTGACAGGGTTTCCGCCGCCGGTGACCGTGGAACCGGCGAGGGCGGACTCGCGGAGTTCGAGGTACTGGTCCACTCCGCGCGGCAGGGCACGGATCTTGCCGTCGCCCAGCAGGGCCATCTGGTGGTCCGTGACTCGCTCCAGCAGGTAGCGGTCGTGGCTGACGACGACGAGCGTGCCGGGCCAGCCGTCGAGCACGTCTTCGACGGCGGCGAGGGTGTCGGTGTCGAGGTCGTTGGTCGGTTCGTCCAGCATCAGCACGTTCGGCTCCCCCACCAGCAGCCGCAGGAGCTGGAGGCGCCGGCGTTCGCCACCGGAGAGGTCCTTGACCGGGGTCCATTGCTTCTCGTTGGTGAAACCGAGCTGCTCCACAAGCTGGCCGGCGGTGAATTCCTTGCCGCCGACGTTGAAGGAGCGTTTTTCGCGCTCGATCACTTCGATCACGCGCAGGTCCGAGACGTCGTCGAGCTCCTTGACTTCCTGGGTGAGGACCGCGGTGACGACCGTCTTGCCGCGTTTGACCTTCCCGGAGCTGGGCTGGATCTCGCCGTTGAGCAGTTTCAGCAGGGTGGTCTTGCCGGCCCCGTTGACGCCCACGAGCCCCAGCCGCTCACCCGGCGCGAGGCGGAGGGTGATGTTGTCGAACAGCTTCTGGCCGGCGTCGCCGCCCAGAAAATCCAGTGACACGTGTTCAAGGTCCAGGACGTCCTTGCCAAGGCGCGCCGTGGCCATCTTACTCAGCGCCGTCGAATCACGCGGTTCGGGCACGTCCGCAATCAGGGCGTTGGCGGCCTCGATCCGGAACTTGGGCTTGGCCGTGCGGGCCGGGGCGCCCCTGCGGAGCCAGGCCAGTTCCTTCTTGACGAGCTGCTGGCGTTTGCTTTCCACCACCGATGCGGAGCGGTCGCGCTCGGCGCGGGCCAGCACGTAGGCGGCGTAACCGCCGTCGAACGGGTCCATGATGCCGTCGTGGATTTCCCACGTCTTGGTGCAGACTTCGTCGAGGAACCAGCGGTCGTGGGTGACCACGAGGAACGCGCCCTGGTTCGCCCGCCACCGGGTCTTCAGGTGCCGGGACAGCCATGCGACGCCTTCGACGTCGAGGTGGTTCGTGGGCTCGTCAAGCATGATGACGTCGTGGTCCTCGATGAGGAGCTTCGCCAGCGCCACGCGCCGTTTCTGGCCGCCGGAGAGTGCGTGGACGTTGGCGTGCCAGTCGACGTCCGACACGAGCCCGCCCATGACCTCGCGGATCTGCGGGTTGCGGGCCCATTCGTAGTCCGCCTGGTCGCCGACGATGGCGGCACCGACCGTGAGGTCGCCGTCGAGCACGTCGCTTTGATCCAGGTAGCCGATGTTGACGTCCCCACGCTTGGTGACCCGGCCGGAATCAGGCGTGGACCGCAGCGCCAGCAGGCGCATGAGCGTGGACTTGCCGTCGCCGTTCCGGCCCACCATGCCGATCCGGTCGCCCTCCTCGAGTCCGAGAGTTACGCCATCGAGAACGGTGCGGGTTGCGTACGAGACCATGAGGTTCTCGCCGCCGAGCAGGTGTGCCACTGGGAACTGCTTTCTTCTGCAAACGGGGGGGTCAGAAAGTTGGAAGGGTATTAAAGGAGGGTATCGGAGATGATGCGGGCACCGGGAACGGGTCCATGGACGGCCAACGCCGTGAGGCCCTTGTGCTGCAGCTCCTCGGCGAGCCCCTCGGCAGCCTCCGGGTTGTGCGCCAGGAGGGCGATGGTGGGACCGGAGCCCGAAACGATCCCTGCGATGGCTCCGCAGGACTCCCCCAGGCCGAGGGTGTCGCGGAGGCTGGGCGCGAGTTCGATGGAGGCCCGCTGGAGGTCGTTGACAAGCACCCGGCTCAGGGCATCGGGGTCACCGCTGCGCAGGGCCTGCAGGATCTTCGGATCCACCGCCGTGGGTTCATCGATCTCCACCCCTTCGGCGTCCCGCAACCGGTCCAGTGTCCGGAACACCTCCGGCGTCGAAAGCCCGAACTCTGCAGTGACCAGGACCCAGTCCATCTGCGCCCTGGCCAGGGCCGGGGAGAGGTCGTCCCCCACGCCAAGTCCCACGGCCGTGCCTCCGAGCAGCGCAAAGGGGACATCCGCCCCCAGCTCCGCGGCCAGATGGGCAAGCTCATCCCGGGACAGTCCGCTGTTCCACAGCGCGTCGCAGGCCAGCAGCGTGGCCGCGGCGTCGGCGGATCCGCCGCCCATGCCGCCGGCAACCGGCACGCGCTTGGTGATTTCCAGGTGCACTCCGGTGGGGTGCTCGGACACTTCGGCCATGATGGCGGCAGCCTTGTAGGCCAGATTGTGTTCGTCGAGCGGGATGTCCACGCCGTCGAGGTCAAGTGTGCTGGCGGGGCTGATGCTCACGGTGATGCCGTCATTGGCGGTGCTGGTGGCGGCCACTTCCTCATACAGCGAGACGGCCAGGTACACGCTGGCCACGGAATGATACCCGTCCGCCCGTAAGGGCCCCACGTCCAGCGAGACGTTCACTTTGCCCGGAGCTTTGACCCGGACGGTCCTTGCCGCAAAGCGCCCTCTCACTGCGTTCATGACTCCAAGCTAGGGCATGGCGACGCCCGGCTCCAAGAAGGACGCGGCCTCCTGGCGTCACCCAGGGACGCTGTCGCCGGCCGCTTGCCCCGGCCGGTCAAGCGTCCGCGGCCTGGCGGGCCTCGGCGATCCGGGCGAAAGCGGCAATGTCGATGACCTCACCGCGGGCCGTGGGGTCCACCCCGGCCGCGACGAGGCAGCGCTCCGCCTCGGCCGCACTGCCGGCCCACCCGGCCAGGGCCGCGCGAAGGGTTTTCCTGCGCTGGGCAAAGGCCGCATCGATCACGGCAAAGACGCGCTCCCGGCTGGCGGTGGTGGCCGGTGGCTCCCGGCGGGTAAAGGCCACGAGCCCCGACTGGATCTTGGGGGCCGGCCAGAACACGTTCATGCCGATCACTCCGGCCTTGCGCATGGTGCTGTACCACGCGGCCTTGACGGACGGCACACCGTAAATTTTGGAACCGGGACCGGCGGCAAGACGGTCCGCCACCTCGTCCTGAACCATTACCAGACCATGACGGATCGATGGGAAATGCTGCAGGAGGTGAAGGACCACGGGAACAGCGACGTTGTACGGAAGGTTCGCCACGAGCGACGTGGGCTCCACCGGGAGCTCGGTGACCTTCATGGCGTCGGCGCGCACGAGGTGGAATTCGCTGGCAGCCTCCGGCCTCCACTGCCTGACAGTTTCAGGCAGCTTGGCCGCCAGCACAGGATCAATTTCGACGGCGACAACGGACTTCGCGGCATCCAGCAGCCCCAGCGTCAGCGAACCGAGACCAGGCCCGATTTCGAGGACCGTTTCGTCCGGCCCGACGCCCGCTGCCGCCACAATCCTGCGGATCGTGTTGCCGTCGATGACAAAGTTCTGGCCCAGCGTCTTCGTGGGACGGACGCCGATTTCCTCGGCCAGCCTGCGGATATCTGACGCACCAAACAGAGGAGCAGGCGCGGTACCGGGGGCGGAAGGAGTCGGGTCAGTCACCTAGGTATCCTATCCCGCGGCGGGTGCCGCCGCGGTTCGGCAGCTGGCAGGCCACGAAAGGCCGGGCCCGGAGACTCCGGACCCGGCCTTTCGTGGCCTCAGCGGCCGTGGTCAGCTGCCGGCTGCCCAGCCGCAGCCCCACGGCGAGAGGCCGCGCTCTGCATAGACGCGGTTGGCGACGTCGATCTGCTGCGCCTTCGAGGCCTGGCTGGCGTTCGGGGCGTAGGCTCCGCCGCCGGCGCCGATCCAGGTCTGGATGTCGAACTGCAGGCCGCCGTAGTAACCGTTGCCGTTGTTGATCGACCAGTTGCCGGTCGATTCGCACTGCGCGATCTTGTCCCACATGGCTTCATTCATCATGGCGGGGGCCGCCGCACCAGAGTTGGCGGCTTCCGTCTTCGCGGCGGCTGCGGGCTTGGGCTTCTCCTTGGTGCCCACGGTGATCTTTTCCGTTACCGGCTCAAGAGTTGCCGTCGTGGAGACAAGCGTGCGGGAGGCTTCGCGGCCATCGACCAGCACGAGCTTGAACTTCTTCGTCACGGTCCCGGGAACGCCCTCCTGCGTGACTTCCTCTTCGCCCTTGAGAACGTCGGCGCTTTCCACGGTCAGCGTCTTGAAGGCAACTTCTTCGGTGACGGTGGCGGTCTTGCTGGTGTCCACTCTGGAAACCTTAATCACCATGTTGTTGACCACGTGCGCGTTGGCCGGCTGGGAGGTGCGGTCTGCGGCTGCCAGCCTCACGCCGGCGTCCTTGAGCACCTCTCCAACGTTAGTGGCCGTGGTGGTGGTCTTGGCGGCCTTGCCGTCGGCAAGGATACTCACCGTCTTCGGCGTGGAGATGGCGACAAAGGAGCCGTCAACGGACAGGTGGGCGCTCTTCGGAACCGAAAGTTCGGAAGCACTGGCCACCCCGAGCTGGGTTACGAGTCCGGCAACGTCCGGGGCAGTGGTGCTGACAGTCTTTTCAGCGCCGTCCAGGCTCACTTTCACTGCCTTGGCCAGGTTGACGTTGATCACCGAGCCGTTCTCAACGTGCGCCTCCGGCGACGGTGACACGCGGTCGGCGGCGTGCAGCTCCACCTGGGCGCCCCTGACCACCTGGGCCACGGTGCCGCCAAACGTCTGAACGGAACTCACTTTGCCGTCAACGTTCAGGGTGACTGTTTTGTTGTTGCCCACAAAGGCAACCAGCCCCAGCACGAGCGCCGAGAGCACCACCATTTGGGCGGCTACCTTGACGAAACTGAACTTGCCGTCCGACGTGAAGAACTTGATCACGATTGCCCGTATCTTTTGAACCATCCGGGCACGGGGAAAAACGCACAGAGCTCTCCGCGGCAGTCACCCCAAGGGTGGATCCGGACAGGCCGGAGGTCTGCAGCAGGCATGTGCGCCGCCACACTCACAGGGCAGGGCACCAGAGGCGCCCTGCCTGAAAAGTGAGTGACATCATCCGGAGGCCTTCCCCGACCCCGGCTAATAGTTCTTCACTGTAATCGATCCGTTATAAAGCGGCCAAATTATCACATACCGCGTATGCAGAAGGGGGCTTCTTCAGGCCGAGCGATCAGTCCCAGGATCCGTATGCCCTCAGGGTATTGGCGCTGATTTGACTGCACAGGCCGGCGAGGTCCGAATCTGTCAATTCGGCCATGGCCCGCACTGTGTAGGGGACCATGTAGCTCGCGTTGGGCCGTCCCCGGTGCGGGTGCGGGGTGAGGAAGGGCGAGTCGGTTTCGACCAGGACGAGTTCGGGATCCGCAGCAGCCAGTGAAGCCCTGAGGTTTCCCGCATTCTTAAAGGTGAGCGTTCCGGCGAAGGACATGAACCACCCTTCCGTGTTGCAGATCCTGGCCAGGTCTTCGTCGCCGGAGTAACAGTGGAACACCACCCGGTCCGGGGTGCCCTCTTCCCGCAGGACCTGCACGACGTCCTCGTGGGCGTCCCTGTCATGGATCTGCAGGGTCAGGTCCAGCCGTTTGGCAATGTCGATATGCCGCCGGAACGAATAGCGCTGGTGGACCAGCCCCTCTCCCTCGGTGCGGAAGAAGTCCAGACCGGTTTCCCCAATCGCCCGGATCCGGGGATGGGAGGCGAGATCCTCGATCTCCCGCAGCGCAGCCTCCAACTCACCCCGCCGGGCATACTCGGGGGCATCGTTAGGGTGGATCGCCACGGCACCGAGCAACCGGGCATCCATGTCAACGGCACGAACCGTGAACCTGGAGGATTCCAGGTCGGTGCCAACCTGCACGGCACCGCGGACCCCTACCGCCTCGGCGGCGTCCAGGGCAGCGCCGACCTCTACCTGGATGTCGGCGCCTGGGAAGTCGAGATGCGTGTGGTTGTCCATCACGGGAACGGGCAGGGGCGCGGGCGCAGGCGGGTAGCCCTGCTTGCCGGAACCGTCGCTGCCGGGCTCGCGATAGGGGCGGGGAGTCAGGGAGTTACACATCCCTCCAGCCTAGCTGCGGCGGACGTAAGCCCGCGGAAGAGCCGAGGCGGCCCCGGGCCGTCCAGGCAGCGGGTGCAGATTTACCCGGAACTCTCTGTCAGGTACGGCAGTTGTGTTAGTACGCTGGTACGGACAGATGTTAACGCCCAAGACGGGCAACGGCAGACTTCCGCCGCTCCGTTCCGCGCGCCACCCAGGGATGAAAGGTTGCCGATGGAACCGCACCGACGCACCACGATGGATGAAGTACTCCCGGGCGGGCAAGGCTTCGCAGGAACTGCTGCGCAGGGCGGAAACCAGCTTAACGGCCACAAACAGTCAGCCCTGGACGCCGCGGCCTTCCGCGCCGCGACCGAACGCATCCTGGACGCCATTAATACGGTGATCGACGGCAAAGCCGAGGCAGCGAAGCTCGCACTCACGGTCCTGCTCGCCCAGGGCCACCTGCTCCTGGAGGACGTGCCCGGCGTGGGCAAGACGCTCCTCGCCAAGACGCTGGCGCGCACGATCGACTGCTCAGTCAGCCGGATCCAGTTCACTCCGGACCTTCTTCCCTCCGACGTTACCGGCGTGTCCATCTATAACCAGTCGTCGCGCCAGTTTGAGTTCCGTCCCGGCGCGGTCTTCGCGAATATCGTCATCGGTGACGAAATCAACCGCGCCTCGGCAAAGACGCAGTCCGCCCTGCTCGAATGCATGGAGGAGCACCAGGTGACGGTGGACGGAAAGTCATACAAACTCGCTGAACCATTCATGGTGGTGGCCACCCAGAATCCGATCGAGATGGAAGGGACCTATCCCCTTCCGGAAGCCCAGCGGGACCGCTTCATGGCCAGGATCTCCATGGGTTACCCGGACAAGGACTCCGAAATCGAAATGCTGGAAACGCACCAGGCCACGTCCCCGCTGGCCCGTGTGTCTTCCGTGGTTACGTCCGCGGACGTCGCCGCGATGATTGCCACGGTCCAGCGGGTGTACGTTTCGCAGTCCGTCAAGGAGTACACCGTTGCAGTGGGGCGGGCAACCCGGGACAGCGCCATGCTGCGCCTTGGGGCCAGCCCGCGTTCCATGCTTCAGCTGCTTCGCGCGGCCAAGGCCACGTCGGCGCTGGACGGCAGGGACTTCGTGCTGCCGGACGACGTCGTCGCCGTTGCAGAATCGGTGCTGGCGCACCGGATCATCCTCGACCGCAAAGCAGCCAGCACCGGCGAGACGCCGCAGAGCGTGATCCGCGGAGTACTCGCCAAGCTTCCCGTCAGTCAGGAGATGACCGAGTCCGCCCACGCCTCCCGGCAAGCCAGGGCGGCCGGATCCCCGGGCGCGCCTACCGCGCGGCCGTCCCCCGAACTGCGGCCCAGCCGCTAGTCAGGATTCGCCGTGGCACTGCTCGACAGCCTCCCCCGCCACCTTTTCAGCTCCCGCGGCTGGGGACTCCTCGCCGCCGGTGTCATTTCCCTGCTCTGCGCCCAACTCATGGGCCGCCGGGATCTCCTCGCCCTGGGCGTGCTGCTGGTGGTGCTGCCCCTTATTTCCCTCGCCGGCATCAGGCTGGTCAAGCCCCGGTTCCGCGTGTACCGCGAGTTCAGCCCCTCCACTGTCGAAACAGCCTCCATCACCACCGTGCGGCTGGCCGTTGCCAGGACAGGCCCGGGAGTTGGCAGGGTGATCATGGAGGAACGACTTCCGACGAGATTTGGGGAATCGCCGGCGTTCCGGTTTCCCGCCAGGTCCGCCAGCGGCGGAACGAGCCGCTACGAGTACCGGCTCCGCTCCGGGAAGCGGGGGCAGTTCCTGATCGGCCCGGTGACGGCCGAGTTCACAGATCCGTTCGGGCTGTCGCTGCACAGGCACACCATTGACGACGGCGACACACTTACCGTGACGCCGGCCGCCGTCGAACTTCCTGCGACGGGACTGGCCGGGGCCCGGGGAAACGACGGCATCACGGCAACCCGGATCCGGGCCAATCCCAGTGACGACGACGTCATGACCAGGGAGTACCGGCACGGTGATCCGATGCGGCGGGTCCATTGGCCCGCGACCGCACGCCACGGCGTTCTGATGGTCAGGCAGGAGGAATCGGTCACCACGCCGGAGGCGACGATCATCCTGGACCAGCGGTTCATCGCGTACTCCACCGGCTTCGGGTCGGTATTCAGCGGTGCCGGCGGTGATGACGGCCACGACCTCGTCACAAGTGACACCTTCGAGTGGGCTGTCACGGCCACCATGTCCGTCAGCGCGCACCTCGCCGAGCGCAATTACGCCCTCCGGTTCCTGGACGCCGCGGGGGAACCTGCCTTTCACCGCTCACCCTCCGCACCCGAACCCGACAATGAGGAATACAGCGGAGCAGGCGGACTCCAGTCCATCGCCGAAAGCCTGGCCGCCATCCAGCTGTCCGGCCCGCACCACATGCGCCGGGACCATGACACGGCCCGCAGGGAGCATGCCGGGAGCACCGAATACGGGCAGGCTGTCTTCGACGACCGGCTCATTGACAAGCTCGCAGCCCACCGAATGCGCGGTCCGGTTCTGGCGGTCCTCGGCAAAATTACGCTGGCCGAGGCCCGGTCGTTGGCGCCCGCCGCGGGCTACGCCGCAAACGCTTTCGCCATCGTGATCAGCGACAGGCCCGCGGAGTCCCACGATGCACTTGAGGCCCTGCGCCTCGGCGGCTGGCGAGCCGTCGCAGTGGATGCCTCCACATCACTGCCCGCCGCGTGGACCTTCTTCGATGAAGGCGGAGGGGCCCTTTCAGCCGCGGCTGCCGACGTACGCCGGGGTGCGGGGGTGGCGCGGTGACGCTTGCCCCCCAGCGCCAGACGGACGCCAGTTCCCGGCCGTCCCCAGTCTCGCCCGGCCGGAGCCCGCGGCGGCCCGGTGCCGGCGCCTACCCGTGGGCCATGTCAGGAGCCGTGGCGTTCGCCGTGGCCGGGGCGGCACTGTCCCTCAACGGCGTGCTCAGGGGCTGGGGTTGGTACCTGCCCGTGCTCACGACCATCGTGGTGGTTTCCCTGGCCGTGGCCGGACTCCGCGCCCTGAGGTCCCAGCCGTTGCTGGTCACCCTGGGGGCCTTCGTTTCGCTGGTGTTCATCCTGACCTTCACGTTTTTCCGGCGGGACAGCATTGTGGGCTTCATCCCGTCCGACGCCACCATGGCCGCGCTGGGCAGGTATCTCCGCCGGGCCAGCGAGACGGTGCTGTCCGAGAGCTCGCCGGTGGCTCCGAACGCCGGCATCGTTCTCGTCACCTGCGCCGCCCTGGGGCTGGTGGTCATTCTCGTGGACGCGCTTGCCCTGCCACTGGGCATGCCGGCCACAAGCGGCCTGGGCCTGCTGGCCGTACTCGTGGTGCCGGCCATGATCAAGCCGCAAAGCGTCGGTCTGGCGGGATTCCTCGCAACGGGTGCCGGGTTCCTGCTCATTCTCGCCTGCAGCCAGTGGTTCGCTCCGGATTCACGCATCCAGGCTGACACCGCCCGGAATCCCGGCCAGGTCAAGCGCGCCGCAATGACCGGCGCCGTTGCGCTGGTGGCCACACTGCTGCTGCAGCTGGTCATCCCGGGCTTCGACGAGGGCACCTTCCCCCAGGGTTCACGGCTGAATCCGTGGGCCTCATCGAATGGCCTTAACCCCATGATCAGCCTGGGGAACAGCCTGCGCCAGCCGACAGGCGACGGCCGGATCACGTATGCCACCAATGCGACCACCCCGCTCTATCTGCGCTCCGTGACCGTGGACCGGTTCGACGGCGATGCCTGGTCACCCGATGACCGCGATTCGACCCGACGGGCGGGCGCCGGCCGCATGGAGGTGGGCCATGAGATCCTGGCGCCGGAACAGGTCCGCGAGGTCACGGCTGTCAATACCGGGGATTTCACCAGCCCTTACCTTCCGTTGCCCTACGCCCCTGAGGCGGTTAACGGCCTGACCGGCAGGTGGAGCTGGGATCCTGCCACACTGAGCATCAAGGGCACGGACACCAACTCGAGAAACCAGCAGTATCTGGTCCGGTCCTCGGCCCCGAAACTGACGACGGAGCTTCTGGACCAGTCTTCGGCGCCCGTGCGGGGGATCCCCGATGAGTTCATCAGGCCACCCGCCAACGTGCCGGACATCGTCCGGACCACCGCCGACTCCATTACGCAAAACGGCAGAACCGCGTATGAAAAGGCAATGGCAATCCAGAGGTACCTGCGTTCCGGAGATTTCACCTATTCCCTGGAATCGCCGGTCCAGGGCGGCTATGACGGCAACGGCTTGTCCGTGCTCGCGGACTTCCTGACGCAGAAGAGCGGCTACTGCATCCACTTTGCGTCTGCCATGGCCGTGATGGCCAGGGTCGAAGGGATCCCCAGCCGGATCGCGGTGGGCTATGCCCCGGGCAGGCTGACCGGGGCCACGGTGTCCGTCGCGGGCCAGGGTGCACTTCCCGAGTTCGAGGTGGACGCCCGCGACGCACATGCCTGGCCGGAACTGTATTTCCAGGGACTCGGCTGGGTTCCGTTCGAGCCCACTCCGTCGCGCGGTGTGGTGCCGCCGTATGCCCAGGACGCTTCGTCCTCCGGGGGGGCCAGCACGAATGATGGAAACAATGACGGCCTGCTGCCCACCAATGGTGCCACTGCCGCTCCCGCGCCCGGACCGGCACCCCTCCCCCTTCCAGGGACGGGGGGAGCCACTTCCGGGAGCCAGCTGGTTCCGGCGCTCTACGGTACGGCAGCCGTTCTCCTGCTGGTCCTGGTTGCCGGTACCCCGCGGCTCGTCCGAACCAGCCTGCGGCGGCGCCGCCTGAGGGGACCCGCCCGGAACGGGCTGGCTGCGAGGAACGGGCGGGCACCGCAGAAGGGGCAGGCAATGGCACCGCTCGCGTGGGCTGAGCTGCAGGACCTCGCCACGGACTATGGCGTACGGCCAGTACCCAGTGAAACGCCCCGCACCTTTTCTGCCCGCTTCCGGGGTTCACCGGCACTGATCCGGTCCGACGAAGCGGGGCCCGAAGCCTCGGAGGATTTGGTGCATCGCGCGGCTGAGGCAGCGGTGACGGACCTCACTGGCGCCTTCGAACGGCATGAGTACGGACGGCCGGGCAGACCGGTTGAGACGGCCGGTCCCGCTGAGACTGTCCGGCTGCCGGACCCCTCCGCGGCGGACAAGATCCGTGCGGTGCGAAAGGCGTTGCGCCGCAACGCCGGCCTTCCCGGCCGGCTTCGCGCGGACTGGCTGCCGCCGTCGGTCATGTCCCGCTTCGGCAGAATCGCGGGTGCGCCCTTCCGGGCCGCAGGCCGCGTCGCGGCAAAAGCCGGACGCGCCGCCGCGGGCTCCTGGAACAGGGCCCGCGACGGCCTGCGGCGGTTGCGCGAAGGCTAGCCGGCGTAGGGGTCGGCGATGCCGATGTACTGGGTGTAGAGGTATTCCTCGATGCCCTCGAGGCCGCCCTCGCGTCCCAAGCCGGACTGCTTGACGCCGCCAAACGGTGCCGCCGCGTTGGATACGACGCCGGCGTTCAGGCCGAGCATGCCGGTCTCAAGGCGTTCGCCCATCCGGATGCCGCGGTTCAGGTCCTTGGTGAAAACGTAGGCAACGAGTCCGTACTCGGTGTTGTTGGCCAGTCGGATGGCCTCGTCTTCGGTGCCGAAGGTGATGATGGGGGCGACGGGTCCGAAGATTTCCTCGGACAGGATCCGGGTGCCTTCGGTGACGCCCTTGAGGAGGGTGGGCTGGTAGAAGTAGCCGGGCCCGTCCACGGGAGCTCCGCCCACGACGGCAGTGGCTCCGGAGGCGAGGGCATCGGTGACGAGTTCGTGGACCTTGTCCCGGCTCTTGGCGTCGATCAGCGGGCCCACCTTGGAGTCCGCCTCGGTGCCGCGGGCGGTGGTCATGTCCGCCATCTTCGCGGCGAATTTCTCGGCGAACTCGTCCGCGACGGATTCGTGCACGATGAAGCGGTTCGCTGCCGTGCAGGCCTCACCCATGTTGCGTAGCTTCGCCAGCATGGCCCCGGCGACGGCGGCATCCACGTCGGCGTCCTCGAACACCACGAACGGGGCGTTGCCGCCGAGCTCCATCGAGGTCCGCAGCACCGTCTCGGAGGCGTCCGAGAGCAGGCGGCGGCCAACTTCGGTGGAGCCGGTGAAGGACAGCTTGCGCAGCCGGGCATCCTTGACCAGCGGGCCGGTGGTGGCGCCGGCCGTGGACGTGGGGATCACGTTCAGGACACCGGCGGGCAGGCCGGCCTCCATCATCACGGCGGCGAACAGCTGGGACGTCAGCGGTGTCAGGTTCGCGGACTTCAGGACCATGGTGCAGCCGGCGGCGACGGCCGGGGCGATCTTGCGCGTGGCCATGGCCAGCGGGAAGTTCCACGGGGTGATCAGCAGGCACGGGCCCACAGGCTTCTTGGTGACCAGCAGACGGGACTTCCCGTCCGGGGACACCGAGTACCGGCCGAACGCACGGACGGCTTCCTCGGAGAACCAGCGCAGGAATTCGGCGCCGTAGGTGACCTCGCCACGGGCCTCGGCCAGCGGCTTGCCCATTTCCAGGGTCATCAGCAGCGCGAAGTCTTCGGCCCGCTCGGTGACCAGTTCGAACGCCCGGCGCAGGATCTCTCCGCGTTCACGGGCAGGGACCTTCGCCCAGGAATCCTGCGCGGCGGCGGCCGCGTCAAGGGCGGCCATGCCGTCCTCGGGGCCCGCGTCAGCGATGCTCAGCAGGACCTTGCCCGTGGAAGGATCCTCGACGTCGAAGGTCTTGCCCGACGCCGCGGGACGCCACTCGCCGTTGATGAGCAGGCCAGTGGGAACAGATGCGAGCAGTTCGCTTTCGCGCTCTGCGGTAACAGTGGACTGTGCAATAACAGACACGGTGACTCCCTCGTCAGCAATTGGGGTTGCGGGTTGTTTCAGCTCCTGCAGCGGACGTGGTGCCCGCTGCCTTCGGCTTTCTTGACTGGTTTAATGCCACGGTACTGCCCGCGTCTCTCCAGTGTCTACGCATGCGCGCACTACAGGTGAACCCATCCGCTGTGCACCTGCACAGCCCCAAGCCGCCTTGGAATTAGCGCGCTGCGAGTACCGCTGCGTAGAGCTCCCGCTTGCTGACCCGGGCCTCCTCGGCCACGGCGGCCACGGCGTCCTTGAGCCGGAGGCCCTGCGAAACCAGCTCGTTGACGGCGGCCACATTGTCCTCCGGTGTTCCCGGAGCCTGCTCCGGCGCGCCACCCACAACCACGGCGATTTCACCGCGAACCTCGTTGGTCTCCGCCCACTGGAGCAGTTCACGCAAGGATCCGCGAATGACTTCCTCATACGTCTTCGTCAGCTCGCGGCACACGGCTGCTTTACGGTCCGGCCCGAACCGTTCATGCAGCGCCCGGAGCATGGGTTCCAGCCGGTGCGGTGCTTCGAAGAAGACCATGGTGCGGCGTTCGGCGTCGAGATCCGCCAGCCGCGATGCCCGTTCCCCTGCCTTGCGCGGGAGGAACCCCTCAAAGCAGAAGCGGTCGGTGGGGAGGCCGGAGAGTGCCAGCGCGGTGAGCACCGCGGAGGGGCCGGGAACGGCGGTGACCGTTAGCCCTGCCGCCACGGCGCCCTCAACCAGGCGGAACCCGGGATCGGAAACCGCCGGCATGCCTGCGTCCGTCACCATGACAATCGTCTTGCCCGAGCGGACCTGGTCCAGTAGCTCTGCTGTCTTGGTGGCCTCATTGTGCTCGTGATAGCTGATGACCCGTCCGCTCACGGTGACGTCAAGGCTCTGCACCAGCCGGTGCAGGCGCCGGGTGTCCTCGGCGGCGACGATGTCGGCGGAGCCCAGCAGTTCGATGAGCCTGGCCGAAGCGTCGCCCACGTTGCCGATGGGCGTGGCTGCCAGGATGATGCGCCCGTGACGGTCGCTGGAAATGTCCGGCCCCGAGTCCGCGGCCGGTTCGGAGGTGCTGGTCTGCGGCTTGCTCGGTTCGTGGTCCACATGTCCAGCCTACTGCCGGCCAGCGGCTCCGCGGCACAAGTCCCCGCGGAAGGAAAACCCTGCAGAACGACCTGGCAAAATGACCCCTGCAGAAGACGCACGGCGGCAGAAGGCAGCAAAAGGTAGCATGGGCACGTGACGCAGACCTCCGTGCGGCCTGACGCGGCCGGTTCAGCCAGTACACCGGCTTCCGCCGCACCCGAGGGCCGCGGCCTCGAGGGTCACGGCTGGATCAGCCGGCCCTCGGAGGCGTTTAACGTCGAAGCCCTGAGCCAACGGCTTATCGGCGGCATCCGCAGCTGGCGCGACTACCCGCCGTCCCTCAGGCTCTGGTTCTGGCTGGTCCCGGCACTGACCGCCGCGGTGGGCGGCGTCCTGCGGTTCGACCGCCTGGACATGCCGCGGAGCCTAGTCTTCGATGAGACGTACTACGTCAAGGACGCCTACTCGCTCCTGGTCAGCGGCTACGAGCGGAGCTGGCCGGACAAAGCCAACGACTCATTCGTCGCGGGCAACCCGGGGGTGCTCCTGACTACCCCGGAATACGTGGTCCACCCGCCTGTGGGCAAGTGGATGATCGCCGCGGGCATGTGGCTGTTCGGCCCGGACAACCCTTTGGGCTGGCGGTTTTCAGCGGCGCTGACGGGCACGCTGTCCATTGCGCTGCTCGCGCTGATCGCCCAAAAACTCTTCCGGTCCGTGGTGCTGGGAGCAGCAGCGGGGCTGCTGCTCGCCGTCGACGGCCACCACCTCGTCATGTCGCGCACATCGCTGCTGGACATCTTCCTCATGTTCTGGATCCTGGCCGCCTTCGGGGCGCTGCTGATGGACCGTGACGACGGCCGGCGCCGGCTGGCGGTCCGCCTGGCCCGGCAGGCGGCTGCCTCTCCCCTCGGGAGACCGTCCCGGCTGCAGCTCCTGTCCGGGCCCTGGCTTGGTATCCGGTGGTGGCGTGTCCTCGCGGGTGTCTGCCTCGGCCTCGCCGTCGGCACCAAATGGTCGGCGCTCTTCTTCATCGCCGGCTTCGGCCTCCTGACCGTCTTCTGGGACCTGAGTGCGCGCCGGACCGCGGGCATCCGGAGCTGGATCAGCGCCGGAATCATCAAGGACGGCCTCTTTGCGTTCCTCAGCATCGTCCCGGTGGCCGCGGTGACCTACGCCGCCACCTGGACGGGATGGTTCCGGTCTACAGATGCCTACTACCGGCAATGGGCCAGAACGAATCCCAGCGCTGAATGGGGCTGGCTCCCGGACTCCGTGCGGTCTCTTGGGCACTACCACATGGAGGCCTACAAGTTCCATCAGGGGCTCAGCTCGGAGCATCCCTACGAGGCGAGCGCGTGGAGCTGGCTGGTGATGGGCAGGCCAACGTCGTTCTACTATGAATCCCCGAAGCAAGGCTCCCCCGGCTGCGATATTGCCCACTGCACATCGGCCATCCTTTCAGTGGGAAACCCGCTGATCTGGTGGGCTGCCACCGTTTCCCTGGCGGTACTGCTCTTCTGGTGGGCGGGCCGCAGGGACTGGCGGGCCGGCGCCGTGCTGGCGGCGGTGGGATCCGGCTACCTCCCGTGGTTCCTCTATCCGGAACGCACCATGTTCTTCTTCTACGCAGTGTCCTTCGAGCCGTTCCTGATCCTAGCCCTCGTGTACTGCCTCGGCCTGGTCCTGGGCCGAAGGACGGACCCGCTGTGGCGACGGCGGTCAGGACTCTACGGGGTGGTCCTGTTTCTCGTCGGGGCGGTGCTGCTCTCGGCCTTCTTCTATCCCGTGTGGACTGCCGAGATCATCTCGTACCAGGACTGGCGGATCAGGATGTGGATGCCTTCCTGGATCTGAGGCACGATTGCTTCGAGCAGCTGTACGGCAGACCGGCCTCGCCGCTGAAGGCTTAGAGCCGAACTGGCCGGTCTTCACCTGATGGCGTTTCGGCGTCTGTTTCCGGGTCCGCGGCATCGTTTTTCCGGGACTTTTTGGCGGCCTTCGGCAGGCCGCGGCGGCGCCGCGTGGGCCACGTCAGGATCAGCGTAACCACCGCAGCGACCAGGACAAGCCCCGCGATGACGATGCCGGAGTCGACCCAGAACTGTCCGGGGAACAGCCGGATAAGCGTGTCCTCCAAGGCAAACGTCCAGGTACCGTTGGCGAAGAAAATCCGGTGGAATTCGGTGAAGAACTGTTCCCACCCCAGCACGGCCAGCACGCCGAGGCCGATGATGATCGCCAGCGTGACGATGGAACCGGCGAACAGACCGCGCCGAACCCCGCCCGTGCTGCGGCGGCGAAGGTAAATAATGGCTGCGATGCTGACCAGCGCGAGGAGCGCTCCGGCGCCGAACGCCGATAGGATCACGAGCTTGACGTCGGCCATGTGGCTGACTTCGCCGTCCTTGAAGAGCTTCTCCCCGCTGCGGTTCACCAGCTCGCCCAGGTACCGGGGCCCCGACCAGTTACTCAGGTAATCCACGGCGTAAGATCCGTAGGTCATGCGGTCGTCGGAATTGAAGCCATAGCCGTCGCCCGGAAAGCCCGGGCGGTGGTACTCCGCCCAGAGAAAGAGAGGACTTGTCACTGCGCGCACGGCAAGGACCAGGAGGATCACGGGGTAGAAAACAGCCAGCAGGACCTGCATGACGCGCGGCAGCACCGGCTTGGCGTTCGCCGCCTGCTCGCGCTCCGCGTTGCGCCGCTCCACGTCTTCGCGCGGAGGGCGGATCTGGAGGGCCGAGGTTGGCAGCGGTTCGCTGAAGTGGGCGCCCGAGGCGGGCCCGGATGCTGGTGGGGCGGTGTCCGGCGCCTCAGCCGTGGCATTGTCCGCAGCGGCAGCCTCTGCTGCTTTGCGGTCGGCCCTGCTGCCTGGCTGGGCTGGTTCGTCCCGCGCCTGGTCTTCACGGCGGCTGCCTTCTGTGGCTGCGCCGTCCATGGCTGCGTTCGCGGGAACTGCGTCGTTGCGGGTTTCATTCCCGCGGTCCGAGAGGCCCCGCCCTTCGGCCGGCCGGGACGACGGGGCAGCCGTCATCCATTCGAACGCCGGCTCGTCTGAATCGTTGGCAGGATCAATCGCAGGATCGTCGGCTCCCGGCTGCGGATCCAGCTGCGGATCGAGCCGTCCGGACGGGGTCGGAGTATTGTCGTTCACTGCAGCTTCACTTCCGTAGGCGTCCGCGCTCCGGGTCGAGACCAGGCAACGCTGTGTATCTCCTGAAGAGCCTACCGTCAGGCACTCCGGCACGGCGAGGTGACACCCGCGCAGCCGGAATCATGCCGCTATTTCGTTATAACCCGCGAGGCTGCCTGGCGGCGGATGCCGTCGGCTAGCGCTTGGCGTACTGCGCCCAGGGAATGTTCCAGTCCCCGTAACCCTCGAGCGGTTCAACGGGTGCCGCGCCGGTATTGAGTACCTGGACCACGTCCCCTGTCTTCATATTGTTGAAGAACCACACGGCGTCTGCGGGCAGCAGGCCCACGCAGCCGTGCGACACGTTGGAGACTCCCACGTAACCCCACGCAGATTCGAGGGCCTGGTGGACGTACACCCCGGAGGATGTGAGCCTGTTGGCGTACTCCACGGTGAGGGGCGGGTAGTAGCCTTTGTCGCCGGGTTTGAGGCCGATGCTGCCGGCGTTGAACTTGGAGCGGCGTTCCTGCTCCATGATCACCGCGAAGCCGGAAGGTGACAGCCAGTCGGAACCGCCCAGGGTGACGGGAGCTGTCTTCACGAGCTTGCCGTCGAAGTAAACCTTCATGGTTTTCGTGTTGTCGTCCACCACGGCCAGCCTCTGCGGTCCCACCTTGAACTGCACTTTGGCATTGAAGTTGCCAATCATCTTGTTGCCGAAATCAACGCCGAAGAGCTTCATGTCCAGGGCGACCCGGCTGTTGGACGCCCAGAACTTTTCGGGGCGGATGCGCACGCGCTGGTCCGAGTACCAGTGCCAGGCCACGGGCTGCTTGGACGAAACAGTGATCTTGACGGCCTTCTCCACGGCCGCCTTGTTGGCAACTGGCTCGCTGAAGACGATGTCGATGGGCTGCCCCGATCCGACGGTGCTGCCGTTCTCCGGGTACACGGCGGCATCCGCCTCGTTGGCGCTTTCGACAGTGGTGAACGTCTGCGCCTTCCTGGTCTCCCGGCCCGCCTGGTCAACGATCGTGAAGCTGTAGCTGTACGCCGTGTTGAACTGGAGGGGATCCAGGGTAGTCCAGGTGGTGCCGTCGGCGCTCACGCTTCCTTTGACCGGCGCGCCTCCCGCCGGCGCGGTCAGGACAACGTCCTTGACCTTGCCGTTTACGGCTTTGACTGAAGGTGCCACGGCGGGATTGACGCTCTTCGCGCCGTCGGTGGGGGTCACACCAAGTTCCACGGCCTTGACCACAGGGGCAGCGAGGCCCGGCTCGTTGCGGACCGGGGTGGAGGCCTCGGATTCCGGCGCGGGGTTGGCCCACCCTGGCGCGGTGGCGACGCCGATTCCGCCGGCCGCGACAGCAGCGCAAATCGCAGCGACCGCGAGGATCTTGCCGATCTTCCGGGTGCTCTTTTCCGTCATGACTGGTTCTCCATGTCCCCCGCCGGGCCGCCAATCGGCGTCCATCCCTGTGCCCAGCAGAAACGCTGGCCTGTCAATTTTATCGCACAGGAGGGCCGCGCCCGTCCGGGCGGCGCGGCAGGTCTTCGTGCCGGGAGGCCCGCTCAGGGCTCCCGGCACGAAGATCCGGCAATCAGAACGACACGGCAATCAGAACCGGTTCGAGTCCTAGTACCGGTAGTGCTCCGGCTTGAACGGGCCGGCCACGTCCACGTCGAGATAGTCTGCCTGGTCCTTGGACAGTTCCGTCAGTTCGACGCCCAGGGCACCGAGGTGCAGCCGTGCCACCTTCTCGTCAAGGATCTTCGGCAGGACGTAAACCTCGTTGGCGTACTCCCGCTCCCCCTCAGGCTGGTCCTTCTTGGTGAACAGCTCAATCTGGGCGATCGTCTGGTTGGCGAACGAGTTGCTCATGACAAACGACGGGTGGCCTGTGGCATTGCCCAAGTTCAGGAGCCGGCCTTCTGAAAGGACGATGATGGACCTGGCATCGGAACCTGCCGGGGCGTCGCCTTCGAACACCCACTCGTGGACCTGCGGCTTGATCTCAACTTTTTTGATTCCGGGCACCCGGCCGAGGCCGGCCATGTCGATCTCGTTGTCGAAGTGGCCGATGTTGCCCACAATGGCCTTGTTCTTCATTCCGACCATGTGTTCGGCCATGATGACGTCTTTGTTGCCCGTGGTCGTGATGAAAATGTCTCCCTGAGCCAGGACGGACTCGAGCTTGGCCACCTGGTAGCCGTCCATGGCGGCCTGCAGGGCGCAGATGGGGTCGATCTCGGTGACGATCACCCGGGCTCCCTGGCCGCGGAGCGCCTCGGCGGCGCCCTTGCCGACGTCGCCATAACCGCAGACGACGGCGACCTTGCCGCCGATGAGGACATCGGTGGCCCTATTGAGGCCGTCCGGCAGGGAGTGGCGGATGCCGTACTTGTTGTCGAACTTGCTCTTGGTCACGGAGTCGTTGACGTTGATGGCCGGGAAGAGCAGCTTGCCCTGTTCCGCCAGCTGGTAGAGACGGTGCACGCCAGTGGTGGTCTCCTCGCTGACGCCGTGGATGCCGGCGGCGAGCCGGGTCCACTTCTTCGGGTCCTCGGCAAGGGTCCTGCGCAGGAGATCCAGGACGATAGCGTATTCCTCGGGGTCGTTCGCTGCGGCGGCCGGAACGGCGCCGGCTGCCTCGAACTCGACGCCGCGGTGCACCAGCAGCGTGGCGTCGCCGCCGTCGTCGAGAATCATGTTCGGACCCAGCTCGGGGTTCGTGTCGGCGCCCGGCCAGGTGAGGATCTGCTCGGCCGTCCACCAGTATTCCTCAAGGGTTTCGCCCTTCCAGGCAAAGACCGGAACACCCTGGGGGGCTTCGACGGTCCCCGTGCCCACGACCACGGCGGCGGCGGCCTCGTCCTGGGTGGAGAAGATGTTGCAGGATGCCCAGCGGACCTCTGCCCCGAGTGCGGTGAGGGTCTCGATGAGGACGGCGGTCTGAACGGTCATGTGGAGCGAGCCGGCGATCCGCGCACCCTTCAGCGGCTGGCTCGGCCCGAATTCCCTGCGGAGCGACATGAGCCCCGGCATTTCGTGCTCGGCGAGGCGGATCTGGTGGCGGCCGGCCTCTGCCAGGGAGATGTCGGCAACCTTGTAATCGAGAGTCATGGGAGTCCTTTGCTGTATCCGGCGTCTTGCCTTCTGCGGTGCGGGCTGGAGTTTCAGGCGGGGGGCGCGGCCGGAGTCTTGAGGCCGGCAGTTTCGGGGCTGGGGGTTTGGGGGCTGGGGGCGGGGCCGTCATGCTGGTCTGACCGGGCGGCGTTCGCCGCGGCGAGCAGTTCCGGGGGGAGAAGCAGCGGAATGCCGTCCTCGATGGCGTAGCGCAGCTTTTCGCCGCCCTCTGCCGCCGCCGTCGACACGAGTTCCTCGCCCTCCTGCGTCAGGGCCGAGCCTGTGACCGGGCACCGCAGGACGGACAACAGTTCGGGACTGATCTTTGGCATGGTTGATGCTCCCTGCTGGGCGAAGGCGCGCTGTGGCTGACGGATTTGCAGCTTCCAGCCTACCGCCAGTTGCGGTTCAGGACGGTTCGCGCAGTATGCGGAGGTGGCCGCGGCGCACGCCCTCCGCCCCGGCGGGCGCCTCGAGCGCGGAATGGGCGCCGCGCTGCCCCTGCGAGGTTCCGGAGGCAGCCGGCCGGGATGCCGCCTCACGCACGGCGTCGGCCAGGGCAAGCAGGTCGTCGGGCCCGGGCTGCGGCGGCTGGGACGGCATGGCAAGGCGCAGGACTTCCCAGCCCCGCGGAACGGTCAGTGAGCCCGCGTGCTGCGCGCAGAGGTCGTAACAGTGCGGCTCGGCGTAGGTGGCAAGCGGTCCAAGGACCGCCGTGGAATCCGCGTATACGTACGTCAAAGTGGCCACCGCGGACTGGCGGCAGGCTGACCTGGAACATTGACGGATAGCACCCACGACATCACAGACTACTCCGGGTGCGGCGCGAATCCGACATTGACGGCGGACGCGCCACGGCCGTGCCGCCCGGCGTGGATTATGTCGCGCAAATCATCCGGCGGGTTTAGAGTCGGTATATGCAGTCATCGCACCATGATTCGGGTTTTACGGTCCGGTTGGCTGACCCCGGGGCTCCCAAGGAAGCCGCCGGCCCGGCCGCCGGGCGGAGCTTTGCGCAGCGGAGGCGCAACCGCCATGGTCGGGGACTGCGCGGCGAGCTGTTGCTGCCCACGCTTCCCGCCTACCGGACGCGCTCTGACAGGTTCGACGAACTGGTCATGGATTCCGCCCAGCGGCTCCACGACATCTGGGGAAAGACGCTCGACGGCGTACGGTTTGCGGTCGACGAGATCCCGCCGAACCTGGAGCAGCTGGTGGCCGACGGTTCGCCGGCTCCCATGGGCTGCTACACGCCCGCCACGGAGGACGAAGGGCCGGTCATCACGCTGTACCGCCGGGTTGTCGAGCAGGGGTGCCCGGTCCGGGAGGAGCTGCAGGACCTGGTGCACGATGTCGTGGTGGAACACACCGCCGAAATGCTGGGTGTGGCGCCGGAAACCCTGGACCCCGTCTACCGGCGGCGCTACTGACCCTTAACGGCGCAGGCACGTGGCCCGGCCCCGTTCCGGCTAGTATCCCAGCTTGACCGGCACCTTTTCCTGGCCCTCTGCACCTGGCGTTATGGCGACAGTGGCGACGTCGTTCCTGTCTTCCTGTTCGAGGAGCACGGTGCCGTAGGCTGCACCGCCGGCTGCCGAAACCACGTAGGCAACGACCGGCGACTTCCCAATCCGGTCCGGCACCGTCAGGGACGTGGTGGTTCCGCCGGCGATACCCGCGGTAGCCGCCGGACGGACTTTACCGTCGGCCGTAATGGGTGTGTAGGAGATGGTGGCGCGGTCTTCCAGCGCACCGAAGACCAGGAACCGCTCGCCGCCACCGGGAACCGGGACTATGTGCTGACTGCCGAGCCTGCCGGTTGACGGAGCCCACGCGAAATCCAACGTCTGGGCGGTCTTCAGCCCGCGGCTGACGCGCGCCGCGGCCGCGATGGCCACATCCGAACTCGCGGAGACCGTGTACTGCCCCGCCGGAACGCCGGCCAGCGGGACCTCAGTCACGGTGCCTGCCTTGGCGGTGACAACTCCGCCGCCAGGCAGCGCTTTCTGTCCGCCGCGGCCGAAGAGCTTGACTTCAACCACGGCGTCCACGGGTCCCGGCACCGTGATCTGCAGGGACGGTGCGGCGTCGCTGAAGCCACGGGACTTCGTGAGCGATTCCAGTCCGCCAGGATCCTGGATGTCGATTCCCGTCATGACCTGGAGGGACGAGGGTGCCGTACCCGGAGCTATGAAATCGACCCCGCCAGGCGTCAGCCCCCGCAACACACTCTGCTGGATGAAGGCGCTCACGGGGCCGCCGGTGCTGCGGGCGTGGATGCTCAGCCGCTCCTGGCCGGGAGCGAGGCCGGCGAGCACAATGGACCGCGTGGTTCCCGGTGCGACCAGGAGCCCGCGGCTGCCGGGAGCCTTGATCTGCCCGTCCTTGCCGTAGAGTTCCAGGCTGACCGTGGCCGGAGTCGTTGACGCGTTGGTGAGATGAAGGACACTGCTGCGGCCCACTGCCGTATTGGCGCCTGCCAGCCAAAGGTCATTCAGCGGCGCCTGGCACGCGGCGGCGGCCAGCCCCTGGAGATCGCCGTCCGTTGCCGAGTAGCTCATCACTCCGGCGGCAGCTGCCTGCCGGTTGCCCAGGGCGTCGGCGCTCAGGACACTGACGTCCTTCACGCTCCGCTGGGCGATGGTTCCGGCAAGCTGCGCCGAGGCTCCGGCGGGAGCCGTTGCGGAGCCGGGGTCTTTCGCGATCCGCACCAGCTCGGAGCCATCCAGTGCTGACAGTCTGCTGCCCGGGAGCAGTGCCCCCGCCGCACCGACAACCGCCGCGGATACACTGCTCCTTGCCGTAGCGGACTCGGGGCTGAACTGCGGGTCGGTACCCACAGGCGTCCCCTCGAGCAGCTTCGCCGGGCCGGGGCAAACGTCCTGGCTGCTTCCGGCCGGAACGGACGCCAGTGGAACTTCCAGCTGCCGGTTGCCTGCAGGCTGCGGCGCAAGCGAGGCTGCCGCCACCATGCCGCCCCCGGCCGCAACAATCGCTGCCGCCGACAGCAAGCCGGCCACCATTCCCCGGCGGGCGGGCCGGCCGCCCTTTTTCGCTTGCTTGGGGCCGCCCTTTTTCGCTTGCTTGGGGCCGCCCTTTTTCGCTTGTTTGGGACCGCCCTTTTTCGCTTGTTTGGGACCGCCCTTCTTCGCCGGCGCGGTCCTCTCCCCGGTTCGGGCTACGGAACCTTCTGTGGACTCAGGTGCAGGTGCCGGCGCTGCCGGTGTGCCGCCGTCGTTCTCTGTGTTAAGCATTCTGGTTTTCCTTACGCAGGGAGCCTTCGTCCCTGGACAGGCCGGTGTGGGGGCGCCGGGCCGGCATGGGCAGCGCCAGCAGGACGGTCAGGCCGATCACCCCGGCCTGGATGATACCCGCCCAGAGCGCCCAGGGGTTGTCGTAGCGGACCGTCACGTGACCGGCTTGCGGGGGCAGCGTAAAGGCCTGCGACCAGCCGGATGTTGTGGAGGTCAGTTTCCGCCCGTCGAGCCAGGCGGTCCAGCCCGGATCCGCGCGTTCGGCGAGGACCAGCAGCCTGCCTTCCGGCCCCTTCGGCACGGCCGTGTCCACGCCGGTCAGCCCGGACGGAAGAAGGTTGGTGGTGGCGCCCTTGCCGTCAACGACGCGCACGCGGTGTGCAACGTCGGCTGGCTGCAGGACGGCCTGGTTCAGCGGACTTACCCGCCACAGCCAGCCGGAGTCCGTCGGGCCCACAGCCACGAGGCCGGGAACGGCGTCCATGCGGCTCGCTGTCAGCTGGGCTGCGGTGTCGGCGGACCGCAGGACCACGAATCCCACACCGAGTTGTTCGAGTTCGGGCCGCGGATCCACTCCGTGGCCGGCAACCACGGTGGCCACGGTGGTGCGCAGCGCGGCGGTCACCTCGTCATCGTCGCGGACCGATTCTTCGCCCGGGTTGCCCCGGATGTTGCGGGCCGACGCGATGGCGGACAGGCCATCGAGGGTGGTGCCTCCGCCCCGCATGAGCGAGGCGTCGTAGCTTTCGTCCTCGCCGATGCTGATCAGCAATGTACGTGTCTGCTCCGGCCCCTCGCCCCGGTCAATCGCCGTGGCCGGCAGCGTCCGCGGATCGGCCGCATCCACCCTCCGGGGAGTTCCCAGGCCGGGCGTCTCCGCCACGCCCGCGGCCGTGGCGGCAGGCTGGAGCACGTTCTGGGCTGTCCAGGTGGCGAGTCCGGCCAGCGGTCCGGCCAGCAGGAGAACCATGGCCAGTGCGGTTGCGGAACGCGCCAGGACTGCGCGTCTTCCGCGGCCTTGAGCAGCCTGGCCGGCCGTGAAGCCCGCGGCTGGACTGGAGTGCGCGGAGACGGAGAAGAGCCCTTCCCCGCCGATGAGCGCAGCGCCCAGGAACGCGAACATGGCGGCAGAGACCGCCGGACCGGGGAACGGCGCCACGAGTGCCTCCGCGGTGGCGCCCGTGGCCACGTGGGCGGACAGCCAGCCGCCCGCCAGCACGATCAGGGCAGCCACCCACAGGGCGCGGGCAACGCGGGTGCGCCGGGACGGAATAACCAGTGCGGCCACGGCCAGCGCCAGCACGGGAGCCCCGACCAGGAGGGCGAGCAACAGGGCCCACGGCACGGGGCCATCCGCGAAAAGTCCAAGCCCTGACAGCCCGTCCGCTGCCTCAAAGCTCAGCGGCTGGCCAAGAACCTGCTGCCAGAGCGGAGCAGCATCGAAGCCCAGCGGAAGTCCGGGATCCGCAAGGAGGGCGCGGGGACGGTCCAGCGTGGACAGGGCAAAGGGTATGAAGAGCGCGGCGCTGGGCAGGAGAGCCCACCACAGGGTACGACCCCTCGCCCGCAGCAGGAAGCCCGCAAGGACAATGACGACGACGGCCGGCACCAGCAGGGACGGCGCCGCAGCGGTAACTACTGCCAGGGAAAGTCCGGCCGCTGCCGCCGCCGTCCACGACGGCGTCCCGTTGATGCCCGGCTTCAGCGGAGGCTTCTCCATGAAACGCCGGTCGGTTGGGGCGGGCAGGGCAAAGCGGCCGCGTCCAAGGGCCGTCCCCGTGGCTCGCAGCAGCGCGAGAACAAGCAGCGGCATCATGAGGTGGGCGAGGAGGGCCCCGATGCGCCCCTGGTTCAGTGCAATCTGCAGGGCCGGGGCGCCTGCCCATACCAAGGCGGCCGCCAGCCGGAACCTGCGGAGTGAGGTCAGGGCGCCGGCGGCGAACCAGGCAGTGAGCCCGGACAGTGGCATGGCCAGCAGGAGCAGCCAGACGATGGCACCGTTGGCGTTGCCGCCGCCCAGCACGCCCAAAACCCAGAGGACGTAGCCGAACGGGTCGCCGTGGCCGGGCAGCCCGGCCCCCAGCCCGATCCACCAGCCGGATGCCCGGTGCCAGATGTCTTCGAGCCGGGCTGAAACCGGCAGCAGGGCGCCGCCGGCCACGGCGTCGGCCCGGAAGAGCCCTGCCAAACCGGCAAAGGACGCGGCGCTGGCGAGGATGACGGCGGCGAGGGCCCCGCTGCCTATCCAGCCCCGTTCGTTGGTGGAGAGTGCGGCGAAGTCGTCGGTGGAGTCGCCGGTGGGCTGCTCCGCCAGCGAATCGGCTGCGTTTCCCTCAGCCTGTGCGTCGTCAGCGCCAAACGCCTCCATGAGGGAGCGCCGGTGGCTCCACACCTCGCGCCGTTCCGTCTGCAGTTTGTTCACCAGAGACCGCGGGACACGGCGCGTGCGTGCGGCATTCCGGCGACCGCGGAAAACAGCTGCCGGACGGCCCAGCGCGGCGGCCGTGGCCACGAGCTGGGAGAAACCGTGCCCTGGGTCCTTGACCGCGATACTGAAGACCAGTTTGAAGATGCTGCCGAGGAGTGCGGCCACCGCATGCACGGGAACGAGCCACAGCGGGGCGTGCTTGAGCCGGAGATGAACCTGTGCCCGGCGCGCAGCCGAGGCATTGCCCAGAGCGTGGGGGCGGTGAGACACGTGGAACATTTTCGCGCTCGGAACCACCACCACCCGGTGACCGGCAAGGCGGTTACGCCAGCAGAAGTCGACGTCGTCGCCGGTACCCGGCAGGGCGGGATCAAACCCCTTCAGGAGCTCCCAGACGTCGCGCCGGACCAGCATGCCGGCAGAGTTGACAGCGAAGGTGTCAGAACGGCCGTCGTATTGGCCCTGGTCAAGCTCATCGGCCTCGATCAGGGTGAGGCGTTCGGCCCAACGGCTCGTGGAAAGGCCGACGTCGATCAGCCTGCGTTTTGCGTCCCAGTCCAGCTGCTTACAGCCGGCCACGGTGACTGACGGCGCACGCTCCACGGCGTGGAGCAGCTCGGCCAGCGCCTCGGGGGCGGGTGCGGCGTCGTCGTGCAGCAGCCAGATCCATTCTGAGGCCGCATCCGGGGCTTCCGCGTTCCACGGCGCCAGGGCGGCCAGCCCGGCCGTGACGGCGACGCCCATTCCCGTCTTGCCCGCACTGATGCCGGTGACGTTGGGGGCGCCGAGCGCCCGTTCAAGGAGGGCAGCCGAATTGTCCTGCGAACCGGTATCAACGCCGATGGCCAGATCTGCCGGCCGGGTCTGACCTGCCAGTGCCGCCAGGGTCCTGGGGAGATAGTCACTGCCGTTGTGGGCAACCACAACGGCAGTGACGTGTACTTCCTGAAGAATTAGACTGCCCGCTTCCTCAGCCGACGGCGCTCACGCTCGGAGAGGCCTCCCCAAATACCGAAACGCTCATCATTCGCCAAAGCGTATTCAAGGCACTGCGACCGCACGTTGCAGGCGCCGCAAACCTTCTTCGCGTCCCTCGTGGAGCCGCCCTTCTCCGGAAAAAACGCTTCAGGATCAGTCTGCGCGCACAGCGCATCCGTCTGCCAGCCGAGCTCGCCTTCGTCGTCGAAGTCCTGCTGAAGGGGCAGACCGATCCACACGGGCTGTGTGAGCGTGCCGGCGCCGGGGTTCCGGAGTTCCATGGGCGGATCGTTGAGATCCTCATCCTGCTCCGGGCTTCCACCCAGCAGCGCCTCGTGCGCCGCAAGGAAGGCGGTGGCCTGGTCCTGCAGGGACGAGGCGGTGTCCAGGTTATACCGCTCGGCGGCGTCCGGATCAGCCGGATCTACGTACCAATCGCTTGGCACGCCGCGTGAACGGTATTTTGCCGTGGCCTGGCCGGCCACAACGGCATCTTCATGGATACGCTCTTGCCCCATGGCGTCCCCTCCTGAATTGTGCAGCCTGCCGGACACTCAGGGCACTAGGTTTGTGTGCCCGAGACTTCGCGGTGGCTTTCGATAACTAATTACACGCGTGTAACTAGGGGGAGTCAAGCCGCGAGGAATAATAATCAACTCCGGACCCGATCAGGTGCCGCGCCACGCCCGGGAATTTTTTCCGCAGCCCATGGCCGACACGCCTGAAATTTGACAGCAAGCTTACTACCTGGCATAAAATCTGCGCAATTCCGCGGAAAACGGGAGATGAATGCGGGTTAACGCAAATGACGTTAGAAAGTCTTATGTGTCGCAGATCATAGATCGTCTTGAACCTGACGTCTTCGCTGGTGCCCGGAAAGCACCGCGCACCCGGTGGACACGGGCGACGTGCGTGGCAAGATGAAGCCATGAATATCCCGGCCACTGATCTGATGACGGCCCTGCGCTCGGGCCACTCAACGTCACCCCGCCTGACCTGGTACGGCCCGGACGCGGAACGCGTGGAACTCTCCGGCCGCGTTCTGGATAACTGGGTGGCCAAGACGAGCAACCTGCTGCAGGACGACCTCGACGCCGAACCCGGCATGCGTCTCCGGCTGGACCTCCCGGCGCACTGGAAATCCATCATCTGGGCCCTCGCCGCTTGGCAGCTGGGGATGGAGGTCGTTCTGGACGACAACGGCGCGGACCTGCTCGCAACTGACGATCCGGCACAGGCCGGAGAAGGGTTCGACGCCGTGGTTGCCGTGCCGCTTCCCGCCCTGGCAATGAGGTGGCCGGGTGATTTGCCCTCCGGTGTGATCGACTACGCGGCGGAGGTCCGGTCACACGGTGACGTCTTCATGGCGCACAACGACCCCGATCCGGGGCATCCGGCAGTCCGGAGCTCGAGCGGAGCGGCCGTGCGCCACGCGGAACTACTGGACAGTTTCGCGGCCGGCCACGCGTCCGGCACCAGACTGCTCGTCCGGGCAAACGACGGGCTGGAGGCGGCCCTGGCCAACGCGCTCGGTGCATGGAAGAACGACGGTTCAGTGGTGCTGGTGCACGGGGACGTGGAACTCACTGACAAACTGCTCGCCGCGGAACGGGTCCACGGGGACTGAAGGAAAAGCGCCGGCCGTCTGGTCCGGCGCCGTCTAATCCCCCGCCGCTTAGTCCTGCCGGGCGGAGACTTCCGGATCCTCTGCCGCCGGCTCAGGCTGCCCCGCAGCCGGATGGTTGGCATGGTGGTGGCCTTCGATGAGCTCGTGGTCGTGCGAGAACTCCGGCTCCTGGTCCAGCTCCTGGTTGAACACAAGGAACCTGTAGGCGAAGAACCGGACCACAGTTGCCACCAGGATTCCGACCACACCGGCCGCGAACAGCATGTTCTTGTCGGTGACGCCCATCGAATACTTGGCCAAGGCAGTAAAGCCGGTGGAGATGCCGATGCCGATGCCGTTAATGAGGATGAACATCAGGAATTCGCGGAGGACATTGGCCTGGCGGCGGTGGCGGAAAGTCCACAGACGGTTGGCAATCCAGGAAAAGATTGTGGCAACGGTGGCACCCACGAACCGGGCTTTGGCCTCGCTGTCCGTCATGGGACCGTGCATCAGGTAGAAGGTCAGGCCGTTGTCAATGACGAACGCCACACCGCCGACGGCACCGAATTTCGCCACCTCGCGCCAGAAAAGCGAGGCTAGTCCCCGGATGCGCTCTGCAAGTGTGTTAATCATGACCCTCCGTGGCCGTATGAATAGTGGGGCCGATGGGCCAAAGTCCCATTTTAGCCCGGATTGCTGGGAGCGGCCTCAATCAGGCTGCAGCCAGCGGCTCCCCCGTGCCCTGTCCCGCCGTAGAATTTCGGGACTTTCCCGGGCTTCACTGCCATGAAAGCCGGTAACCCCGTTCCTTTTCTGTAGGCTGAGACTTGTGACTTTTCCAGTAATCGGCGTGGTTGGCGGCGGCCAGCTTGCGCGCATGATGGCCCCCGCCGCCACAGCCTTAGGCTTCGAACTCCGCGTCCTCGCCGAAGGTGAAGACGTCTCCGCAGTATCGGCTGTGCCCAACGCGCCTGTCGGCGACTACAAGGATCTGGCTGCCCTGCTGGAGTTCTCCGAGGGTCTGGACGTCATGACCTTCGACCACGAGCACGTGCCGGCTGACCACCTGCACGCCCTCATTGCGGCGGGAGTCAACGTCCAGCCCGGCCCGGACGCGCTGATCAATGCCCAGGACAAGCTTGTGATGCGCGCCGCCATCGACCGCCTCGAACTGCCGAACCCGGCATGGGCCTCCGTGGACAACGTGGACGCCCTGGTCCGCTTCGGCGACGAGACCGGGTGGCCCGTGGTGCTCAAGACGCCCCGGGGCGGCTATGACGGCAAGGGCGTGCGGATCGTCGGATCGCCCCAGGAGGCTGCGGACAGCGCCGACTGGTTCGAGGCCATGAGCCCTCTGCTGGCGGAAGCCAAGGTGGAGTTCAGCCGTGAGCTCTCTGCGCTTGTGGCGCGCACGCCGGACGGCGCATCCCGGGCCTGGCCCGTGGTCCACACCATCCAGGTTGATGGCGTGTGCGACGAAGTGATTGCTCCGGCGCAGGGCATCCCCCTCGAGGTCGCCGCGGCCGCCGAAGATGCGGCCCTGCGGATCGCCAACGAACTGGGCGTCACCGGCGTCATGGCCGTGGAGCTCTTCGAGACACCGGGGTCGGGGGCCGGGTTCCTCATCAACGAACTTGCCATGCGCCCGCACAACACCGGCCACTGGACGCAGGACGGCTCCGTCACGAGCCAGTTTGAGCAGCACCTCCGCGCAGTTCTGAACCTGCCGCTGGGAGCCACCGACATGCTCGGCACGGTCGTGGTGATGAAGAACTTCCTGGGCGGCGAGAACCAGGACCTGTTTTCCGCCTATCCAGTAGCGCTGGCCGCGGAACCCGCCGCGAAAGTGCACTGCTACGGGAAATCCGTGCGGCCAGGCCGGAAAATCGGCCACGTCAATCTCGTGGGCGCCTCCGTAGCGGATGTGCAGTCCCTGAGGCAACGGGCCACCACCGTGGCAAACATCATCCGTGACGGCAGGCTGCCTGCCGACGCGGGACCAGGCAACACCGAGGAGAACGCATGAGCCCCGAAACCGCCGCCACGCCCGGAACGGACAGCCCGTCCCCACTGGTCGGCCTCGTCATGGGGTCGGATTCGGACTGGCCCGTCATGGAGGCCGCCGCCGATGCCCTTGCGGAGTTCGGCATCCCCTTCGAGGCCGACGTCGTCTCGGCCCACCGCATGCCCACCGAGATGATCCGGTACGGCCAGACGGCGCATGAGCGCGGTCTTCGCGTCATCATTGCAGGAGCCGGCGGCGCCGCCCACCTTCCGGGGATGCTCGCCTCGGTCACGCCGCTACCCGTCATCGGGGTTCCGGTCCCGCTCAAGACCCTGGACGGCATGGATTCGCTGCTGTCCATCGTGCAGATGCCGGCGGGCGTACCGGTCGCCACCGTCTCCATCGCCGGTGCCCGGAACGCAGGCCTGCTCGCCGTGCGGATGCTGGCCTCGGGAACGGACGATCTCGCCGTCCGCCTCCGCACCGATCTTCTGGACTTCGCACAGGAACTCAATGACGTGGCCAGCCGGAAAGGCGCCAACCTCCGGCAGAAGGTCAATGAAGTCTTCTCCGAAGGAAACGTGGTTCTCCGGGGCAGCCGTTAAGGAACTCTCATGTCCAACACTGATCTGCCATCCCAGGGGCTCCTGACGGACCCCGTCCGGCATCCGGCGAGCGCGCCTGCGCCCTTCCGTACCAAGCGCGCCTTTCTGCTGATCCTCCTCACCCTGTTCGTTCCGGGGAGCGCCCAGATCGCCGCTGGGGACCGCAAGCTGGGCCGCATTGCCCTGCGGGTCACGCTGACGGTGTGGGCACTGGTCATCCTCGCCCTGGTGTTGCTTTTCACCAACCGGACACTGCTCATCAACATTGTCACCAATCCGGTGGCTTCCCTGCTGATCGTCCTGGTCCTGACCGCCCTGGCGGTGGGCTGGGCTGTGCTGTTCATCAACACCCTGCGGCTGATCCGGCCCGTGCTGTTGCGGCCGCGAATGAGGCCCGTGGTCGGCATCGCGCTGGCTCTGGCAATGGTTGCCAGCAGCGGCTCCCTCGGCTACGCGGCGTACCTGCTCAACGTCAGCCGCAACGCCATCGGCAGCATCTTCAACGCCAACGGCCCGGCCATCGACCCCGTGGACGGCCGCTACAACTTCCTGATGATGGGCGGCGACGCGGGCGCGGACCGCACCGGCCGTCGCCCCGACAGCCTGTCTGTCCTCAGCGTTGATGCCACGACCGGCAAGACGGCCATCATCTCGGTCCCCCGCAACCTGCAGAACGCCCGGTTCAGCGAGGGCTCCCCCATGCTGAAGATCTACCCTGAGGGCTACAACTGCGGCGATGAATGCCTTATCAACGCCATCAATACCGAGGTCACCAACAAGTACAAGGATCTCTATCCGGACGTTGCCGACCCTGGTGCCCAGGCCACCCTGGAAGCGGTCTCGGGGACCCTTGGCATCACCGTTCAGGCCTACGTGCTCGTGGACATGGACGGCTTCGCGAAACTCATTGATGCGATGGGCGGGATCAGGATCAAGGCCGGCGGCTGGGTGCCGATCAGCGGCGACATGATCGATGAGGCCAACGGCATCCACGGCATGCCGCTGGGTTGGATTCCGGCCGGCGACCAGAAGCTGGACGGCTTCCATGCGCTGTGGTACGGGCGGTCCCGGGAGTTCGTCGACGACTACGCGCGGATCCAGCGGCAGCAGTGCGTCCAGCAGGCCATGCTCAAACAGCTGGATCCTGCTACCCTCCTCTCGAAGTTCGAGGACATCGCCAACGCCGGAACCAAGGTGGTGGAATCCAACATTTCCTCAAGCCAGCTGGGCAGTTTTGTGGATCTTGCCATGAAAGCCAAAGGCAAGGACGTCAGCCGCCTCACCATTGGGCCGCCGGACTTTGCCGCATCCTTCTCCACCGTGCCGGACTTTGACGTTATCCATCAGCGGGTCAAGAAGCTGCTCAGCGACCAGAGCTCAGAGCCGTCACCTGCCGCGGCGCCCGACGACGCGCTGCAGCCGCAATACGCAGCTGGCGGCAGCGGGCTGACGGCAGCCGGACCGGCCGTGCCGGTCACCAAACCCTCGCCGTCGTCGCCGTCGTCGTCGTCGGACTTCACTCCGGTGACCACCACGCCGGAAGGTGAGCCCATCACCGAAAAGATGCTGAACCAGCTCAAGCGCGAGGGAAACGAGCAGGCTATCCGCGATCTCGTGGCCACCAACGGCCAATGCGCACCCCTGTGACGAACACCTGCTCCAAGAAAGAAGGACACCCGGCTGTGTACGAAATCGATAACGTCCTCAGGCCTTACGCCTGGGGATCGACGACGGCGATCGCCGGCCTGCTGGGCAGGCCGGAGTCGGGCGGCCCGGAAGCGGAGCTGTGGATCGGCGCGCACCCGGACTCACCTTCCCTGGCCAGCAGGCCCGACGGCACGGCCGTGGCCCTGAATGAACTTATCGCCGAGGACCCCGCTCATTTCCTGGGCGACGCCTCGGTGGCGGAATTCGGGCCCCGGCTCCCGTTCCTCGCCAAGGTGCTCGCCGCAGCAAAGCCCCTTTCGTTGCAGGTCCACCCCAGCCTTGAGCAGGCCAGAGCCGGATTTGCCCGCGAGAATGCCGCCGGCGTCCCCGCCGGCGCGGCCAACCGGAATTACCGGGATGACAACCACAAACCGGAGATGATCTTCGCGCTGACGCCGTTCGACGCGCTGTGCGGATTCCGCGAGCCGGCCAAGTCCCGGGACGTTTTCCTTCACCTGGCGGGGTGCCTGGAGCTCTCCGGATCAGGCGTTCCGAAAATCCTGACCGAGGTCATCGATGACCTGTCGCAGCCCGAGGAGGGTGCGGCGCTCCGGTCGGCGTTCGAGCGGATGATCGCGGGTGGTGATGGCGTCAAGGAGGCGACCTTAAGGGTCGTGGCGGCGCTGACCTCCGGCGCGCCCATGGCGCCGTACCAGCCGGAACTGTCCACGGTGCTGAGCCTGAACAGCGAATACCCGGGCGATCCCGGCGTGCTGATTTCCCTGCTGCTCAACCGGCTCTCGCTGGAGCCTGGCGAGGCAGTGTACCTCCCCGCCGGCAATGTGCATGCCTACCTCCACGGCCTGGGCGTGGAGGTCATGGCCTCCTCGGACAACGTGCTGCGCGGCGGCCTGACGCCGAAGTTCGTCGATGTGCCGGAGCTGCTGAAGACCATCGCGTTCGAGTCGGTGGGTGTGCCCATGCTCCGCGCCGAAGTCTCAGAACTCGGCCAAGAGCTGTACCAGCCGCCCTTCCGGGAATTCCAGCTCCAAAGGATCGAGCTGCTCCCGGACGGAAGCCCGGTGCCGCTGGCGCAATCGGGGGCCGCGGTGATCATCGTCACTGCCGGCTCCGTCTATCTGGACTCGCCGAAGGGCGACCTTCGGCTGAACCGCGGCACGAGTGCCTTCCTTCCGGCAGCTCACGCCCCTGTCAACGTCCACCCCGTTTCGGGCGCCGCGGACACCGCCGTGGCGTTCGCCGTGACCACGTCCATGAAAGCCTGACCGCCGTGGAATACTTCCTACAGAGCCAGGCGTGGGCCGACTTCCAGCGGTCCCTCGACCGTCCGGTTCACCGGCGGTCCGGCGAGGGCTGGAGCTTCCTGGCGGTTGAGGAGAAAAACCCGGCCGGGAAAGTGCTGTATGCGCCGTATGGTCCCGTGGCTGAGTCCGTCGATGCCTTTGACGCCGCGCTGGCTGAGCTCGTGGACGTGGCGAAATCCTGCGGTGCCGTTTTCGTCCGGATCGAACCGGTGACGGCGGGCCTGGAACCAGGGACGGCCGCAACCGCACTGAAGAGCCGCGGGCTGCGGCCCGCGCCCGTCAACCAGCAGCCCGAGCTGAGCTGGATCGTGGATCTGGACAGGGACTTCAAGGACGTGCTGGCCGATATGAAGCCGGTCAACCGGAACCTCTACCGGAACATCCACAAGAAGGGTGTGACGTTCCACGCCTCGCAGGATCCCGACGACATCCGCATCCTGCTGAACTTCCTGCACATGACGGCCAGGCGGAATGGCTTCAAACCGCAAAGCGACGAGTACCTGACCCAGGTCGCGGCGTCGCTGATGCCTGCCGGAGCGGCCACCCTGTTCGTCGCCGAATTGCACGGCGGCCCCATTGCGGCGGCGCTGGCCTATGATTCCGCAGACACGCGCACCTACGCCCACGCTGCCATGGACGACACCCACCGCAAGCTCAGCGCCGGCATTCCGCTCCTGGTCATGCTGATGGCCGATGCTAAGGACAAGGGCCTCAAGCACGTGGACCTCTGGGGCGTGGCGCCGGCTGACCAGCCGGATCACAAGTGGGCCGGCTTCACCGCCTTCAAGAAGTCCTTCGGGGGCCGGGAAATCGCCTACCCGGGAACGTGGGACCTGCCCGTCAACAAGCCCCGCTACGCGGCTTACCAGGTGGCCCGCAAGCTCCGCGAAAGACTCCGCAAAACCCTCGCGCGGACGAACACGTAAGCTTCGGGCCGTCAGCGCGCGAACGAACACGTGGGGGCCCCGAATCCGGTCGGATTCGGGGCCCCCACGTGTTCGCGCTATGGAGTCGGCGGACTAGCTCTTGCGGGCGTAGCCTTCCCACTTGCTGGCCTGGTGCTCGCCGTCCACGAAGCGGATCGTGCCGGACTTGGAGCGCATGACGATCGACTGCGTCAGGACCTTGTCCTTGGAGTAGCGCACACCCTTGAGGAGGTCGCCGTCGGTGATGCCCGTGGCAGCGAAGTAGCAGTTGTCGCTGGAGACGAGGTCGTTCGTGGACAGTACACGCTCGAGGTCGTGGCCGGCGTCGATGGCCTTCTGCTTTTCGTCGTCGCTGGTGGGCCACAGCCTGCCCTGGATGACGCCGCCGAGCGACTTGATGGCGCAGGCGGCAACAATGCCTTCCGGCGTTCCGCCGATGCCCATGAGCGCGTCAACGCCGGTTCCGGAACGCGCTGCTGCGATGGCGCCGGCGACGTCGCCGTCCATGATGAATTTGGTGCGCGCGCCGGCCTCGCGGATTTCCTCCACCAGCGGACGGTGGCGGTCACGGTCGAGGATCATGACGTTGAGCTGGTTGACCTTGACGCCCTTGGCCTTGGCGATCAGGTGCAGGTTCTGCTTGACGGGTAAACGCAGATCCACCATGTCGGCGGCCTCGGGACCGGTGACGAGCTTCTCCATGTAGAACACGGCGGAGGGATCGAACATGGAGCCGCGTTCGGCGACGGCCAGGACGGCCAGTGCATTGTTGATGCCGAGGGCGGTCAGCCGCGTACCGTCGATGGGGTCGACGGCGACGTCGCACTCGGGGCCTGTGCCGTCCCCAACCCGCTCACCGTTGAAAAGCATAGGAGCTTCGTCTTTTTCGCCCTCACCGATGACCACAACGCCGTTGAAGTGGACGGTCTGGAGGAAGGAACGCATGGCGTCGACGGCCGCGCCGTCTGCCTTGTTCTTGTCGCCGAATCCAACCCAGTGGCCACCGGCGATCGCGGCGGCTTCGGTGACGCGGACAAGCTCAAGTGCGAGGTTGCGGTCCGGCTCGTCGATCCCGACGGCGAGCGACGGGGAAAGCGTGGAATACTTCTGGGTCATTGACGCTGGTGACACGTGAACCTCTTCTTCGAGTGGCGATCATTGGACCCGCAGTGCCGAAGGAGGCTTCTGCGGTGATTCCTCTGCTACTGATCATAGTCGGGCTATGCGTCCCAGGTCATGGGATGACCACCACTCGAACCACGTGTTACTCCTCACCGCCGGGCACGGGGAATGTGAGTTCGGCGCCCGCATGGGCGACTATAGAGGGGTGAGTGAAACGCAGGACCAGTCCGCCCCCACCAGCCCGGCAGCCGGCCACGGCTCTTCCCCGGCTCCGGCTACCCAGGCGGTCAAGCCGGTAATCCCCGCCGCCGCGGCCAAGCGGGCCAATGCGTCCGTCATCGGAATGATCGTCGCGCTGGTGGTCAGCATCGCCGCCTTCCTGCCGATCGTCCTCATGAACCCGTCACCCAAGACTGACGGCTACCGCCCCAACATCGATGTGAGCGCGGTCGCCACACACGCGGTGGATGTGGCGGGATTCACACCCGTCGCCCCGGAAACGGGCGACACATTCAAGCCAAATTACGCCCGCTGGGAAGCCGGCACCGGAACAGGCGTCCCCACCTGGGAGGTTGGATACCTCACCCCGAAGGAAGCGTTCATCGGGCTGGTCCAGACGCGGAAGGCCAACCCGACCTGGCTCCTGCAGCAGACGAAGAATGCCCCAGTGACCGGAAACCGGAATGCCGGCGGGCAGGACTGGGAACTGCGGGACACCGGCAAGGGTGAGCGGAGTATGGTGCTGAACCACCGGGGGACCACCGTTGTCCTCAGTGGGAGTGCGCAACTGGACGAGTTTTCGGTACTGGCCGCCGCCGTCGTAAAGTCCCTCGACAGTAACCCGGTTGTCACAGTTTCACCGTCACCGAGCCCCAAGCCGTAAGGTAGGGGCCGTGGCAACCTACCTGACTCCCGCCCTGGCCTGGCGCCGTCTGCGCGAAGGCAACGAACGCTTTGTTAACGGTGAATCCTCGCACCCTAACCAGGACGCCTCGCGGCGGTCCTCCCTGGTGGAAAACCAGCACCCCTTCGCGGTGATCTTCGGGTGCTCCGATTCCCGGCTCGCGGCAGAAATCATCTTCGATCTGGGCCTCGGCGACGCCTTCGTGGTGCGCACCGCCGGCGAGGTCATTGATGATGCCGTGCTCGGATCGCTTGAATACAGCATCAGCGTGCTGAGCGTGCCCTTGATCGTGGTGCTGGGCCATGACAGCTGCGGCGCGGTCAGTGCCACGAAGTCGGCCGTGGAAACCGGCCAGATGCCCGTGGGCTTCATGCGGGACCTCGTCGAGCGCATCACGCCGTCCGTCCTGACGTCCCTGCGCAATGACGAAACCGAGGTCAACGACATGGTGGTGGAGCACGTCAAGCAGACCTCGCAGCGGCTCGTGGACAGCTCCCGTGTGATTTCCGACGCAATCGAAACGGGGCGGGCGGCGGTCATCGGCCTCTCTTACAGCCTCGCGGAGGGCCGCGCCGACCTTGTTTCCGGAATCGGCGAGCTCTAAAACCCCGCCGGGAGCGCCCGGTCAGCAGGCCCGTAGCAAGCAGTTCACGGTTTTCGGTGCGGCCCCTGATCGCCCTAAGCTAGCCCCATGACTTCCACTGAAGAGTTCCGCATTGAACATGACACGATGGGCGAAGTCCGCGTCCCCGTGAACGCCCTGTACCGCGCGCAGACGCAACGTGCAGTCGAGAACTTCCCGATCTCCGGCAAAACCCTTGAACGTGCCCACATCGAGGCTCTGGCGCGGGTAAAGAAGGCCGCTGCCCAGGCCAACGCAGAACTGGGCGTGCTCGACGGCGAGCTGGCCAAGGCGATCGCCGAAGCTGCCGATGAGGTGGCCGCGGGCAAGTACGACGGCGACTTCCCCATCGACGTATTCCAGACCGGCTCCGGCACGTCCTCGAACATGAACACCAACGAGGTCATCGCCGAGCTGGCCTCCAGGTCCCTCAAGGCTGCCGGCAGCGACAAGGTGGTCCACCCCAACGACCACGTCAACGCCTCGCAGTCCTCCAACGACGTGTTCCCCACATCGGTGCACGTGGCCGCCACCTCGGCCCTGATCAACGACCTCATTCCCGCCCTCGGCTACCTCGCCGAGTCGCTGGAGCGCAAGGCCGTGGAGTTCAAGGACGTGGTCAAGTCCGGCCGCACGCACCTCATGGATGCCACTCCGGTCACCTTGGGCCAGGAATTCGGCGGCTACGCCGCACAGGTCCGTTACGGCATCGAGCGCATCAATGCCTCCCTCCCCCGGGTTGCCGAAGTCCCGCTCGGCGGCACCGCCGTCGGCACTGGCATCAACACGCCGGCTGGCTTCCCGGAGCGCGTCATTGAACTGCTCGCCACCGACACCGGCCTGCCGCTGACCGAGGCCCGCGACCACTTCGAGGCACAGGCAAACCGCGACGGCCTCATCGAAGCCTCCAGCCAGCTGCGCAACATTGCCATCTCCTTCATGAAGATCAACAATGACCTGCGGTGGATGGGCTCCGGCCCCAACACCGGGCTCGGCGAAATCGCCATTCCGGACCTGCAGCCGGGTTCGTCGATCATGCCGGGCAAGGTCAATCCCGTCATCTGTGAAGCCTCCATCATGGTGTGCGCGCAGGTGATCGGAAACGACACGGCCATCGCCTGGTCGGGAACGAACGGCGCCTTCGAACTGAACGTGGGCATCCCCGTCATGGCCGCGAACCTGCTCGAATCCGTTCGCCTCCTGGCCAACACCAGCCGCGTCATGGCCGACAAGATGATCGACGGCATTACCGCCAACGTCGACCGGGCCCGCTTCCTCGCCGAGGCATCGCCGTCCATCGTTACTCCGCTGAACAAGTACATCGGCTACGAGAACGCAGCGAAGATCGCCAAGAAGGCTGTCGCCGAGGGACTGACCATCCGCGAGACCGTTGTAGCCATGGGCTTCCTGGAGCGTGGCGAGCTGACGGAAGAGCAGCTCGACACCGCATTGGACGTCATGTCCATGACCCGCCCGCCGCACAAGGCATAGTCTCCGCTACCAGAACCACGCATCCGACGCCGGCCGGTGCCTTCCAATGGAAGGTGCCGGCCGGCGTCGTTCTCCCCCGGCCCCGCGCAGTCCGGCTATGCGTCTCTCCCCGGCCCTCCTGCCGCTCTCCGCTCCTCCGGAGTGTAGGCCGCCGCTGCAGATGCCTGCTCCAGCGTGGCTCCGGAGACCCGTGCCTCCCGCAGCCTGCGCGTCTTGGCAGACTGGACGCTGAAGGCGGCGTCCACATTTCCAGCAGCATAGGTCAGCGCGTCCTCGGCCCTGATCCCCAGGCCCTGGGCCGTCAGAACGGCATCCTGGTTCGCACCGAGGTAGGTAAACTGCCATCCCCATTGCATCTGCTGCCGTTCCACAAGGCCCTTGACCATGGCTCCGTTCGCTTCCCGGGAGGCGTTCTCATGGCCGTCGGTCAGGACAGCCACCAGCACAGTCCCCGGACGCTCGTGTTCCGGCATTGCCGCAAGCTCCGCCCCGGCTTCACCGATCAGCCGCACCATGGCATCGTGCAGGGCAGTGGATCCCCTGGGCTGAAGAACAAGCGGCGGGACATCCTGGATATCCACAGATTCGTACACCCGCTCGTAGGTGTCGTCGAACTGGGCGAGGGACAGCCGGCACCGGCCTGAGCACGTAAACGTGTGTAAGCCCTGTGTCTGTCATGCTTCCCCATTTCCGGCCCCGGTCCCGCCGGTGCCACCTGGTGCCAGCGATAGTGCTGGGCAGGAACAGGCTAGGTACGGCCACCGACAATATCGTAAAAGTTGCACTCTAGATGAAGTAGTGTAAAAATTTACTATGTGACCAAGAGTGCAATTATTGAGGGCGGCCTTCGCGAGCGGAAGCGCGCGGCAACCCGGGCGGCGATTACCGCCGTCGCGCGTTCCCTGACTGCGGAACGCGGCCTGAACGGCTACACCGTGGAGGACGTCTGCGAACAGGCGGGCATCTCCCGGCGCACGTTCTTCAACTACTTCCCCACCAAGGAAGACTCGATCCTGGGGCATGTTGACGATGAACACCCCGAGGAATTCTTCGAAGACTTCATCCGGGGCGGTAGCACGTCCCCCGCGGGAGAGATCTCGGCCAGCCTGCTTCAGGATCTTGCGGAGTTGTCGCTGCACCTGTCTGAAAGGATGAGCGCCTCCGAAGAAGAGACCCGGCAGCTGATCGGCGTCATCAAGAAAGAACCCCAGCTGATGCTGAAAATCATCGGCGCCACCGAGGAACGGGAGGCCCATTTCGCCCGCGTCGTCGCCGCCAGGGAAGGCGTAGCCCCGGACCATCCGGTGGTCAGGATGGCTGTTGTGGTGATGGGCAGCATCGCCAGGCACGCCAGCATGACCTATTTCTCCGAGGGCAACACCCGCCCCTACCGGGACCTCCTGCTCGAAAATCTCGAGGGTGCGAGGCTACTGCTGTCCCAGCCATTTTCCCGCCCCGCATCCCCGTCCGCGGACACCCCATCACCCTCCACAGAAGGAAGCAAATGAGCACCGCCGTCATACCCAAGGCAGCAGCCGAACCGCTGCTCCTGACCCAGAAGCGCATCTGGATCATCTTCTCCGCGCTCATCGCCGGCATGCTGCTCTCCAGCCTGGACCAGACCATCGTGTCCACCGCCATGCCCACCATCGTTGGTAAACTCGGCGGCGTAGAGCACCAGGCCTGGATCACCACCGCGTACCTGCTCGCCACCACCATCGTGATGCCCATCTATGGCAAGTTTGGTGACGTCCTGGGCCGCCGGAACCTGTTCCTCGTGGCCATCGCGCTGTTCACGCTCGCCTCGGTCGGCTGCGCATTCGCCACCGATTTCTGGGGCTTCGTGGTGTTCCGTGCCGTCCAGGGCCTCGGCGGCGGCGGCCTGATGATCCTCTCGCAGGCCATCATCGCCGACATCGTCCCGGCCAAGGAACGCGGCAAGTACATGGGCCCGCTGGGCGCCATCTTCGGTCTCTCAGCCGTTGCCGGGCCCCTCCTGGGCGGTTACTTCGTGGACCACCTCACGTGGGAATGGGCTTTCTACATCAACATCCCCGTCGGCATCGCCGCGTTCACCATCGCCTGGTTCACCCTGACCCTGCCGAACAAGAAGGCCGCAAAGCGGATCGACATACTGGGCGTCCTGCTGCTCTCCGCAGCCACGACCTGCCTGATCTTCTTCACCGACTTCGGCGGCAAGAAGGACGAAGGCTGGGATTCGCCCCTCACGTGGGCGTTCGGTGCCGGCCTGGTTGTGGCTGCTGCCGCGTTCGTCATGGTGGAACGCCGCGCCGAGGACCCCATTATCCCGATGAGCCTGTTCAGGAACCGGATCTTCGTCAACTCGACGGCCATCGGCTTTACGCTGGGCCTGGGCATGTTCGCCGCCATCGCGTTCGTGCCCACGTTCCTGCAAATGTCCTCAGGGACCTCGGCCGCCGAGTCCGGGCTGCTGATGCTTCCGATGATGGTGGGCCTCATGGGCATGGCCATCTATTCGGGGATCCGGATCTCCAAGACCGGCAGGTACAAGATGTTCCCCATCCTGGGAGCTGTCCTGACCATGGGTGCCATGCTCTGGCTGACGACCCTGACGGCAGACACCCCGATCTGGGTCATCTGCGTCCAGCTGTTCGTGTTCGGCGCCGGCCTGGGCTCCATCATGCAGGTCATCGTCCTGGTGGTCCAGAACTCCGTCCCGGCGGACCAGATCGGAACCGCCACCAGCACCAACAACTACTTCCGCGAAGTGGGCGCGTCCCTGGGCGTGGCCGTGTTCGGTTCCATCTTCACGTCCCGGTTGTCTGAGTCCCTTGGCAAGGCCTTCACCGGTGCCGGCGCCTCAGCCGAGCAGGCCACGCAGTCCACCCGGACGCTGGACCCGCAGGCCCTCAGCCAGCTCCCGGAGCAGCTCCGGGACGCCATCGTGAACGCCTACGCCGATTCGCTGGCACCGGTGTTCTGGTACCTGCTGCCGTTCCTGGGCATCGCGCTGATCCTGGCACTGACCCTGAAGCAGATCCCGCTCTCGGACACGGCCGGCATGGTGGCCCGCGGCGAAGCTGTGGGCGGCGAGGAGGCCGAGCGGCTGGAAGCTGCGCGGCTGGAGACTGCACGGCACGGTGCCGGTGGAGCCGCCGTCGTCGGCATCGCGGCATCCGCGGAGGCGCTGGACGCTCCCGCTGACAGTGAGCCGGCCGGCAACGCCAAGAACGACGACGGCGAGCTGGCCGGCCAGCGCAGCCGACCCTCCGCCGGGCAATAGTCCGGGGGAAGTTGCGGGGTCGTCGCAGTCTTTTGGGGTTGCGGCGGCCCTGCCTTTTAGTCCCGCTTGTCGCGAGGAGGGGGTGCTCAAATGTGCGTTCCCTCCCAGGGGCTGCTCAAGCCGGCAGCAGCACCATTGCGGCGGCCGCTCCTCCGAGCATGAAGGGCCCGAACGGAATGGCCGACTTGAGCGTTCCGCGCCGCGACGCCAGCAGGCCGATGCTCCACAAACCCCCGAGCAGGAAGGCGGCGAAGGTGCCGGCGAAAATGTGCGGCCAGCCCAGATACCCCAGGTACATGCCCAGCACCCCCGCCAGCTTAACGTCACCGAATCCCATCCCCGGCGGATACACCAGCCGCAGGACAAAGTAGAACAGCCACAGCACCGCTCCCCCGGCCAGGATCCGGAGCGCAGGCACGCCGAACAGCTGCGCGGCGGCGGCCGGAACGCTCCCGCTGCCCTGAGCCGACACGGCCAGACTGATCACGGCCCCGAGCAGGAGCGCGCCCGCCACCGCATACGACGGGAAGACGATCCGGTTCGGCAAAAGATGGTGGCGGACATCGATCACCGTGAGCCGGGCGGCCATCACAGCGAAATAAGCGCACGCGGCCAGGACCAGCCAGAAGGCCGGCGGTGCTGCTTCCCAGAGTTCGCCAAGTCGTTGGATCACTCTCGGATGCTACTGGATTTGCCCGGTCCGCCGCTGGACCCGTGGGTAAACTGTGGATATGGGGACCTGGGACGCCAAGCACCGGCAGGAACACGGCGGGGCCTCGACGCCCTCGGATTCCGTCGCATCCTTCCGGAACCTCTGCCGCTCGTCCCCCTGGAAGTGGCAGTCCCTCAGGTTCGAATACCGCGAAACGCCCGAGGGCGGCGGCACGGTCCCTGTGCGCGCCTGGCTGCGCCGCCCTGGCGCCCTTCGTCTTGAGTCCACGGACGGAACCCTTCTGCACAGCACCACCGGCATCAACGACTCGCGCGACGGCCTGTACGTCAGCGCCACCAGGCGGTCATGGCTTCTGCCGGCGCATCTGGTCACCCCCGTTTACGACGACGGCGGGCTGGTCAGGCGCCGCCCGGAAGCGGCATACGGTGAACCGTCGTTCGGCAACAGCCGCTTCGGAGCGGCCCTCGACCCGGTGGAGCTCGCGGGAAATGCGCCCGTTCCCCTGGAATTCCCCCGTGCCAATGCCGTGGAATTGCTTGAGCCCGTGCGCGAGGTGGAGCACGAGGGCCGCAGCGCGCTGGAGACTGTGGTTTCGCCAAACGCCAGCTACCGCCCGCTGGATCCGGCGCGGCCGTTGTGCGGACCGGGCCGGACAAGGATCCGGGTGGACGCCGGAACCGGCATCTGCGTGGCCAGCGAAGCCCTCGACGGCGGGACGCAGCAGCCCGGCCACTGGATCCGTATCCTGGCCGTCGACGAATACATGCTCGATGATCTCTTCGTGGCCGAGCCCGTGAACCTGACGGATGTGCGCGAGCATATCCAGTGGCCGCCGCGCCCCAACCGGGCCTGAGCAGCCACCGGCCCGGTAGGGAACGCTCCGGAGCCGCCCGGATGCGGGGGCCCGTGCAGGGTTTTCCCAAGCTGGGCATCGCAGACTCGGGGCATGTCCTCGATTGCCACCGAACAGCCGCCCGCCGCAATGACGTCCAAACGCAGGCGCAGACGCATGATGCTGATACCGCTGGCCCTCATCGCTGCCTTGGCATTGTTCTTCGGCTATGTGTTCCTGAGTGCGAAGCCGGAGCCAAGCGTGCCGTTGGGCGCGAGTGCCGCTGTCCCTGGCGGAATGGCGAGGGTGAACGGAGTTGTCCCGCTCGAGAAGGACGGCTGGCTGCCGCCGGAGCATGTGCAGGCCCTGGAGGAGGGCGCGTCCGCGGGCACCCACCGGGTCCGAGTACTGGTGCAGTTCACCGCCCTGGAAGGCGCCGGCATCACGCTGGATTCGTCCCAGTATGTGGTCACCGGCCTGGGCGGCAGTGACGTAAAGCCGCTGTGGACGTCAAACCCCCGGGCTGAAGTTCGCCAGGGCGACTCACTCAACGCGACCATGGTCTTCGAGCTGCCGGACAAGTCCATCGCCCTGGTCCTGAAGGGACCCGGCGGAACGCGGCTGTCCCTGGGGCTGTCGCACCACACCGGCAGCTAACCCACGCTCGGGCCGTCGCCGGTTCGGTCGTCCCGTTCGACCGGCGTTCTCGTCCGGCCGCTGTAACGTCCCATCGGCTAGGCTTCCCTCATGACCGAGCTGATCTCCGTTTGGCCGCCCTTCGCCCTCGCCCTGACCACTCCCAGGCTCATCCTTCGTCCTCTCCGGGACGACGACATCCCCGCCGCCGTGGAGGCTGCGGCCAGCGGCATCCACGACCGCGGACGCAGCCCGTTCAGCACGCCCTGGGCCGAATCTCCTCCGGACGAGCTGGGACAGAACATGGCCCAGTGGTACTGGCAGTGCCGGGCCGGCACCCCGCCGCAGTCCTGGGCCCTGATCCTGGGCATCTGGCACGGCGGCACCTTCCTGGGATGCCAGGACGTCGGCGCCAAGGATTTTGCCATCCTCAAGACCGTGACCACCGGCTCGTGGCTGAGGAGGAGCGCGCACGGCCGCGGCTTCGGCAAGGAGATGCGTGCCGCCGTCGCGCTTTACGCCTTTGACTGGCTGAACGCCGACGCCGCGGAATCCGAAGCGGCGGAGTGGAACGCCGCGTCCTTGGGAGTTTCCCGGTCCCTCGGCTACGAGCTGAACGGCGTCACGCGGAGGTCCTGGGGCGGCAAGCCCGAGACAGTCCAGCGCGTCCGCCTCACCCCTGAATCCTTCAAGCGCCCCGACTGGCAGCTCAAGGTAGAAGGCCACGCCCCCACGGCCAAGTTCCTGGGCCTCTGACCGGCCGAGACCGCCCCGGCTTCGACAAGCCCAACCAGCGGCATCCCGGGTTTCGCCAAGCCCAACCAGCGGAACTCCAGGTTTCGACAAGCTCAACCAGCGGCATCCCAGGTTTCAACAAGCCCAACCAGCGGCCCTCGCCGGGACGCGGTCCTTCGCGTAGGAGCGCATCGCGGCGCATCGGACCCGCGGAGGTCGCCCAGCGACCAGAGCGGGTCCATATGCGTCGTGTCTAAGCGACGGCGAAGGGCCGTGGCCCGGCGAACCCGGCCACGGCCCTCGGGCACGCAGGTTAGATCTCAGCCCCTTCCAGCAGCTCCGTCACCAGCGCGGCGATGGGCGAGCGCTCGGAACGGGTGAGGGTGATGTGGCCGAAGAGCGGGTGGCCCTTGAGGATCTCGACGACGGCGGCAACGCCGTCGTGCCGGCCGACCCGCAGGTTGTCACGCTGGGCGACGTCGTGGGTGAGGACGATCTTCGAGTTCTGCCCGATGCGGCTCATCACGGTGAGCAGCACGTTCTTCTCCAGGGACTGTGCCTCGTCCACGATCACGAAGGCGTCATGCAGGGAACGGCCGCGGATGTGGGTTAGCGGCATGACCTCCAGCATGCCGCGGTCCATGACTTCCTCCACGACTTCCTGGCTGACGAGGGCACCGAGGGTATCGAAGACAGCCTGTGCCCACGGGTTCATCTTCTCCGCCTCAGAGCCCGGCAGGTAGCCCAGTTCCTGGCCACCGACGGCGTAGAGCGGGCGGAAGACAATCACTTTGCGGTGCTCCCGGCGCTCCAGCACGGCCTCCAGTCCTGCGCACAGGGCGAGGGCTGACTTGCCGGTGCCGGCGCGGCCGCCGATCGACACAATGCCTACCGCCGGGTCCATCAGCAGGTCGATGGCGAGCCGCTGTTCGGCGGAGCGTCCGTGGAGGCCGAAGACGTCCCGGTCGCCTTTCACGAGGCGGACCTGCTTGTCCGGGCCTACCCGTCCCAGTGCCGAGCCCCTGTTGGAGAGCAACACGAGACCGGTGTTGACCGGCATCTCGGCGGCGGCGGGAATGAAGACCGGCTCGTGGCCGTAGAGCGTGGAAATCTCCTCCTCGCTGGCGTCAACTTCCGCGACGCCGGTCCAGCCGGAATCCTTGACCAGCTCGTTGCGGTACTCATCGGCGAGAAGACCCATGGCCGAAGCCTTGACCCGCATGGGAAGGTCCTTGGACACCACGGTGACGTTGCGGCCCTCGTTGGCGAGGTTCTTGGCGACGGCGAGGATGCGGCTGTCGTTGTCACCGCCGCGGAAACCGGCCGGCAGCACTTCGGACGAGATGTGATTCAGCTCCACCATGAGTATCCCGCCGGCGTCTCCCAGCGGGATGGGCCGGTCGAGCCCGCCATGCTGGACGCGCAGGTCATCAAGGAGACGGAGGGCTGTCCGGGCAAAGTAGCCCAGCTCGGGATCGTGCCGCTTCCCTTCCAGCTCGGTGATGACCACGATGGGCACAATGACCTCGTGCTCCGCAAAGCGGAGCAGGGCGCGGGGATCGGACAGCAACACCGAGGTGTCAATGACGAACGTCGAGACGGCGGGCTGGGATTCTGACCTTGGGCCGGAAACAGCAAGACCGGCCGCGGCGTCTTTCGTGGCCGCACCGGTCTTTGAAATTGCTCGCTTGGCGCGAGAGGTAGCCTTCTCACCCTGGTCCGTGATGACTTCGGGCAGTTGTTCAGAATTAGCCACATCGACTCCAGCCCCGGGGCACATGCCCGGAATTGTTATTGGTGAGGCGGCTCGGCCAAAAGAGGCCGGCTCGGCCTCCCATACAACCGGTGCGAAAATTCCGCTCCATGTACTGGCCTCCCCGATCAGCCGGCGGTTTGCCTGCTGATGGTTTTAACGTAAATCTCCTCCGACTAATTTCCAAAGTCTTGGACCGGCGATTCCTGTTGCCATCTTGTGAATTCAAGATGAACGGCGCGGACAGTCCGCGGTCACGCCGGGACCGGCCCAAGGAAGGCTAGGAGCCAAACCGCCGCTGCCTGCCGGCGTAGTCCCGCAGGGCGCGGAGAAAATCGACCTTTCGGAACGCGGGCCAGAGCGCCTCGCAGAAGTAGAACTCGCTGTAGGCGCTCTGCCACATCAGGAAGCCTGACAGCCGCTGTTCGCCGGAGGTCCTGATGACCAGGTCCGGGTCCGGCTGGCCGCGGGTGTAGAGGAAACGTGAGATGTCGTCCACGGACAGGGTGTCGGCGAGTTCGCTGATGTCGGCCTTGCGGGCCACGGCATCGTGAAGCAACTCCCGCACGGCATCGACGATTTCCCGACGTCCGCCATAGCCGACCGCTACATTGACGTGCAGCTTCTCGCGCACCGGAGTCCGCGTGGTCAGTTTGGTCAGCCGGTCTGCAAGGTAGTCCGGGAGGAGTTCGGGCGCACCCATGGCGTGCACCGAAATGTCGGCGGCCTCATCCAGGCGGTCGAGTGTGTTCGCGATGATGCCCATGAGCAGGTCCAGTTCCTCACCGGAGCGGCTCATGTTGTCGGTGGAGAGCATGTAGAGGGTGACTACCCTGATCCCCAGTTCCTGGCACCAGCCCAGGAACTCGTGGATCTTGTCCGCACCGGCCTGGTGTCCCTGGCTCGTGGGGGCGTTGAACTGCCGGGCCCAGCGCCGGTTGCCGTCCACCATGACGCCGATGTGCCTGGGAATGCGTGCTGGATCCAGCGACCGCTGGAGTTTGCGCTCGTAGAAGCCATACAGGAACCCGGGCAATTCCATCCGGAGATTCACCTGACTTCCTGGCTGTGTGACTTCGTGCAAACCCTAGGCTACCGTCCGGAGGAGGCCCCCGCGCACAGGAGCAGCGCCCGTGGACGCGGTCTTCTCCTGCAGCAGGTCACGCCACCTCCCGTTACCGGCAAGTAACTTACTGAAGCGTAGGTTATTCTTGAGGCATGACGAGCAATACCCCGGAGGGGACTTCGGGCGCGCCCGAGCGTCAGCCGAACGCCATGGACAGCGCCGCCGTCCGCATCGCCGAACTGCTGACGATCAAACCAAAATGGCGCGGCTGGATCCATACAGTCACCGCGCCCCTGGCCCTGGCCGCGGGGATCGTGCTGGTAGTGCTGGCCCCCACGCCGGACCGCAAGGTCACGTCCGCCATCTACGCCCTCACGGGCGTCCTGCTGTTCGGTATCAGCGCCGTGTACCACCGCGGCAACTGGTCCCCCGGCGTGAAGATTGTCCTGAAACGCCTCGACCACACCAACATCATGCTGGTCATCGCCGGCAGCTACACGCCTCTGGCCTGGAGCCTGCTGGAGCGGCCCACCGCGGTGCTGCTGCTGTGGCTGGTCTGGTCCGGTGCCATCCTGGGCGTGCTGTTCCGGCTCCTGTGGACCAACGCGCCCCGCTGGCTCTACGTCCCGATCTACATCGCCCTGGGCTGCGGCTCGCTGTTCTACCTTCCGGACTTCTTCGCGGCAAGCGTGCCGGCCGCCTTGCTCATCTGCATCGGCGGAGCCCTGTATATCGCGGGCGCTGTCTTCTACGCGCTCAAGAAGCCGAACTTCAGCTACCAACACTTCGGCTTCCACGAACTGTTCCATGCGTTCACTGTGCTCGCATTTGCCGCCCACTTCGCGGCAATCCTCATAGCTGTCCTCAGCTAATGCGGTCCGGGCTGAGGCTTTCCAGAACCTCGGCCACGGATGCCACCGGCCGCTCACACACCATGTCGCGGCACAAGTAGACGAGCGGAACCCCGTCGGCGCCGGCCGTCCTGCCGCGCAGCAGCGGCACTCCCTGGGCATGCTCCGCAGCACCGGCACCAGAATCAGGGTCATCGCCCAGTGCCACGACCAGTCCGGGGCTGGGTGACCCCAGCAGTGCCCGGTGCAGCGCGTCCCTTGCCGGACCTGGGGGTCCGACGACGGCGGCCTCCACCGGGCCTGCAGCCGCCGCCTGCGCGGTGGCCAGCAGCCAGCCCGCCACCCGCGGGGCCCGCGGGGCAATCGGCGGCAACAGGGACATGATGTTGCCTGCCGTGATCCGGTGCTCCGCGGAGCCGGACAGGGCCGCGTAGCCCAGCAGGACGCCTGCAAACGCGGCTGCGCCGCTGGGCGTGGCGTTATCGAAGGGGTCCAGTCCCGGCTGGCGGCCCTGGGCATTGAACACCTGCTCGGATTCCCCGGTTGAGTCCGCCAGTTTGCCGTCCACGATGAATCTCGCGCAGGCGGCAGAAATCACCGACTCCGCCAGCCGGTACCAGTGGGCACTGCCGGTGACCGAGAACAGCGCCAGAAAGCCCTCTGCGCAGAACGCGTAGTCCTCCAGCAGGCCGCCGATCCCCCGTGCGGTCCCGGAGTGTGAAACGCGAACCAGCTCCCCGGTGGCAGCGCGCCAGTGGACTTCTTCCAGATAGCCAGCGATCCGCACGGCCGCGTCCAACAGTTCGGGCCGGTCCAGCACCGCGCCGGCCTCGGCCAGGGCCGCCACCGCAAGACCGTTCCAGCCGGCCACCACCTTGTCATCGCGCGCCGGCTGCGGCCGGGCAGCCCTGGCCGCCTGCAGCGGAGCCCGCACCTCCGCCCACAGCGCCGCCTCCTCGCCTGTCAGGGCCCGGGCGGGATGCAGCGGCGAACCGAACTCCGAGACCGTACCCTGGGCGCCCACGTTCATCATCCGGGCAACGGCGGCAGCGTCGTCGGCATCCAGCAGCTGGTCGAGACCGCCGACGGTCCAGAGGTAGCTGGCGCCTTCATGGTGTTCTCCATCGACCACCGAGTCGGCGTCGAGCGAGGACGCCAGCGCGACGGCGTCACTCGGCGCCGTCCGCCCGCCGTCTGCCGCAGGGAGCCCCAGGGACGCAAGCATCCATTCGGCGGTGCGCCCCGACACTTCGGCCGCTTCCGCCGCGGGAAAGCCGGGCGTGCCGCCAAGCCGGATCCAGTGCACGTAAACCCTGAGCAGCTGGGCGTTGTCGTAGAGCATCTTTTCAAAGTGCGGAACGGACCAGTCGCGGGTCACGGAATACCGCGCGAAACCGCCGTCGAGCTGGTCGAACAACGCCGAACGCGCCATGGCCGCCAGGGTACGCCCCGCCATGTCCCGGGCCGCCCCGGCCGTCTCTGAGGGCACGGCCGCGTGCCGTATCAGGAACTCAAGTACCGCCGACGGCGGGAACTTGGGGGCGTCGCCGAAACCGCCGTCGTCGGGGTCTTCCGACCGGGCCAGCGACAGGACCGCGGCGGGAAGTAGCTCCGCATCGAGCAGCTCGGGCGGACCTGATAGGTCCACAGCGGCGGAGAGCTGGGCGTGGCCCATGTTCTGCGAAAGGGAGCGGGCATTCTGTTCCACCGCGTCGCGGCGCTCGTCCCACGCATCCCGCACGGCCTCGAGCAGCTGCAGGAACGACGGCCGGCCGGGCATCGGCCGGGGCGGGAAGTAGGTTCCGGCATGGAACGGGAGTCCGTCCGACGTCAGGAAAACGGACATGGGCCATCCACCCTCGCCACTGATGGCCTGCGTGGCCGCCATGTAGACGGCGTCGACGTCCGGCCGCTCTTCACGGTCCACTTTTACCGCGACAAAATGCGCGTTCAGATAGTCCGCGGTGGCCTGGTCCTCGAAGGATTCATGGGCCATGACGTGGCACCAGTGACATGCGGCATAGCCGATGGACAGGAACACCGGAACGTTCCGGGCGGCCGCGTACGCAAACGCCTGGTCGCCGAAGGGCTGCCAGTGCACCGGGTTGCCGGCGTGCTGGCGCAAGTAGGCGGACGGTTCCCCGCCCAGGGCGTTGTGCGCCCCCGGCTGCGTGGCCACCGGCTGGGTGGCCGGCTGCTCCGTTGTCCCGGGCTCCGTGGTGCTGCCATCGGGGCCGGCGTCAGGCGTCTGTTCTGCCTGCATTGCCGTCAGCGGCATCGTCGTGGGCGATGTCTGCAGCTTCAGCAGCAGCCATGCGCTCCTCTTCGACCTGGGCGCGGTAGCGCACGCGCCGGATGCGGCGCACCATGTCCACAATCAACAGCGCCGTCAGCACGACGATGAACGCCGTCAACAGGAACCCCAGCAGGCCGGGGGTTACCTGGTCCTGCGAGAGGCCCGGGCGCAATGAAGGCGAGGGAGCCGGGGACGATGCCAGGGCGATGAGCAAGTGGTGCACGGTTGGAACCTTCTCGGTGGACTGGGGCGCAGGACGCCTGGCCGTTCTCGGCTGCGTTATTTTCTACCGCGTCATTTTCTACGCGGGATAGAAATGATCTGTTGTCTCTATCTTAGCCCCGCAAAAAGGTCCTTCTCCGGGAGCTCGGCAGGCACCCGCGACTGGATCAGCGTGTAGTCCTCCCACGGCCAGGCCCGGCGCTGCATATCGGGAGAGACAGCGAAAAAGAAGCCCAGCGGATCAACCTGGGTGCGGTGGGCGCGGAGGGCGTCGTCGCGCGCTTCGAAGAAGTCACCGCAGTCCACCTGGGTGGTGGTCGCGTGGGTGGGCTGCGGAGGGGTGTGCCCTTCGGCGTCGGTCTCAAGCCACGCAGCCAAGCGCTCGGCATAGGGCGACTGGAGCCCGGCCTCTTCGAGCGCGAAGTGGAGGGCGCGGAACCGGTCGGGACTGAAGGCGCGGTCGTAGTAAAGCTTGCTCGGCTCCCAGGGCTCGCCGATTCCCTGGTACCTGGCCGGGTCCCCGGCAGCCTCAAAGGCCTCCACCGCCACGCGGTGGGCCATGATGTGGTCCGGGTGCGGGTAACCGCCCTTTTCGTCGTAGCTGACGATCACCTGCGGCTTGAAGTCCCGGACAAGACGTACCAGCGGTGCGGCGGCGCGTTCAAGCGGCTGCAGTGCAAATGATCCGGCGGGCAGGGGCGGGAGCGGATCGCCCTCCGGCAGCCCTGAATCGACGAAGCCGAGCCACCGCTGCCTGACGCCCAGGATCCGCGCGGCCTCACTCATTTCGAGCCTGCGCGCTCCGGCCATGTCCCGCTTGGGGTGGGGCTCCCCCTCCACGGCGGGGTTCTGGATGTCCCCCCGCGAGCCGTCGGTGCAGGTGGCCACCATGACGTCCACACCGGCAGCGGCGTACATGGCCATGGTCGCGGCGCCCTTGCTCGACTCGTCATCCGGGTGGGCATGGACGGTCAGCAGGCGAAGCGAAGGTGACTGGCTGGTGGACGCGGTCATCTGGGACTGCCCCTCTTTCTACTGTTGCCGGTTGCGGCGGCTGGCTCCGGATTTTTCACCGGCGGATCCCCACTAAACTGGAGGGGTGACTACCGAGGACAAGTCGGGCACTCCCCAGCCTGCAGACATTAGCCTAGCCAATCGCTATGGCGGTCCAAAGCGCGGGCTGTCCGGAAAAGCCAAACGGGGCGCAGTGATTGCAGCCCTGGTGGCCGGGATCGGATTCCTGGCCTGGGTGTCCACGTCCTCGGCCATGTCGTCTGTCACGTTCAAGGACCTCGGCTACAGCACCACCGACGCAACCCGGGCCGAGCTGGATTTCCAGGTCACCCGGGAGCCCGGCACCGCCGTGAAGTGCGCGGTCAAGGCGCTCGATTCCAAGTTCGCCGTCGTGGGCTGGAAAGTGGTGGATATTCCGCCGGACCAGCCGGATTCCCAGCAGGCACAGGGTGCTGACGGCGGCCGCACCATCTCCCGGCGCGAAGTGCTGCGCACAGAATCGCAGTCCGTCTCTGCGGTCGTGGACGGCTGCTGGATCCCGGGCGCCGCCAAGTAGGTATGTGACCCACACCGCTTGCTCGTTGGGTTTTATCCACAGGATTGACTACAATGGACCAATACCTTTACCCCGCTGAGTTGGTTGCTGAGTTCCACAAGTGGCCACCGTGGCGGGGTCTTTGCTTGTATGACCTGCTTGTTTAACCACTAGAGGAGAAGTCCGTGTCTACCACCAACAGCGCGCCTGCAGCTTGGCTTACCCAGGAAGCTTTTGACCGCCTGAAGGCAGAGCTGGACCACCTTTCCAGCGCCGGCCGGGCGGATATCGTCCAGAAAATTGAAGCTGCGCGCCAAGAGGGAGACCTCAAGGAAAACGGCGGCTACCACGCAGCCAAGGAAGAGCAGGGCAAGATTGAGGCCCGCATCCGCCAGCTCACCGCGCTGCTCCGCGACGCCCACGTCGGCGAAGCCCCGGCAGATGACGGAATCGTCGAGCCCGGCATGCTCGTCGTTGCCCGGATCGCCGGGGACGAGGAGAAGTTCCTGCTTGGTTCGCGTGAAATCGCCGGCGACTCCGATCTGGATGTCTTCAGCGAGAAGTCCCCGCTCGGCGCGGCCATCATGGGCCACAAAGAGGGCGACAAGCTCAGCTACACTGCCCCCAACGGCAAGGAAATCCCCGTGGAGATCCTGTCCGCCAAGCCCTACGCAGGCTAAGCGGCGCGCCCTTCGCTTCGGCTGGTCGTGCTAAAACGCACGACCGTCAACGCACGACGCCGGCCCTCCCCCATTGCGGGAGGGCCGGCGTCGTGCTTTAACTCGCCTTAGCCGCTGCGGGCCGCGCTTCTTGCCCGTAGCACGACCGCCGCCAGGACGCCGCCGGCGGCGCCGCCGAGGTGTGCTTGCCACGAGACGTAGCCCGCCACGCTTGGAATGAGCCCGAAGAGGATGCTGCCGTAAGCCATGAAGAGCACCACAGACAGCAGAATCTGCCACCAGTTGCGGTTGAAAAAGCCCCGGACCAGGAGGAAGGCGAACAGCCCGAAGACCAGGCCGGACGCCCCCACGGTGATCCCGCCGCCGCCGATCAGCCAGACTGCCGCGCCGGAGCCCAGCCAGCTGCAGGCCACGGCCGTAAGGAAGATCCGCAACCCGGACATGAAGACCAGGAAGCCAAAGATGATCAGGGGCAGCGCATTGGACAGGACGTGGTTCAGGTTGGCGTGGAGCAGAGGGAAGGTGAAGATGTCCAGGATTCCGTCCGCGCTGCGCGGCCGGAGTCCGAAGATGCCGTTCAGGGCGTGGAGCGTGAGCATGTTCACCAGCTCGATGGCAAAGAGGAGCGCCACGAATGACCCCACCACCAGCAGCCCGCCCTTGGCGCGCGACGCCGGCGTGTCCCTCGTGGCCGGAGAGTCGCCAGGGGTGTCCAGCATGCCTGCTCCTAGTGCACCACGATCGGCTGGAAACCCTCGGCGCGCAGCGCACCGAGGACCTGTTCACCGTGCTCGTGGCCCTTGGTCTCGAGGTTCACCGTGATGGAAACGTCCCCCATGCTGATGGATCCGCCCACCCGGGTGTGGTCAAGACCCGTCACGTTGGCATCGTTCTCCGCAATGATCCGCGCGATAGTGGCCAGCGAACCCGGGCGGTCGTCGAGCATCATGCGCACGGTCATGTAGCGGCCGGCGGCGGAAAGACCGCGCTGAATGACCTTGAGCATCAGCATCGGGTCGATGTTGCCGCCGGACAGGATGACTGCCGTTGTGCCGGGGTTTTCGATCTTGCCGTCCATAAGGGCCGCCACGCCCACTGCCCCGGCCGGCTCCACCACCATCTTGGCCCGTTCCAGGAGGAAGATCAGCGCCCTTGCCAGGGAGTCCTCGCTGACCGTGACCACGTCATCCACGAGTTCACGGATGATGCTGAAGGGCAGCTGCCCGGGTCGGCCCACGGCGATGCCGTCGGCCATGGTCGAAACCTTTTTCAAGGGCACCAGGGCATCGGCCGCCAGCGACGGCGGGTAGGCGGCCGCATTTTCGGCCTGCACGCCGATGATACGGATTTCCCGGCCAAGTTCCTTGGCTCTGGCCTTGACGGCCACGGCCACGCCGGCCAGCAGGCCGCCGCCACCGACGCCCATGAGGATGGTGTCGACGTCGGGTATCTGTTCGAGGATTTCCAGGCCCACGGTACCCTGGCCGGCCACCACGTCAACGTTGTCGAAGGGGTGGACAAAGACCGCGCCGGTATCGTCGGCGTAGCGCTGCGCCTCGGCGAGTGCCTCGTCCACGTTATGCCCGTGCAGTATCACCTCGGCGCCGTGGCTGCGCGTGGCGGCCAGCTTAGGAAGGGCCACGCCGAGCGGCATGTAGATCCGTGCCTTGATACCCAGGCTCTTGGCAGCCACTGCCACACCCTGCGCGTGGTTGCCGGCTGAGGCCGCCACAACTCCTCGCTTTTTGTCCGACTCAGAGAGGCGGGCCATCCTGACGTAGGCGCCGCGCACCTTGAAGGAACCGGCACGCTGGAGGTTTTCACACTTGAAGAAGACCTGGCCGCCGACCATGCTGCCCAGCGCCCGGGAGGACTCCACGGGCGTCCGGGTAATAATCCCGTCAAGCAACTTCTGCGCCTCAAGGACATCGTCCAGCGTGACGGGAAGGCTTTCAGGGGTATTCACGAACTATTCTCCTTTGGGAAATTCAGCTTCGGAGCCCGGAGCGGCCTTGCCGCCCGGGGCACCTGTTGCACGATCGGCGTCCTTGCCGTGGCCGGGATTCGCACCCGGCAAACGGACGTCTTTGAAGGTGTTGTCCTGGTCTGCGCCGGCTGAGCCCGCCGCGACACTGCCGCGCGCGGCAGCCAGCACTTGATCATGTTCCCACGTTCTGCCGGCAATATACCGAATCGCCGAGTTTGCTACGGCAAGGATCGGCACGGAGAAGAGGGCTCCGGGGATGCCTGCGAGGTAGGAACCGGCGGCGACAGACAGGATCACTGCCACCGGGTGCAGGGCCACGGCCTTGCCCATGACGAGCGGCTGCAGGATGTGGCTTTCCAGCTGCTGCACCAGCAACACGATGCCCAGCATGACCAGCGCGTTTACGGGGCCGTTGGCCACAAGGGCCAGCAGCACCGCGATGGCACCCGTCACCAGGGCACCGACCACCGGAATGAAGGAGCCGATGAACACGAGCACGCCGAGCGGGAGTGCCAGCGGGACGCCGATGATGGCCGCACCCACTCCGATGCCCACCGCGTCCACAAAGGCCACAAACATCTGGATCCGGGCGTAGCTGACCATCGACGTCCAGCCGCGCCGCCCGGCACCATCGGCGGGAATGCGTGCCCGCCGCGGGAGAAGCCGGACCATGAAGCCCCAGATCCGCTCCCCCTCCAGGAGGAAGAAGATGAGGATGAACAGCGCCAGCACCATCCCGGCGGCAAAGTGTCCTGCAGTGCTCCCGAAGGAAAGCGCACCGCTGAGTATGCTGCTGCTGTTGTTCTGCAGCGCAGCCGTTGCTTCCTGAATGTATTGGTCAATCTGCGCGGCCGTCAGGTGCAGCGGTCCCACCGCCAGCCAGTCCTGGACCTGCTGGACACCCGTCAGTGCCTCGCTCCACAGCTCCTGGAAGCCCAAAGCCAGCTGGCGCCCCACCAGTGCCAGCGCCCCGACGATCAGTCCGACGAACGCCAGGACCGTGAGGGCGACGGCAGCTCCGTTCGGAAGGCGCTGCGAGCGCAGCCACCCCACCACGGGGCTGAGCAGGCCGGCCAGCAGCGCCGCCACCATGACCGGGATGATGAGGAAGCTGACCTTGCTGAGCAGCCATACGAGCCCGCCGATGACCAGCAGGATCAGCCCCAGCCGCCATGCCCACGCCGCCGCGATGCGCACGCCGTAAGGAATGTCGTGCTCGAGGTCATGCTCCGTCCGTGGGCGCGGGGGCGGAAGGATGGTTGTCTTGACAGGTTCTTCGGGCGTGGCGTCCTTAGCTGGCGTCATAGCCCCATAATTCCCTAGCTGCGCGGCTATGGGAAACGGGAGCGAAGCACAGAGTCAGGTGGTGCTCCCGCTGATGCCCCACGTCATGGTGAAAGACTCATCGGGGGCCAGCCACCCGAGGCCGTGGCCGGAGTTGAAGGCGTTCGCCGGCCCGGTCATCGGTTCTATGGCCACCGCCTTGGGCCGGCCGGGAAATTCGCGGGTCACAAACACATGCACGAACGGGCACGTGGCGTCCTGCCACAGGCTCACGGTGCGGCCGTCTGCCGCCGACAGCGTGTGACGGGCAATCCCGCCGTCGAACTCCAGGTCAGTGAGGGCGACGTCGATGTCGAGGTCCCCCACTTTCCGGCCCGGGCGCAGATCGGTGTCTTCGCTGACAGGTTCAGAACTGCGGGGAATGAGCCTGTTGTCCGCCACAAGTCGCGTATCTGCGTGAACGGTCAGGGTGAGGTCCTCGCTGGGGACGTCGCCCAGCCGAAGGTACGGATGCGCCCCCAGGACGAACGGCGCGTCACCCTCCGAATCATTGATCAGGGTTTGGCGCACCACCAGCCCCAGGTCCTCGGCCAGGGAGTACTCCACACGGTGCCGCACCAGGAACGGGTAGCCATGCTGGGGGAAGACGGGGGCTTCGAGGGTCACCGAAAACTCCGACTCGGAGACGAGGGCGTACGACGCGTTGCGCAGGAGTCCGTGGCTGGCGTTATTCCGCGACACCTCGGTGATGTCCAGCTGCTGCTTCTTGCCGTTGAGGTGCCACGTCCCGCCCTCCACCCGGTTTGCCCAGGGCGCCAGGGTTATGCCCGTTGCTCCCGGCGGGATATCGGCGTCGCCATACGACTCGGTGAGCTGGACGCCGCCGCGGCTGTACCAGCGCAGACCCGCGGCCAGCTCGGTCACCACTGCGAGCGCGTCGCCGCGCCTCAGCTCGTACTGCCGGCCGGAGGCATAACGCCTGCGTTCGTGCTGGTCATCACGGGGTTCAGGAAGGGCGCCGGAAGTCATGAAACTTACCGTACAACGTGCGGGCCTTCCGTCGTCAGCCGATCCGATTGTTATCTTTTGTTAGAAAGTATTTGTTTTTGATCGTTTTATGCCACAATGGTGATATGCCGCATACGGGGCAGACGGAGCACTGGTGAGCGGCGCTCCGGACCACAGGCGCCGAAGAGGCCGGAAAGGAGGGACCCTTTGCTTGCAACCCAGCGCCAGCACCGGATCCTCCAGGAACTCGAAGCCCAAGGCACCGTCCGCGTCACCTCACTCGCCGGTCTGCTCAGCGTCTCGGAAATGACAATCCGGCGGGACATCGACGCCCTGGACGCCGAAGGCCTGCTGCTGCGGGTTCACGGCGGTGCCACGAAGACCGGAACCTTTGGCGCCGTCGAACCGGAGTTTGTCAGCAAGTTGGCCCAGGAAACCGAGGCGAAACGGGCCATCGCAGCCGAAGCGCTGAACCTGCTGCGGCCGGACATGACGCTCCTCATCTCCGGCGGCACCACAACGTATGAGTTCGCCCGGCTCCTCCCCCGCGGCCTCGGTCTGACGGTTGCCACGAATTCCATCATGGTGGCCAATGCCCTGGCGGGTCCGGCCCCGTCGCCCCAGTCAGGCCAGGGACAGTCAGGGCAGGGACAGTCAGACCGGGAACACCCAGGCGGTGAACCCGGCGGCATCCGCACCCTGGTGCTTGGCGGCCAGCGGACGCCCTCCGAAGCACTCGTCGGCCCGGTCACCATGCACGCCATGAAAAACCTTCACGCAGACCTTTGCTTCATGGGAGTGCACGGCATCGACCCGCATGCCGGAATCACGTCGCCCAACCTCCTCGAAGCCGAGGTGAACGCCGCCATGATTGCAGCGTCGGGCGAGCTGGTCGTGCTCGCGGATGCCACAAAGTACGGACTCGTCGGGCTGGCCGGAATAGCGCCGCTTTCGGCCGTCGGCACGCTGGTCACCGACACCAGAATCGGCACGGGCTACGGCGGCCGCTCCGCACTGGACCTGCTGCGGGAGACGGTCCGCGATGTGCGCATCGTGCCCGCCGGCCCCCATCACGAACGGCCCGCACGCGGAGCACTCCACGCTTCTGCTGCCGAACTCCACCCCTACCTCCCGGCCGGCCCGAACCGGCCGGTTACCGCGTTCAAAGGACATGACGCATGACCCACATCACCAGCACCCACCTTGCCGACGGCCGGGAACTGCTCTATTTCGACGACGCCGGATCGGCCCGGCCCCGTTCCGTGGAAACCACGCAGGACCGCCGGGACCTCCCGGCCCGCGGGGAACCGGGCGAGGTCCGCTTCGACGCCCTCACCGGGGAATGGGTGGCCGTGGCCGCGCACCGGCAGGCCCGCACGCACCTCCCGCCGGCGGACCAATGCCCGATCTGCCCCACCACCGACGCCAACCCCTCCGAGATCCCGGCGCCGGACTACGACGTCGCCGTATTCGAAAACCGCTTCCCCTCCCTGGGCCCGGCGGTAGGGCCGGTTCCGGACAACCCAGGCTGGGGAACTACTGGACCCGCGTTCGGCAGGTGCGAGGTGGTGACGTTTACGCCCGAGCACACCGGATCCTTCAGCGGCCTGACCGAAACCCGCTCGCGGACCGTGGTTGAAGCCTGGGCCCACCGCACCGCCGCCCTCAGCGCCCTGCCGGGCATCAAGCAGGTTTTCCCGTTCGAAAACCGCGGAGCGGACATCGGCGTGACCCTGCACCACCCGCACGGCCAGATTTATGCCTACCCTTACGTGACACCCCGGGCCGCCGTCATGGGGGCCGCCGCCCGCAAGTTCTATGACGACGCCGACGGCCGGCAAACGCTGACCGGCTCGCTTCTGAGGGCAGAACGGGAGGACGGCAGCCGGATGGTCATGGAAAGCGACAGCTTCAGCGCTTACGTTCCGTTCGCCGCCCGCTGGCCCCTTGAGATCCACCTCGTTCCCCACCGCCAGGTTCCCGACCTGGCGGCACTGACCGGCGAAGAGAAGGACGAACTGGCGCACGTTTACCTGGACCTGCTCAAACGCCTCGACGCCCTGTATCCCACACCGACCCCCTACATCTCGGCCTGGCACCAGGCACCGGTGGACACCCTGCTCCGCCCGGCGGGCTACCTGCACCTGCAGCTCACCTCCCCCCGCCGCGCTGCGGACAAGCTCAAGTTCCTGGCAGGATCGGAGGCCGCCATGGGCGCGTTCATCAACGACACCACACCCGAGCTTGTGGCTGAGAGGCTCCGCGCTGTCACTGTTCCAGCCTCGACGGCTGAAGCACTCGCCCCGTCCGCCTCCGGACTCACCGAAGGAGCCCACGCATGACCGCCGCCAGCACCACCCAGCTCGCGGAACAGTTCCGAGCCGCCTTCGGCAGCGAACCGGACGGCGTCTGGCAGGCCCCGGGCCGGGTGAACCTGATCGGCGAACACACCGACTACAACGAAGGCTTCGTCCTTCCGTTCGCGATCGACAAGACGGCGCGTGTCGCCGTCGGCGTCCGTTCCGACTCAACGGTGCGGCTCTTGTCCACCTACGGGGACCAGGGCCTGACGACGGCGGACACCGCCACGCTGGACGGCCGGACGGCCAAGGGCTGGACCAAGTACCCCCTGGGCGTCATCTGGTCGCTGCAGCAGCGCGGCATCGACGTTCCCGGCCTTGACCTGCTCCTGGATTCCAACGTTCCTCTCGGTGCAGGACTCTCCTCGTCCCATGCCATCGAATGCGCCGTTGTCTCCGCCCTGAATGACATCACCGGCGCCGGGCTCAGCCCCGAGGAAATGGTCCTGGCAACGCAGCGTGCCGAGAACGACTTCGTCGGCGCACCCACAGGCATCATGGACCAGTCCGCCTCGTTGCGGGGCTCAGCAGGGCATGCCGTGTTCCTCGACTGCCGCGACCAAAGCGTGGAGCTGGTGCCTTTTGAGGCAGAGGCCGCCCGCCTGGTCATGCTCGTGATCGACACCAAGGTTTCCCACTCCCATGCCGACGGCGGTTACGCGTCCCGCCGGGCATCCTGCGAGCTGGGGGCAGAAGTGCTTGGCGTCAAGGCCCTGCGGGATGTTGCACCGGGCGACCTCGACGAGGCCAGCGGACTCCTGGACGAAGTCACATTCCGCCGGGTCCGCCACGTCGTCACCGAAAACGACCGCGTCCTGCAGACCGTGGAACTTCTTGGTCTGGAGGGTCCTTCGTCGATCGGCGGACTCCTGGATGCCAGCCACGCCTCCATGCGCGATGATTTCGAAATCTCCTGCGCCGAGCTGGACCTTGCTGTCGAAGCCTCCCGGTCGAACGGGGCCATCGGCGCCCGGATGACGGGCGGCGGGTTTGGCGGCGCGGCCATCGCCCTGACCCCGGTGGCGGAGGAACAGCGGGTGCGCACCGCCGTCGAACGGGCCTTTGCCGAGGCGGGATACACCGCGCCGGACATCTTCACTGTCACCCCGGCCGCCGGGGCGATGCGGCTGGCGTAGCCGCGGGCGTAGGCTGGGCGCATGCCGGAAGCAGTCATTGTTTCAACCGCCAGAAGCCCGATCGGCCGCGCCTTCAAGGGGTCCTTGAAAGACGAGCGGCCGGACGACCTCGCCGCGGCCATGGTGGCCGCGGCGCTTGCGAAGCTGCCGTCATTCGACCCGTCCGGGGACAGCGGTCCCGGGCTCGACGACCTCTATCTGGGGTGTGCCGAACCCAGTGGAGAAGCCGGCTCGAACATGGCACGGGTGGTCACCATACTGGCGGGCCTGGACACCGTCCCTGCGGCGACCATCAACCGGTTCTGCGCCTCGAGCCTGCAGACCATCCGCATGGCTTACCACGCCATCAAGGCCGGCGAGGGGCAGGCGTTCGTGTCGGCCGGCGTCGAGGCCGTGTCCCGGTACCAGAGCTGGGCCGGGGCCGGAGAAACCGACGCCGGCAACCACAACCCCCGGTTCGGGCCGGCCCGCCAGCGCACCGCAGCACGGGCCGAGTCCAACACGCCCTGGACGGACCCGCGGCTGGGCGGGCGTATGCCGGACATCTACGTCGCCATGGGCCAGACGGCCGAGAACGTGGCCACGTCCTACGGCATCAGCCGCGAAGAGCAGGACGCGTGGGCAGTGCTGAGCCAGAACCGGGCCGAGGCCGCCATCGCTTCCGGGTTCTACGCCAGGGAAATCACACCCTATGAACGGCGCGACGGCACGGTGGTGGACCGGGACGACTCGCCGCGCGCCGGCGTCACCCTTGAAGCCGTCAGTGCCCTGCAGCCCGTGTTCCGCCGAGAGGGCACGGTCACTGCCGGCAACGCCTGCCCCCTCAACGACGGCGCTGCCGCGATGGTCATCATGAGCGATTCACGGGCCAGGGAACTGGGACTGGAGCCGCTGGCGCGCATCGTATCGACCGGCGTCAGCGCGCTGTCACCCGAGCTGATGGGAATGGGCCCGGTGGAATCCACCCGGCGGGCCCTGGCTTCTGGCGGCCTGGGCATCGGGGACATTGATCTCGTGGAGCTCAACGAGGCCTTCGCGGTCCAGGTGATCGCCAGCGCCCGCGAACTCGGGATCGATTCTGCGAAGCTCAACGTCCACGGGGGCGCCATTGCCCTCGGCCACCCCTTCGGCATGACCGGTGCCCGGATCACCACCACGCTGCTCAACGGCCTGCGCGCGACGGACGGAACCCTGGGCCTGGCCACGCTCTGCGTGGGCGGCGGGCAAGGCATGGCACTGGTGCTGGAGCGCCTTAGCTGACCGCGCCCCTCCACCTGTATGGAAGAACAGGCTTAATGACGGAAGAGGGCCCCGCCGGAGCGGGACCCTCTTCCTGATTAAGCACGACGGCGGCGGCCGCCTGGCGTTCTAGTCGTCGCCGCGGAGGATGGCCAGCAGGCGGATGATTTCCACGTAGAGCCAGACCAGCGTGACGGTAAGGCCGAAGGCCGCGGTCCACGAGAAGCGCTCGGGAGCGCCGCTGCGCACGCCGGCCTCGATGCTGGTGAAGTCCATGATCAGCGAGAAGGCGGCCAGACCGATGGCCAGGATCCCGATGAAGACCCCCAGCGGAATGCCGAAGATCTCAACGCTGGTGCTGAGCCCGAACGGCGTCTTAACCGCACCGGTCCAGACCAGCACCATGTTGACGAGGGCAAACACGGCGTAGCCGATCATTGCGATCATGAAGAAACGCATGGCCTTCGGGGTGGCGCGGACCTTTCCGCTCTTGAAGAGCAGAAGGGTCACACCGAACACCGAGAGCGTGCCGATGACAGCCTGGAGCCCGACACCCGGGTAGAAGCCGTCAAGGATGCGGGTCAGGCCGCCGAGGAACAGGCCCTCAAGCCCGGCATACGCCAGGATCAGGGCGGGCGAGGGCTGCTTCTTGAATGAGTTGACGAGGCCCAGGACAAAGCCGCCCAGTGCACCAACGATCATCAGCATGCCTGCCAGCGAAAGGCCGACAAACAGGGTGACGGCAGCTCCGGCCATCACGACGCCGAGGCAGACAGCGGTCTTGACAATGACGTCGTCATAGGTCATCCGGCCGGTCTCGGCGGGGCCGGCGGCCGGCCGGTTGTACATCTGCTGCAGCTGGTCCTGCGTCATGTTCTGCTGCTGGGCCATCCAGCCGCCCTGGGCGTCGATGACCTGGCCCGGTGCACGACCGGGAGCCTGGCCGTAGTGGTTTTGGCCGAACGCCTGCGGTACAGGCGGCGCCTGGGTGGCTCCACGGAAGTTCTTTCCGTTGAAGATCGGGTTTCCGCCAAGTGCCATTGCGGGTGTCCTCCAGAGGGGTGCTAGTGGTTTCTTCTATTCAAGCTACCAATTCCCACGCGCCGGCGGCGGGTAAAGTTCCGCCCCGGCCACGGCCGACACGGAATCGTGACCTGCCCGGGCTGCACCCCGGCGTTTTCACCGCCGCAGAAGGGACTGTTTAGGAATACTCCGATACACCAAAAGTTTTCATTAGCGACACTGAATTGTGGATTGGACCCAGCTTCACAGTTGTTACCTGATCGCGATCTAGGCAGCATGTTTGCCCGCAAAGTTTGTACTGCCTGCGCTGTAACATGAGCGAAGAAGGGTGACAAACATCACAAGTATCCAGTAAACAGCTACACCAAAAATTGCACCACCCCTGTCACCTTCTCCGTTCGCAGCGGCTGCAATGAAGCAATCGCAACCCACGCCACCCCCATGTGGAGGTTTTGAATTTGAGACGCACACCGAGAGGCCTGCCGCGCAGACGGCCAGCCGGATTGCTGAAGGTCATGGGGGCAATTGCCGCCGCCACCGTGGCAATCCTGCTCGTCGCCGCACCAGCATCGCTGGCGGCCACGCCATCACCGACGCCATCCCCGTCGAACCAGCAGTTCCAGAACAACATCAGCGGCTTCCTCCGCGATGATGCACGCGCCCCCATCCAAGGTGTGAAGATCACGGCCAAAAACGGTGACTTCACTGGAACAGCAACCTCGAGTGCCAACGGGGCCTGGAACATAGGCGTACCGTCCCAGGGCACCTACGAGGTCCAGCTGGACGAGTCCACCCTGCCGCAGGGCATCAAGCTCGCGGCGGGCCAGGCCAACCCCCGCAGCATCACGTTCAGCCAGACGTCTAACGTCTCGGTGATCTTCGCCTTCGGCAAAGGCATCGTCGTCCAACAGCAGGACTTCGGCCAGAACCTGCTCAACCGGCTGGTCGCCGGCGTGAGCTTCGGGCTCCTGCTCGCCCTCGCATCCGTGGGGCTGTCCCTGATTTTCGGCACCACCGGGCTGACCAACTTCGCCCACGGTGAGATGGTGACGCTTGGCGCCGTTCTCGTATTCGTCTTTAATGCCATGAACCTGCCGTTCTGGCTCGCCATCCTCCTGGCCCTCCTGGGTGGAGGACTCTTCGGCTACGCCCAGGACGCCGGCCTCTGGCGGCCGCTGCGGCGCCGCGGCACCGGTCTGGTCCCCATGATGATCGTCAGCATCGGCCTGGCCCTCGCCATCCGATACGTCATCCAGTTCTACTTTGGCGGTGCCACCCAGCAGCTGCCCTTTGCCCAGAGCGCGGAAATCCAGATCGGGCCGGTCTCCATCTCACCCAACAACCTGTGGTCGCTGGTGATCAGCGCAATCGTGATCGGCCTGATCGGCATCGTCCTACTCAAGACCCGGCTGGGCAAGGCCACCCGGGCAGTGGCGGACAACCCCGCCTTGGCAGCCGCCTCAGGCATTGACGTGGACTCCGTCATCCGTCTCGTCTGGATTGTCGGCGGCGTGCTGGCCTCCCTCGGCGGCATCCTCTGGGCCTACTACCGTCCCGGCGTCACGTTCGACATGGGCTCGCAGATCCTGCTGCTCATCTTCGCGGGCGTGACGCTCGGTGGCCTCGGCACCGTCTTCGGCGCCCTGATCGGATCCGTCATCGTCGGCATCTTCGTCGAGTTGACCACCGTCTTCGGCCTCGCGGCCGACCTCAAATACGTGGGAGCGCTGTTCATCATGATTGTTGTCCTCTTGTTCCGGCCGCAGGGCATCCTGGGCCGTCGCGAGCGCGTGGGTTAGGAGACAGCCATGGACTTCGGATTCATCCTTGCAAGCGCCGCCGGAGAGCTTTTCAGCCCGACGACTGCCGCTTACGCCCTAGCCGCCCTGGGCCTTGCTGTCCACTTCGGCTACTCGGGCCTGCTGAACTTCGGCCAGGCCGGCTTCATGGCGGTGGGAGCCTACGGCTTCGCCATCTCCACCCTTAGCTTCGGCGCCCCCTTCTTCGTGGGATTGCTGATCGCTGTCATCTGCTCTGTGCTGTTCGCGCTGGTTCTGGGTATCCCCACCCTCCGCCTGCGGGCGGACTACCTGGCCATCGTCACCATTGCGGCGGCGGAGATTATCCGCTACGTCGTCACCACCAACCAGCTCACGTCGGTGACTGGCTCGGCCAACGGACTCGCAGCCTTCGAAGGCGGGTTCTACTCGATGAACCCGTTCCCCGAGGGCGACTACCTCGGCATGAACAACAGGGACTTCTTCATCCGGGTCATCGGTTGGGGCCTCGCGGTGATCTGCTGCGTTATTATCTGGCTTCTGATGCGGAGCCCTTGGGGGCGCGTATTGAAGGGCATCCGCGAGGATGAGAACGCGGTGCGCTCCCTGGGCAAGAACGTGTACGCCTACAAGATGCAGGCGCTGGTCATCGGTGGTGTGCTGGGCGCCTTGGCCGGCATGGTCTTCACGCTCCCCCGCGGCGCAGTCCAGCCTGCCAACTACGGCACGGAGCTGACGTTCTTCCTGTGGACCTGCCTCCTGCTTGGCGGCATGGCCACCGTTTTGGGGCCGGTCATCGGCGCCATGATCTTCTGGGTGGTCCTGTCGCTGACACAGGGCATTCTCTACGGCCTCATCGAATCGGGCGCGGTGACCTGGCTGACCACAGTCCAGGCCGGGCAGCTGCGCTACATCCTCGTGGGTGTAGCCCTGATGCTGCTGATGATCTTCAGGCCCCAGGGAGTCTTCGGCAACAAGAAGGAGCTGGCGTTCGCATGAGCAAGCACAGCGAAGAATCAATGGAAGCCGGCGTCGACTACATGACGGACGCCCGCGCGATCGCCGTCGGAGAGAACACCCCCGGCTGCAAGAAGCGGGACCCCATCGTCGTCGCCGAAAACGTGACCCGCACGTTTGGGGGCATCAACGCCGTCGACGTCGAATACCTGGAGATCCCTCGGCACAAGATCACGGCCCTGATCGGTCCGAACGGTGCGGGCAAGACCACCCTCTTCAATCTGCTCACCGGCTTCGACACCCCGAACTCCGGCAAGTGGCAGTTTGAAGGGCAGAGCATTGCCGGCGTCTCCTCCTACAAGGTGGCTCGCATGGGCATGGTCCGCACCTTCCAGCTGACCAAGGTCATGGGCAAGCTGACGGTCATGGAGAACATGCGCCTGGGCGGTTCTGACCAGCCCGGCGAACGGCTTTCCAAGGCCCTGTTCAAGGGCATGTGGGGCAGCCGGGAAAAGGAAATCACGGATCAGGCGAACGTCCTGCTGGAGAAATTCAAGCTGGACACGAAGAAGGACGACTACGCGGCCTCGCTGTCCGGCGGCCAGCGCAAGCTGCTCGAAATGGCACGCTCGCTCATGGTCCGGCCCAAGCTCGTCATGCTCGATGAGCCCATGGCGGGCGTCAACCCTGCGCTGACCCAGTCCCTGCTGGACCACATCAAGAACCTCAAGGCAGAGGGCATGACGGTCCTCTTCGTGGAACATGACATGAACATGGTGCGCCACATCGCTGACTGGGTAGTTGTCATGGCTGAAGGCAAGATCGTGGCCGAGGGTCCCCCGGGCGAGGTCATGAAGAACCCGGCGGTGATCGATGCCTACCTGGGTGCCCACCACGACGTCGACCTGGGCGATTCTGAAGGCATCAAGGCCCTGGAGCAGGAACTCGTCGCCGACGAGGAGTCGATCGTCGGCACGGAAAACGCCGGCATCATCGCCGTGGACGTTGTGGCGCCAGATATGCAGGAGACCATCCGCACAGACAAGGACAAAGCATGAGTGCCACGAGCGCGGCACCGGCCGCAAAGAGCGCAGCAGCGGACGACTCCGTCGTCAAGGTCACGAACCTCGTGGCCGGATATCTGCCCGGTGTGAACATCCTCAATGGCTGCAGCATCGAGGCCCGCAAAGGCGAGCTGATCGGCATCATCGGGCCGAACGGCGCCGGGAAGTCCACACTCCTCAAGGCCATGTTTGGCCTCGTGAAGGTGCACTCGGGCTCAGTGGTGGTCCGCGGCCAGGACCTGACCGGTCTCAAGGCGAACAAGCTCGTCACGCAGGGCGTCGGCTTCGTGCCGCAGAACAACAACGTGTTCGCCACCCTCACCATCGAGGAAAACATGCAGATGGGCATGTTCCAGCGCCCCAAGGACTTCGCCGAGAGGTTCGACTTTGTCACCGACCTTTTCCCTGAGCTTGGCAAGCGCAGGGCCCAGCGCGCCGGTTCGCTGTCCGGCGGGGAGCGCCAGATGGTGGCCATGGGCCGGGCCCTCATGATGGACCCCGCGGTGCTGCTGCTGGACGAGCCGTCGGCAGGCCTCTCCCCCGTGAAACAGGACGAAACGTTCCTTCGCGTGCATGAGATCAACCGCGCTGGCGTGTCCGTGATCATGGTGGAGCAGAACGCCCGCCGCTGCCTGCAGATCTGCGACCGCGGCTACGTCCTGGACCAGGGCAAGGACGCGTACACAGGAACAGGCCGGGAGCTGATGAAGGACCCGAAGGTCATCCAGCTGTACCTGGGAACGCTCGCCGACGAAGCCTAAGCTTCGCTGGACCGCCAGAAGGGCTGTCACCTCCGGTGGCGGCCCTTTCTGCGTGCCCGTGGTTCTTGTCTAGCCCCGGGCGTACCACTCGCTCAGCGAGGCGCACGACTGGAGGCGCACGACTGGAGGCGCACGACGGCGTCACGCGGCGCAGACTGTCGCGTCACCGGTCGTTGCGCAGCGCCAAGCCAATGGTCTGGCACGCAGAAGCCCCCGTCCTCGTGGGACGGGGGCTACTGGTCTGGCTAGGAAAGGGGCTACAGCTTGCCGAATTCTTCCTTCGCAGGCTGCGGCTTGTTGGTGTCGTCGTACTCGTAGATGCCGATGTAGGCTTCCGTGGGGTCACCGGCGTCAGAGAACGTGATCGGACCGGACTGGCCGTCGTAGTCGATGTCCTTGCCGTTCCGGAGCAGGGTGACACACGACGGGAAGGTGTTGCACTTCTCGCCGCCTTCAGAGACTGCCTTGAGCTGCTTGGCAATGTCCGTGCCCTTGGTGCTCTTTGCTGCCTCTGCCGCAAGCGCGGTCATGTTGGTTGCATCGTACGCCTCGCCTGCATAGTTGAACGTCCGCAGGGCGGGATCAATCGCGAGAAGCGACTTCTTGAAGTCCTCCTTAGCAAAGGTTCCCGGCTGCGTGCCGCGAGCGCCCTTAAGGGTTCCTGCTTTGAAGTCCTTGCTGTAATCGAAGAGGTTGCCGTCAACTAGGAACAGCTGTTCCGGCTTGATTCCCTTGCCGGTCAGCAGCGGAATGATGCTCTTGGCTTCGTCGAACGTGATCAGCGCAATGGCGTCGGGCTTGGCGGCGACCAGCGCATCGACCTGGCTGCTGAACTGCGAATCGCCGGTGTTGTAGAGCTGCTCAGCCACAACCTGGCCGCCGGCGGAGGTGAAGGCTTCCTTCACGTTTTTCTGCAGGCCGGTGCCGTAAGCGTCGTTGAGGACCATCATGCCCAGGGTCTGGGCTCCACAAGTGGCCATGTAGTTACCGAGAACCTTGCCCTGAAGGACGTCAGAGGGAGCCGTACGCCAGTACAGGCCCTTGTCGTCCCAGGTGGTGAAGTCCGGGGAAGTGTTGGCCGGAGAGAATTCCAGGACGCCGGCTCCGGTGATCTGGTTGATGACGGTCTTCGAGACGCCGGAGGAAGCCGCGCCGATGATGGCGCTGACACCCTGGCCCAGCAGGGCCGTAGTCGACTGCGTCGCAATGTCCGTCTTCGTGTCGCCCGAGTCGCGGTGGACAACCTGCACCGGCTTGCCCAGAACGCCGCCAGCGGCGTTGATCTCCTTGATGCCAAGGTTAACGCCGGCAATTTCGGGTGGGCCGAGGAACGCCAGCGACCCCGTTGTCGGCAGGAGCGATCCGATTTTCAGCGGAGTGGGGGTGGTCGTCGTCGAAGCGGGCACGGAGGCTTCTGCGGCTGCTGAGCTGGAGCCTCCGGCTGTCGCGCTGGCAGCAGGGCACGCGATGCCGCCGGCCCCGCCGGCCGCTGAGGTGGTCGCGGTTGGAGTGGAGCTGCCACCACAAGCCGTAGCCAGAAGGGCGACGCCGATGCTAAGCGCTGTGAGCTTAGCTACTCGGGGCGCCGTCTGGGGGAGTGAAATCATTTAATGTCTCCTCGATCGAAAGGTGCGAACGGCCTTTGATGCGATTGGTCAGGTGTTCCTGAGCTAACTTCAAGCTAGTGCAATTGGGCCCCGAACATAAGTGAGTAAGGTCACATCCTTATAACACTCGTTGCATATGGGACACCTGAAGGAATGACATTATCCGCGCCCGAATACGGGCCGTTCATACGGCACCTCACGAACCGGGAAACTTGTACCCCAGGTGGGACTCGAACCCACAACACGCGGATTTTAAGTCCGCTGCCTCTGCCAATTGGGCTACTGGGGCGCCCGGTCAATGGTATCGCCTTCCACGGCAGCGAAAGGTTCCGCGTACCGGAAGGTTCCGTGCACGCCTCCGGGCCAGACTGCGAGCGGAAGGAACTGGAAGTTGTCTCCCCACTTTTTATCGGGCGCCTCTATGCCCATGGACGCCGAAGGCACGAAGCCGAACCGCGGGTAATATTCGGTGCTGCCGAGCAAGGCAATGCCCCGCTCCCCTGCCGCGTTGGCCCGGATTACCGTTTCACGCATGAGCGCCGAGCCGATGCCGTGGCGTTGTAGCCTGGGCGCCACACCGATGGGGCCCAGCCCCAGCAGCTCAAGGCCGTCCACCCACGCCCGCGTGCTGATCACGTGTCCCACGATTTCGCCGTCCAGCTCGGCCACAACGCTGAGCTCCGGCAGATACTCCTGCGATTCGAATAGCCGGCGCAGGATGTCCACCTCCACGGGCTCGCCCTCGACCGGCAGTCCTGTGACCGGAGACACCGAGAATGCCTCGGCCGCCAAAGCGAGGATGGCTTCGCGGTCTTCGGGTTTCTCATTCCGCAGCTTCACCTCGCGCACGGGTTCAGGATCAGTTGCGTTCGCCGCTGCGAGCTCGGCCAGCGCCTCGAGGGCCCGGGCAGAGTCTCCCACGGGGACCAGCAAGTGGTCATGGTGAAAGCCTGCCAGCACGTTGCAGCTGATTTTGGCGTCTGTCAGGGCCCGGCTCACGGCGGCAGTCAGGCCCACGGCCTCCAGATCCGAATGGACCTCCAGAGTGATCCAGGCGGCCACGAAGTCGTAATCGAGTCCCAGGGCGTCCGCCTCGGCGCGCGGCAGCACCACGGTCAGCCCTTCGGCTTCACGGACAGCAGCCTCGATGCCGGCTGCCAAGGGCCTTCCGTGCGGCCAGAGCACATACACGTACTCGCCTTCGCGGAGCACCGGATGCATGGCGGCCAGGAGCGTCTGGAGGTTCTTTTCACCCGTCATGCAGCCAGTCTAGACTTCACCGCAGCCGCTTCCCGGGACGCGGCTGCGTCGGAAGCCGCACTGAAGAAAACAGGCCAACGACGAAAGCGGCCGCTCCCCCAGGGGGAACGGCCGCCGTCGTCAGCTGTAGCTCTTTACTTGGCTTCCGCCACAACAGGGTCCTTTGAACCACCCAGCGGGGCGTCGGCGGTCTTGCCGGCAACCGGGGCAGCCGGAGCGGCGGCCGGCTTCGGAGCCGGGGTGGCGGCCGCAACAAAGGCACCGCGGGGGTTGTCGAGGTCCATGAGCGGCGTGGTGTCGCGGCCCATGAAGAAGCTCAGGATCCAGCCAAAGATTACGCGGACCTTGCGCTCAACCGTGGGGATGGCCATGCCGTGGTAGCCGCGGTGTGCCAGCCAGGCGAGGCCGCCCTTGAGACCGATGCGGCCGAGGAGATTGATGTTGGCAACACCCTTCCACTCGCCGAAGCCGGCAACAGCGCCAAGGTTCTTGTGCTTGTAGTCCACCAGCGGCTTGTTCCAGCGGGAAGCCCACAGGTTCTTGGCGAGGCGCTTCGCCTGGCGAAGTGCGTGCTGGGCGTTCGGGACGCAGGTACCGTCCGGCAGTCCACTTCCGGTGAGGTCAGGCACGGCAGCGACGTCGCCGGCAGCCCAGGCATTGTCGACAATGCCTTCGTCGCCTGCGATGCGCAGGTCCGGGAGCGTGCGCACACGTCCGCGCGGCTCGAGCGGGAAGTCGGTGGACCGGACCATCGGGTTGGCCTGCACACCGGCGGTCCACACCAGGGTGTCCGACTCGAATTCCTGCGCCGGGGTCTTGTCCGGGAGGTTGATGAGCTTCAGGGAGCCTTCGGCGCTGTCAAGCGAGGTGTTGAGCAGCACCTCGATGCCGCGGCTGCGGAGGTGCTCCACGACCCATTCGGCCTGCTTGGCCGTGACCTCGGGCATGATGCGGCCCATGGCTTCGACGAGGACGAAGCGGACTTCCTCCTGCTTGACGCGAGGATTGTTCTTGACCGCCGCGCGGGCGAGGTCTTCCATCTCGGTAATGCACTCAATGCCGGCGAAGCCGCCGCCGACGACGACGAACGTCAGGGCGCGGGCACGCTCTGCGGGATCCGTCATGAGCGAGCCGGTCTCAATCCGCTCGAGGACCTTGTTGCGAAGTGCAACGGCTTCCTCAATGGTCTTGAGCCCGATGCCCTTGTCCCCCAGGCCCTTGATGGGGAAGGTGCGGGTAATCGCACCGGCCGCCAGGACAACGTCGAAGTACGGAATCTCGAAGTTGTCGCCGCCGTCTGCCGGAGCAACCACGGCAGTGCGGTTGGCATGGTCAATCGAGGTGACGCGGCCCTGGATAAGTTCGGTCTGCTTGAGGTGCTGGCGGTGGGAGACCACAGCGTGGCGCGCCTCGATGTTGCCGCCGGCGACCTCGGGCAGGAAGGGCTGGTAGGTCATGTAGGGCAGCGGATCCACGACGGTGACGATGCCGCCGGCGTTCGCGATCTTCTTCTGCAGTTTGAGTGCTACGTACAGGCCGACGTACCCGCCGCCGACGACGAGCACCCGGGGACGGTCCTGGAGCTGAGGGGTGGTTGCCATGCATCCAGAATACAGTAGTTTGTGAAAATCTTCACTAACGAGGCGGATCGCCGGAATCCACCCGGTTCAGCACACCCGTATCGGGCTCCTCGCCGCTTCCGCCGGACGCCCGGTAGGCGCGGCGCAGCTGAATGGCTGCGCCGGCGATGATGGCCAGGAAGAGGCCTCCGAAACCGATGACGACGGCGGCAGGAAGGGCGCTGTCCAGAGGCGACGGCGGCTGCGCCACCGGCACCGTGGCCTTGGGAAGGGTGGGCTGGGCCACGTGGGATTCGGCAGGCGGAACCGGGGACGGCGTTGCCAGGTTTCCGCGGCGGTGGACGCGGATCCAGTCCGAGATGGACCCCAGCGGATTGGTCTGCGTCTCTGCGACGTTGTCCTTCAGTGCCGCCTCGGCATTGAGCACCCCGAAACCGTACAGCGGGTCCTTGCCCGGCGCCCCCGCATCCTTGGCAGTGGTGACAATTCTGTTGATGACCTGCTCCGCGCTCATCTGCGGCCATTTGGAGCGGATCAGCGCGGCCACGCCTGAAACGATCGGGGTGGCGCCGGAGGTGCCGGCCCATTCCGCGTAGCTCCCGCCGGGGAGCCCTCCGGCAAGCTTCTCGGCGGGCGCTGCCACGCCGATGCTGATGCCCTGCGACGAGGAGTCCGTGCTGGCGTTGCCGTTACGGTCCAGTCCCGCCACGGTGAGAACGCCCGGGATGGTGGCGGGTGCCCCCACCTGGACGTTTCCACCGACCCGGTTGCCGGCCGCGGCCACAATGACCACGTCCTTCTGTTCCGCGTACAGGAAGGCGGCGTCCCAGCTCTGCGGCCATTCCGGCGATGTGCTGCCCAGCGAAATGTTGATTACCTTGGCCCCGTTGTCCACGGCCCAGCGGACAGCCTCAGGGATCTGGTCCTGATCGCTCTTCCCGCCAGGGTTGGCTGAACCCAGCCATGTGGATACGGAGAGGATCTCGGCTTCGGGTGCGACCCCCATGATCCCGTCCGGCAACGTCTTCGACGGTGACGGGCTGGGCGTCGACTTGGCGCCGGCCTTGGACTTCTTCGGCGGCGGCTGGTGTCCGCGGCCCGCCAGCATGGTGGCCACGAGGGTGCCGTGCTCGGGCTTTGCACCGATGCTTTTCTGCCCGTCGGATGTACCCGCTCCCGAGACGTCATGGCCGCCGGCGATGGCGCCCTTCAGGTCCGGGTGGTCGCCGTCCACGCCGCTGTCGATCACGGCCACTTTGACGTTGGCGCCCTTGGAGATCTCCCAGGCCTTGGTGATGCCTGCTTCCTTGAGCCAGTATTCCTTGTCGCGCCAGGTGTCTGCCTGCGCCGCGGGGGCTGTTGCGATCGCTGCCGCAGCGACGCCGCCGGCAAGCGCCGCAGACAGCAGAGCGGAGACCGTCCGGCGGAACCGGGCTGTTGCTCTGGTCATTCAAGATCCAATACTCGGTTGGCTGGTGCCTCGTTAGCTGACACTCAGTTAACTGACACTCAGGGCAATTCCGTCAAGAATATCGTGCTCGCTGGCGGTGGCTGTAATGACCGCTCCGCCCGTGAGCTCGCCCATCCTGGTGAGGATCTGCCGCCAGACCAGCGCTCCGGCGCCGATGACGTCAACCCGGCCGGGGTGCATGTACGGCAGTTCGGCCCGCTGCGCCTTGGTCATCCTCAGCAGGTCGCTTGCCGCAGCCTGGATGGTTTCGATGGACAGCTCGGCACCGTGGATGGCGGCCGGCAGGTACTCCGGCAGTTTCAGCGCATGCGCGGTGATGGTGGTGATGGAACCGGCAACCCCGACGACGGCGGTGCTGCGTTCCAGCGGAACGTCCAGGCCCGCTTCGGTGATCGCGGCATCTACGTCAGCCTCAGCCGCGGCGATCTGTTCGGCCGTGGGCGGATCGCTCTTGAGGTGGCGTTCGGTCAGCCTGACGCAGCCGATGTCCACGGATTTCGCGGCGATCACGCCGCCGGTGTCACCCAGCACGAATTCCGTGCTGCCGCCGCCCAGGTCCACCACCAGTACCCGGTCACTGCCGGAGAGCGGCAGCACGCTGCTGGCCCCGGCGAAGGACAGCGCGGCTTCCTCATCGCCGGAGATGACCTCCGGCTCCACGCCGAGGAGGCCGTGGATGCCATCCACGAACACCTGGCGGTTGCGGGCGTCGCGGCTCGCGGAGGTAGCCACGAAGCGGACCTTCTCAGCCCGGTATTCACGGATCATTGCGGCGTAATCCGCGGTGGCCGCGAACGTGCGCTCCAGCGCTTCGGGCGCGAGCTCGCCGGTGGCGTCAACGCCCTGCCCGAGCCTCACCACGCGCATCTCCCGCACGATGTCGGTGAGTTTGGTGGCGCCGTTGCCGCGGTCGACGTCGGCGATAAGCAGTCGGATGGAGTTGGTACCGCAGTCAATGGCTGCAACCCTGGTCATTCGCCGGCCTCCTGCTTGGACTTCCGGACGGGTGCGGGCCGCCCGACGATTTCCGGCAGGCCCTGCGGACCGTGGCGGCTGAGGTCCCTCGACGGCGCTTCACCGTCGGTGTCCCAGGCGCCGTCGCAGTAGCAGCGGTCGGCGGTCCACCACTCGGCGATGGCGTCGATGGCTTCGTCGCCGAGGGGATTCACGCCGCGGCCGGCGGCGAGCGACTGGCCGACGAGCACATGCAGGCATTTGACCCGGGTGGGCATGCCGCCGGCCGAGATGCCGTCAATTTCGGGCACGCCGCCAATGCCGGAGCGGGCCCCGATTTCGGCACGGGATGCGAGGTATGCCTCGTGGGCGCCGCGGTAGCTTGCCGCCAGCGCTTCATCCGCGGTGAGGCGGTCGTTCATTTCGTTCATGAGCCCGGCCGCCTCAAGGCGTGACACGGCTGACGTGATCACCGGATGCGTGAGGTAGAAGGTGGTGGGGAACGGCGTGCCGTTGCTGAGCCGGGGAGCCGTGGCCGCCACGAGCGGGTTGCCGCAGACGCAGCGCGCGGGGATCTCGACGACGTCACGGACCGGCCTGCCCAGTTGGCGGCTCAGCACCTCAAGATCGTGTGCCGATGGCTGGCGGGATTCCTCCGGCGCTGTTGCCGTGTTCTCGTCCACTGGCGCGGCCGTCCTTCCTGCCCGGATCTGGCTGTCTCAAAGGCGTGTGAGACAGTCCCGCGGCGGGCGCCGCTCTTAGTCTGTTGCCGAACGCCTGATGGACTCCCAGAGGGAATCCACCCACGGCAGGTTGGCGGGGTCTTGTGCTGCTGCTGCACCGGGCTGGCTGCCTGACGCGCCGGCCGGCAGGTCGCTGCCGAACACCCAGTAGCCGGTCTCTCCCGGCATAACCATGTTAATGCGGTCCCGGGCCTGCTGCTTGACATAGTTCGGGTCCTGCCAGCGCGAGACCTGGCGCTTGAGGTTGTCCTGGTTCGACTTGCTGGCGGCGATGTCCGCTTCCAGCGCCGCGATCTCCGCCCGTTTGTCGATGAAGATCTTTACGGTGGGCGCCAGCATGATGGTGATGGCAATCATAACGACGGCCAGTGCCAGCATGCGGCCGGAAAAGGCTTTGGCGGGAACGGGGTCGAGGGCTTCGTCGGCCGCCTGAACCGCTGAGGATCCGGATGTGCCGCGGTTTTTCCCGGCTGCTTCCTTGCCGGGGGCGGATCCCTTTGCGGGCGCGGGTCCGCCAGCAGGTGCCGTTCCCTTGGCTGGCTGCCCGTGGGTGCCGTTTGCTTTCGACGCAGCCGATTCCCTGGCGCCCGCTGCACCGCTTTCCCGTGTGCCCGTTTCCCTGACGGCGTCAGCAGGACGGTGGCCGCCGAAGTCCGCCTGGATGACGTCTCCCCCGGGGGATCCGGTCTCGGGGTGCCGGGATGCTGGGGTCACCCGGGGAACTTTGGGACGGCGGGTAGCCATGACACTCCTGTAAACGCGTGACGCTGGGCTGTAACGCTGGACGGTAACGCTGGACGGTGGCCGGCCTGACGAGCAGCGGCCGTAGCGGGCAACGGCCTCAAACAAAAACCGGTGGCTATGGTCTTTCCACCATAGCCACCGGTCAGTTGTTTATCCGGCTACTAGCCGTTGAAACGCGGGAAGGCGCTGCGTCCGGCGTAGCGTGCGGCGTCGTCGAGTTCCTCTTCGATGCGCAGCAGCTGGTTGTACTTGGCTACACGCTCCGAGCGGGCCGGGGCGCCGGTCTTGATCTGGCCGGCGTTGGTGGCGACGGAGATGTCGGCGATGGTGGTGTCCTCGGTCTCACCGGAACGGTGCGAGGTGATGGTGGTGTAACCGGCACGCTGGGCCAGTGACACGGCGTCCAGCGTCTCGGTCAGGGAACCGATCTGGTTGACCTTGACGAGCAGCGAATTCGCGGTCTTGGTGTCGATGCCGCGCTGCAGGATGGCCGGGTTGGTGACGAAGAGGTCATCGCCCACGAGCTGGACCTTGTCGCCGATGGCGTCGGTGAGGGTCTTCCAGCCTTCCCAGTCGTTCTCGTCGAGCGGGTCCTCAATGGAAACCAGCGGGTAGTCGGCTACCAGCTCGGCGTAGTAGGCGCTCATCTCGGTGGCGGAAAGTGCCTTGCCTTCGAACTGGTAGGCGCCGTCCGTGAAGAACTCGGAGGAGGCGACGTCCAAGGCCAGGGCGATGTCCTTGCCCGGGGTGTAGCCGGCGTTCTTGATGGCTTCCTGGATCAGGTCCAAAGCGGCACGGTTGGACGGCAGGTTCGGCGCGAAGCCGCCCTCATCGCCCAGACCGGTGGACAGGCCCTTGGCCTGCAGGACTGACTTGAGGTTGTGGTAGACCTCGACACCCCAGCGCAGGCCCTCGGAGAAGGTCTCGGCGCCGATCGGGACAATCATGAATTCCTGGATGTCCACGTCGGAGTCGGCGTGCGAGCCGCCGTTGAGGATGTTCATCAGCGGCACCGGAAGGACGTGGGCGTTGGGGCCGCCCAGGTACTTGTAGAGCGGCAGGTCCGCGGAGGCCGCTGCGGCGTTGGCAACAGCCAGGGACACGCCCAGGATGGAGTTGGCGCCAAGCTTGCCCTTGTTGGCAGTGCCGTCCAGGTCGATCATGGCCTGGTCGATGCTGCGCTGGTCGGTGGCGTCGAAGCCAATCAGGGCCGGGGCGATCTGGTCGATGACCGCGTCAACGGCCTTCTGGACACCCTTGCCGAGGTACCGGCCCTTGTCGCCGTCGCGGAGTTCAACGGCCTCGTGCTCGCCCGTGGAGGCGCCGGAGGGAACCGCTGCGCGGCCGATCTGGCCGTCGGAGAGCAGAACTTCTACTTCTACGGTCGGGTTGCCACGGGAATCGAGGATCTCGCGGGCGTGGATGGCATCGATAAGCGCCATGAATATGCTCCTTATGGTGAAGCGATTTACTGGGAAACTAGCGGAAAATCTCGACGTCCTCGTCAGGGACTAGCGTAGTCGAGAGTGGTGCACGTTACGGAAACCTATCCAGAACCCGGACGTCATGATCCCGGCGGAGCTGAGTTCTGGTACCGCCGGACTGCGCCCCGGAGGGCGCGTTCGGCATCAAACCCCTTGCCGCGGGCAGCACGGACCACCGCGAACAGAAGGTCACCGAGCTGGTTCTCGGAGTCACAGGTTTCGACAAGCTCAACCAGCGGATGGGCATGCCCAACTTGAGGTGTCAGACCCGCCCGGGCGGCCCGGTCGAGGGTTTTCTGGGCACGGGCCAAGGCCGGCAGCGCTTCGGGGATGCCCTCAAAGTGGGTGGCCCGTTCCGGCCGTTCGGCCTTTTTGACGGCGTCCCACTTGAGCACTATCTCCTCCACAGTTGCCGGAAAGGAGTCTTGCAGGGAGCCGTCCGGCCGGAAGACGTGCGGATTGCGCCGGATCATCTTGGCGGTGAGGCCGTGGGCGACGTCGCCGAAAGCGAAGGTGCCGCGCTCTTCGGCGAGCCGGGCGTGCAGCACCACTTGCAGCAGCACATCGCCCAGTTCGCCCTTCAGCTCGGCTTCGTCGGCGCCGGTCTCGATCGTCTCCGCCACCTCGTAGGCCTCCTCGAGGAGGTACTCCACGAGCGACTCATGCGTGAGGGCCCCCATCCACGGGCAGTGCTCGCGGAGTGCTGCAATTATTTCGAGCAGTCTGGAGACCTCCCCGGCGCTGCTTTCAGCCAAGGTCGCCGTAGGCGTCGTTAATGTACTCCACCAGGGCTTCCCTTTCCTCCAGCGGAAGGAAGGACGCCTCGGCGGCGTTGAGCGTCAGTTCAAGCAGGTCGTCGAGGTCATAGTCGAACGTCTCTACCAGAAGCTCGAACTCGTCGGTGAGGCTTACGCCGCTCATGAGGCGGTTGTCCGTGTTGATGGTCACGTTGAAGCCGAGCTGGTAGAGCATGTCCAGCGGGTGGCTTTCGATGCCCTCCCCAAAGCCTGCGATGGCTCCGGTCTGCAGGTTTGAGGACGGGCAGATCTCCAGGGGGATGCCGCGGTCCCGGACCCAGCTGGCGAGGTTTCCGAGCGTCACGAGGCCGATGTTGTCATCGTCTTCGTCGGCGTCGTCGCTGTCGAACTCGACCATGATGTCCTCGGCGATGCGGACGCCGTGGCCGAGGCGCAGTGCCCGTCCGTCCACCAGGGCGGACTGGATGCTGTCAAGGCCTGCGGCCTCGCCCGCGTGAACCGTGGCGGGGAAATTGTTTTCCGCAAGGTAAGTGAAGGCGTCGCGGAAGCGCGACGGCAGGAAGCCGTCTTCGGCACCTGCAATGTCGAAGCCGACGGCGCCGTTGTCGCGGTGGCGGACGGCCAGCTCCGCGATCTCCAGGCCGCGGTCGGCGTGCCGCATGGCCGTGATCAGCTGGCCCACCTGGATCTCGCGCCCGGACTCGGCCACGGCGTCCACACCAGCCTCAAGACCTTCCTGGACGGCCTCAACCACTTCGTCGAGCGTCAGGCCCTTCTGGAGGTGCTGCTCCGGAGCCCAGCGGACCTCTCCGTACACCACACCGTCGTCCCCGAGGTCTTCCACGAATTCCTTCGCCACCCGGAACAGCCCTTCCTTGGTCTGCATCACGGCAATAGTGTGGTCAAAGGTCTCGAGGTAGCGGACCAGAGAACCGGAATTGGCGGACTCACGGAACCATTCCCCGAGTGCGGTGGGGTCTGTTGAAGGGAGGGTGTGGCCAACGGCCTCCGCCAGGTCGATGATGGTGGCCGGTCGCAGACCCCCGTCCAGGTGGTCGTGAAGGGATACCTTTGGAAGGCTCTTCAGGTCGAAGTCAAGGGCAGGGGCGGCGTCAACGATTGGCTCAGTCACGTACCAACTCTAGGGTTGGACCGCGCGCAATGCCAACGGCAATGCGGAGGCCGCGTTTGGCGGGCTAAGCTCAGCGGGCCGATTCGACGTCGGCGGCCACCGCGGCCGGCCGCTCGGCGGCGAGGCTTTCGGCGTCGGGTCCTTTCGGGGCACCCTCCGGTGCCGGCCGATGTTCGGTTGTGCTTCCCGGCGCATGCACGGCGTCGTGGCGGCCGAGCCGCTTGTGCCACCAGCGCAGCAAATGGTCAATGGCGATGCCGAGGATGATGGCGAACACCACGGCGATGCCCGCCCCGAGAAGAGGGTTGCTGTGCAGCCAGGGGAACGAACTGGCAACGATACCGATGCCGATCGAATACCCAACCCAGGTAAAGCAGGCCAGCCCGTCCAGGACGAAAAACCGGCGGTGCGGAAACCCTGTGGTTCCGGCAACGTAATTGACGGCCACTCGCCCCCAGGGGATGTAGCGGGCCGTGAAGATCAGCACGGCGCCGCGCTTCTCCAGCTCATACCGCGCCCAGCCGAAGACCTTTTGCACTTTTGGCCGGCGCATCCATTTCCAGCGGTTCAGTCCGATTTTCCGGCCGAGGAGATATGCCATGTTGTCGCCGGCCATCGCCCCGACGAGCGCAGTGAACCCCAGTATCCAAAGGTTTGGATTGCCGCTTTGCCGGGAGAACGCCGCCAGCGCCACGATGAGTGTCTCGCTGGGAACAACCATGGCGAAGCCGTCCACGAAAAAGAACACGAGCAAGATGGGGTAAATCCACCACTGACCCGCTGCATGGAGCACGGCCTCATTAATAAACTCCACGCGGGTGTTGCTCCTAGCGGAAAATGACCAAAACAATAGTGACGCAAATCGCTCTTTAGTGTCCCATGGCCGGAGCATAGTCCGCTACGCCCGTTCAGGAAAACTCGCCCTCCCCTGCCGGGTCCGGAAGGCGCCCCCGGATCCGGCTGATTACGATGTCCACCACGATGCCCAGCACAATCGCGCAGGCGATCGCGATGGCGGCGCCGAGCAGATGATTGTTCTCGAACCACTGGCCAAAGAACAGCCCGATCCCCACTGAATATGCTGCCCACAGTGACGCGGACAGCACTGTCAGCCCGACGAACCGGGCGTGGGAATAGTGCGTGGCCCCGGCGGTCAGGTTCACGGCCACCCGGCCGATCGGGATAAACCGCGCCACGAGGATCAGCGACGCCGCGCGCTTCCTGAGCTCACGCCCTGCCCAGCGGAAGGCCCGCTGCATGCGGGGCCCCCGCATCCAGCGCCAGCGCCGCGTGCCGACGCCCCGGCCGATCAGGTACGCGGTGTTGTCCCCGGTGAACGCCCCCAGCGCCGCGGTGGCTATGAGCAACCACGGATTGGGGACATCCGCGGTGGCCGCGACCGCCGCCAGCCCCACCACGACGGACTCGCTGGGGATGGGTGGGAAGAAACCGTCAATGATGCAGCAGGCCAGGACAAGGATCAGGACCCAGGGCTGCCCGGCGGCAGCAAGGATGAAGTCGTTGATGGCCTGCATTGGGTCAGGCGATGCGGTCGATGATCAGCTGCTGTGCCGGACGCGATCCTTCCGGCGCGATGGTGACAGCGCTTTCGAGTGCCTCCTTGGCGCGGGCGAATTTCTCCGGGGTGTCCGTCAGCAACGTCATGAGCGGCTCCCCCGCCCGCACAGTGGCTCCAGGCTTGGCGTGCAGCCGGACGCCGGCGCCGGCCTGTACCACGTCCTCCTTGCGGGCGCGGCCGGCTCCAAGCCGCCAGGCCGCAACGCCCACGGCCAGTGCGTCCAGTTCCACGAGGACCCCGTCCGCCGGTGCGTAGATGGTTTCGGACTCCTTCGCGACCGGCAGCTTTGCCTGGGGATCCCCGCCCTGCCCCTTGATCATCCGGTTCCAGACATCCATGGCGCGGCCGTCTTTAAGTGCCGCGGCAGGATCGGCGTCCTTCACGCCGGCACAGGCCAGCATTTCCTCAGCCAGCCGGACCGTCAGTTCCACCACGTCCTCGGGCCCTCCGCCAGCCAGCACCTCCACGGACTCCTCCACTTCGATGGCGTTGCCGGCCGTCAGGCCGAGGGGCGTGCTCATGTTGGTGAGCAGTGCCACCGTGTTCACTCCGGCGTCCTTGCCGAGGGCCACCATGGTCTCGGCAAGCTCCCGGGCACGGGCCTCATCTTTCATGAAGGCGCCGCTGCCCACCTTCACATCGAGCACCAGCGATCCCGTGCCCTCCGCTATTTTCTTGCTCATGATCGACGACGCGATCAGCGGGATGGCTTCGACGGTGCCCGTGACGTCACGGAGCGCGTAGAGCTTCTTGTCCGCCGGGGCCAGGCCAGCACCGGCAGCGCAGATCACCGCCCCGACGTCCTGAAGCTGAGCCAGCATTTCCTCGTTGCTCAGCGCGGCGCGCCAGCCCGGAATGGACTCCAGTTTGTCCAGTGTGCCGCCCGTGTGCCCCAGGCCGCGTCCGGACAACTGGGGCACGGCCACCCCGAATACGGCCACGAGGGGTGCCAGCGGCAGGGTGATCTTGTCGCCCACGCCTCCGGTGGAGTGCTTGTCGGACGTAACCTTCACGCCGCCGTCGGGACGCTGGAGACTCGAAAAGTCCATCCGCTCGCCCGAGGCGATCATCGCGGCGGTCCAGCGGGAGATCTCGGCACGGTCCATGCCGTTGAGCAGGATGGCCATGTTCAGCGCGGCCATCTGCTCTTCGGCGATGACGCCGCGGGTGTAGGCGTCGATGGTCCAGTCGATCTGTGCAGGGCTCAGGATGCCCTTGTCACGCTTGGTGCGGATGATGTCGACGGCGTCAAACGCCTCGGTCTTCTGGGTCACCGTGTTTCCTCCAGGTGTTGGGGGCCGAATGCGTCGGGGAGCACCTGGTCCATGGTCTTGATTCCCTGCGTGGTCATGAGCTCCATGCCGGGAGCCCGGAATTCGTACAGCAGCTGGCGGCAACGCCCGCAGGGCATGAGCACGTTGCCGCCGCCGTCAACGCAATAGAAGGCGCGCAGCAGCCCGCCGCCGGTCATCTGCAGGTTGCCCACGAGCGCGCACTCGGCGCACAGCGTCAGGCCGTAGCTTGCGTTTTCAACGTTGCAGCCGCTCACGACCCGGCCGTCCCCGGTGAGGGCGGTCGCACCCACCGGGAACCTGGAATACGGCGCGTAGGCGTTCTTCATCGCCGCGACGGCGGCGGCCTCCAAAGCCGGCCAGTCGACGTCGGACTTTTCGCCCCGGGTGGTCGAGCTTGTCGAGACGCTCTTGTCCACCGCGGTCAGCCCTTGACGTAAGGGATGCCGCTGGCGGCCGGGGGCCGGGAACGGCCGACCAGGCCGGCCACCGCCAAAACGGTCACGAGATACGGCAGCATGGCCATGAACTGGCTGGGGACCGGGGTGCCGATGATGGTCACAATGCTTTGCAGGTTGTCTGCGAAGCCGAACAGCAGGGCCGCGAAGAACGCGCCAATCGGGTTCCAGCGTCCGAAGATCAGGGCTGCCAAGGCAATAAACCCGCGCCCGCCGGAAATCTCCTTGGTGAAGCTGTCGATCGCCACCAGCGTGAAGAACGAACCTCCGATGCCGGCGATGGCACCGCCCAGTGTGACGTTCCAGAACCGTGTGGCGTTCACCCGGATGCCCATGGTATCCGCGGCCTGCGGGTGTTCCCCGACGGCACGGACGCGCAGGCCCCATTTGGTCTTGAACAGTCCGATCCACACCACGATCACCGCGATGTACATCAGGTAGCCGACCAGGGACTGCTTGAAGAGGATGGGCCCGAGCACGGGAATGCCGGACAGCACGGGGATGTCGATGATCGGGAGCCGCCCCGGAGAATTGAACGTCGCCTTGTCAGCCTGCATCACTGTGCTGAACAGGAAGCCGGTGACGCCGGAGACCAGGACGTTCAGGACCACGCCCACAATGATCTGGTTCACGAGGTATTTGATGCTGAACAGCGCCAGCACCATGGAGACGACGGCGCCTGCCACCGCTGCTGCCAGCAGTCCGATGAACGGGTTCCTGGTCATGCTGGCCACCATGGCTGCCGTGAAGGCCCCGCCCAGCAGCTGGCCTTCGATCGCGATGTTCACGACGCCCACCCGCTCGCACAGCACTCCGGAGAGCGAGCCGAACACGAGGGGAACCGCCAGCGTCACGGAGCCGGCGATGAGGCCGGCAAGGGAGATGCTCGGGGTGCGGGCACCGCCCACCACCCAGATGAGGAAGGCAGCGACGAAGAGGACGATGAAGGCGATGGGCAGCCAGCGGGGTGCAGCCTGGTCCTTCGTCTTGAGGTAAACGGCGTAGCCGGCCAGGCCCAGCATGATGACCGACAGCACGATGCCGCCCAGAAAGCCCGGGACCTCCAGCGCGGGCAGCTGGAAGAAATCCCCGCTGGAGGACAGGCCGAACCGTGCCGTCTGGTTGGGTCCCATAAGGCCAAAGAAGATGAAGGCCACGATGCCCAGTGCCGACAAGAGGACGGGAACCTTCCAGGTCACCGGCTTCTCAGACGTTGCCTGCTGGCGCTCTTCAGCCCGCGGCGGGGTTCCCGCCTGCGGTTTTCCCGGTTGGGGCGAGGTTGCTGTTGTGCTCATGCTGCACCTCCCGTGGTGGCTGCGGTCTTGGACTTGCCGGCGGTTACCGGCTTCTTGCGCCGCGGGTTCAGCCCGAACACTGCCCGCACCAGCGGCGGAGCCGCGATGAAGAGAACGATCAGCGACTGGACCACCAGGACGATGTCGATCGGCGTTCCGGTCTGGATCTGCATCTGGACCGCTCCGGCGCGGAAGGCGCCGAACAGCAGGCCGGCAGCGAACGTCCCCCACGGCGTCGAACGTCCCAGGAGTGCCACGGTGATGGCGTCAAAGCCGTACGTGGCGGCGACGCCGTCGGTGAGGACCTTTTCCGTGCCGGCTACCTGCGCCACGCCGGAGAGGCCTGCGAGGGCGCCGGCAATGGCCATTACCAGAATCGTTGAGCGGGAGACATTGATGCCCGCGGTCTGCGCTGCCTTGGGGTTGGCGCCGACCGCCCGGAACTCGAAGCCCACGGTGGAGCGGTTCAGGAGCCACCACACGAAGACCGTGATGGCGATGGCCAGGAGGAAGCCGAGGTGGAGCCGGTACTGGCTGCCGAAGATCTGCGGGTAGACGGCGCTGGGGTCCAGGATCGGGGAGATGGGGTTGGACTCCCCCGGCCGCCGGAACGCGGGGGTGTTGAGCAGATACCTCAGCAGGTACAGCGCGATGTAGTTGAACATGATGGTGAGGATGACCTCGTGGGCTCCGGTCCGGGCCTTGAGGTAACCCACCAGTCCGCCCCAGAAGGCACCGCCGATGATGCCGGCCACGAGGACCAGCAGCAGGTGCAGGCCCACCGGGAGGTGCAGGGCGAAACCGGTCCATGCCGCCAGGATGCCGGCAATGATGATCTGGCCCTGGGCGCCGATGTTGAACAGCCCGGCGCGGAAGGCCAGGGCCACGCCCAGGCCGGCGGTGATCAGGGGCGTGGCGATGGTGAGTGTTTCCATGAGCGGGGCGAACTGCCCGCCTATGCCTCCTCCGCGCGGATTGAACACCGAGCCCTGGAACAGTGCCACATATGAACGAGTGGCGGCGTTCCAGACCGCCGACAGGAAGTCGGTGGGACGTGCCAGCAGATAGCTTGCCGTGGCGCCGACCTGCTTGTCGGTGAGCGCGATCAGCAGGCCGCCGAGGATCAGGGCGAGCAGGACGGCCAGGACCGATACGGTGCCGCTGCCGGTGAAGATCCTGCGGACGAGTGTTTCCGGGCCGCCTGGGATCTTGCCGCTCTGGGCGGTGGCCGGAACGGCGGAGGGTCCCATGGCTCCGCCGGCAGTGTCCAGTGACACGACGGCGGCGGTCTCCTCGTCCGCGGGCTTCGGCGCATGGTGCCTGTCCGCGTGGGGCTTGTCTGTGTGCGGCCTGCCGGCGTCGTGCTTGTCAGCGGCGTGCTTGTCGGTGTCGTGCTTGTCGGTGTCGTGCTTGTCAGCTTCGTGTTTGTCAGCGTCGGGGCCCGAGGGATTGCCGTCGGGGTGGTGTGGCTGGGTCTGGTCAGTCATGGTCGCCTCCTTCGGCGCGGGAGGCGGACGTCGGCGTAGGGCTGTTGCCGAGGGCTGGGCTGTTGCCGGGTACCGGGTCGTTTCCTAGGGCGGGGTCGCGGTGGTGGAGCTTGTCCGCGTGTGCCTCATCGGGTGAAAGTCCCGCCATCATGAGCCCCAGGACGTCGCGCCCTGTTCCCGCGGGGACGATTCCTACGAGCTTGCCCTTGTAAAGCACGGCGATCCTGTCCGCGAGCTCCATGACTTCATCAAGTTCGGTGGAGACGATCATGACCGGGGTGCCGGTGTCTCGTTCGGCCACGATGCGGCGGTGCAGGAATTCGATGGAGCCGACGTCCACACCGCGGGTGGGCTGCGAGGCGATAAACAGCCGCAGCGGCCGCGAGAGCTCCCGGGCCATCACCACTTTCTGCTGGTTGCCGCCCGACAGCGTTCCGGCAGCGGCTGCGGCGGACGGTGTGCGGACATCGAATTCGCCGATCCGGGAGTTGGCGTTCTCCAGGACCTTGGCCGGGCTCATGCTGATGCCCCTGGCGAAGGGAGCTTTGTCATACAGGTCGAGGACCAGGTTTTCGGCCACGGAGAATGTGCCCACCAGGCCGTCAACCTTGCGGTCTTCAGGCACGAAGCCGACGCCGGCATCCAGCACGTCCTTGACGCTGCGCCCCACGAGTTCCTTGCCGTCGAGCAGGATCGAGCCACTGACCCGCTCCTGCAGGCCAAGGATCGCCTCGGTGAGCTCGGTCTGCCCGTTGCCCTGGACACCGGCGACGGCGAGGATTTCGCCACGGGCGATGCTGAAGCTGATGCCGTCCACGGTGTGGTGGCCGTTCGGCGCGACCACGGTCAGGTCTTTGACCTCGAAGGTGGTCTCCTGCGGCTGCGCGGGGGCCTTGTCCAGGGTGAGGTTCACGGCGCGCCCCACCATCATGGACGCCAGTTCCGTGGTTGAGGCACCGGAATCCGCGGATCCGACCACCTGGCCGCGGCGGATCACGGTGATGATGTCCGAAACGGCTTTGACCTCACGCAGCTTGTGCGAAATGAAGACGATGGAGGTGCCGCCGCCCTTGAGCTGGCGCATGATGTCCAGCAGCTCGTCGGTCTCCTGGGGCGTCAGCACCGCCGTCGGTTCATCCAGAATCAGTACTCTGGCGTCCCGCACGAGTGCCTTAATGATTTCCACGCGCTGCTGGACGCCCACCGGGAGGTCCTCCACGAGTGCGTCGGGGTCGACGTCGAACCCGTAGCGGTCCGAGATCTCCTGGATTTTGCGGCGGGTGTCCTCCAGGTTCAGGAAGCCGCCTGCCTTGGTGGATTCGGCGCCGAGCGCCACGTTTTCGGCGACGGTGAACACGGGCACCAGCATGAAGTGCTGGTGCACCATGCCGATGCCGGCAGCCATGGCGTCTCCGGGGCCGCGGAAGCTGACGGGCTCGTCGTCGATGAGGATTTCGCCGTCGGTGGGCTCGTACAGCCCGTAAAGAACGTTCATCAGGGTGGACTTGCCGGCCCCGTTTTCGCCCAGCAGACAGTGGATCTGTCCGGGTTCAACAACCACATCTATGTGATCATTGGCGAGCAGGGAGCCGAAGCGCTTGGTGATCCCCTTGAGTTCAAGTTTCAAAACTCTGACCAATCTCGTTGCGTCCGGTAGTGAAGGCCGGACGGGATATGTGGCTGCAGCACCAGCCTAGTGCCTGCAGTCATGGGTTGAGCGGGTACGCCCAACGAAAAGCGCCACCTCCCGTGCAGTCAATGACCATCCGGGCGGTGGCGCTTAGCGGAGGAAGTTACGCCTTGGGGCTGGCTGCGGACTCAACCTTCAGCTTGCCGTCCACAATGTCCTTCTTGATCTGGTCCAGCTCGGACTTCACGTCGGCGGGGACGGCCGAATCGAAGTCGTGGAACGGGGCCAGCTGCACGCCGTCGTTGGCGAGCGTGCCGACATACGGCTCGCTGGTGAACTTGCCGTCCTTGTCTTCCTTCACGACGGTCTCAACGGCGGAGCCCATCTGCTTCATGACGGACGACAGCATGATGTCCTTGTAGTCGGGGGCGGTGAGGAAGCCGTCGGAGTCAACCCAGATGAGCTTGACGTCCTTGCCTGCGGCCTTTGCTTCCTTCAGCGCAGCGCCGGCGCCCTTGCCCACCGGGCCGGCCACGGGCATGACAATGTCCGCGCCCTGGTCCAGGAAGTTCTGGGTCAGCTGCTTTCCCTTGTCCTGCTTTTCGAAGTCGTCGGTAAAGCTGCCGTCCTGCTTGGCCTTGTCCCAGCCGAGAAGCTTGACGCTCTTGCCCTTCTTCTCGTTGTAGTACTTCACGCCGTCGGCGTAGCCGTCCATGAAGATCGTGACGGTGGGGAGCTTGATGCCGCCGAAGGTGGCGACGGTGCCGGTCTTCGTGGAGGCGGCGGCGAGGTAGCCGGCCATGAATGCAGCCTGCGCCGTGTCATAGATGATCGGCTTGACGTTGGCGATCGGCTTGTCGTACCCGACGTCGATGATGGCGAAGTGCTTGTCAGCGTTAGCCGCGGCCTGAGCCTTCGTGGCGTCACCGAGGAGGAAGCCGACCGTGATGGTCAGGTTGCAGCCTGCCGAGACCATGGCGCGAAGGTTGGGCTCGAAGTCGTTGTTGGTCTTGGACTCGACCTGGTTGACCTTGATGCCAAGGTCCTTCTCGGACTTTTTGAGCCCTTCGTAGGACGACTGGTTGAACGACTGGTCATCGAATCCGCCGGAGTCGGACACGATGCAGCCGGTGTAGTCGCTGGCCGTGGCAGACGGACTGCCCGCTTGGGGTGCCGGGCCGCAGCCGGTCAGAAGCAGGGCCGCCGCACCAACGGAAGCCACGCCGGCGAGTGAACCGCGCTTGACGTTTGCACGCAGTGAGATCTTCAAATTTCCTCCAGGAAGAACGAGATAGGCGCCACGACGGAGATTCAATGAGTGTCCGTTTCTAATGCTCCACACTGAAATTCTGTTTTCACTGATGGTTTCGCAGCACTGCGCCGAAGCGCACTTATGAAGCCACTGTAGTGGCCTGCGCCACGTCCGGATAACACATCCGAGGCGAAAAATGAAGATTGTTGAGAACTTGTTACCTATGAGTAGCCCGCCGGTGTGCACGCACTCCGTCGGAGCGTCCCGCAGTGGTTGGGCTCGCGCTTTCGGAGCTAGATCCGCACCAGCATCTTTCCGGTGTTGCCGCCGTCGAGGAGATCCATGAACGCCTGCGGAGCGTTCTCGAGACCGTCCACCACCGTCTCGTCATACCTGACGGTGCCGTTTGCCAGCCAGCCGGACATCCGCTCGGCGAACTCCGCCGCATGCTGCCTCTGGCCGCCCACGAGGAAGCCGCGCAGCGTCAGCTGTTTTCCGATGGCCACCGCAAGGTTCCGGGGAGCGGCGGTCGGTTCCGTGGCGTTGTACTGCGCGATGGCGCCGCACAGGGCAACCCTGCCCCCGACGTTGAGGACGGACAGCGCAGCTTCGAGGTGGTCCCCGCCCACGTTGTCGAAGTACACATCGATCCCGCCCTCGCCGGCAGCTTCCCTCAGCTGGTCCCGGACCGGCGCATCACGGTAATTGAACGCCGCGTCAAAGCCGAGCTCTAGCAGGCGTGCAACTTTTTCCGGGCTTCCCGCACTGCCGATCACCCGGGAGGCGCCCATGGCCTTTGCGATCTGACCCACCAGCGAGCCCACGGCGCCGGCGGCGCCGGAGACGAATACGGCATCCCCCGCCTTGAACTCGGCAACCTTCAGCAGTCCGGCGTACGCCGTGAGCCCGGTCATGCCGAGCGCACCAAGGAACGCGGATGCCGGTGCCAGCTCCGTGCGCGCGGGAGTCGTTGCGCCGGCGTCCAGCACCGCGTACTCCCGCCAGCCCAGTGGATGTACGACGGCGTCCCCCACCTTGCGGTCTTCGGCCCTGGACGCGATCACCTCACCCACCGCCCCGCCGTCGAGCGCTTTATCAAGGGCAAACGGCGCCGAGTAGGACTTGACGTCGTTCATCCGGCCGCGCATGTACGGATCAACCGAGATGAACAGGTTGCGGACCAGGACCTGGCCGTCCTGAAGCTCGGGAAGCGGCGTTTCAGCCAGGCGGAAGTTCTCCGGAACCGGACGTCCCACCGGGCGGGATGCCAGCTGGATCTCACGGGTGGTGACGGGCAGAGCCCGCTCGTCGTTGGTGCTCATGCCGCAAACTCCACCAGGGTCAGGGCCACGTCCATGTTGCCGCGGGTCACGTTCGAATAGGGGCAGATCCGGTGGGCCTTTTCCATGAGCGATTCGGCTGCGGCGCGGTCCAGGGCGGGCAGGGCGACCTTGAGTTCGGCAGCCAGGCCGTAGCCTTCACCGCCGTCGAGGGCACCGAAGTGGATCTTCGCCGCAACGGCGGAGTCAGTGAGATTGGCCCGTTCCTTGCGGCCGACGACGCGGAGGGCAGAGTGGAAGCAGGCAGCATAGCCGGCGGCGAAGAGCTGCTCCGGGTTGGTGCCCTCGCCGCTTCCGCCGAGCTCCACCGGACTGGCCAGGTTCACGTCGAGCCTGCCGTCCTTGGAGCGGGCTGAGCCGTCGCGGCCCTCGCCTGAAGCGAGTGCCTCGGCAGTGTAAAGAGTCTTCAAAGTAGTTCCGTTCTGGTCGTTTCGGAGACGGTGGTCTTGGGTGTCAGTGCGAGTCATGGAGGGCAGCGGTGAGCTTGCCGAGAGTTTCCCGGAGTTGATCCAGCTCATCGGGAGTCAGACCGGCAGCCTCTGCGAGGCGCTGGGGAATGCGGGAGGCCCTGCTGCTGAGCGCCCGGCCCGTGTCGCTGAGGTGGACGGCGACACGGCGCTCATCCTCGGCAGAGCGCCGCCGTTCCACGAGCCCGAGGGCTTCGAGCCGCTTGAGCAGGGGTGAGAGCGTGCCGGAGTCCAGGCCCAGCTCCTCCCCCAGTTCCCGCACGCCGCGCGGTTCGTTTTCCCACAGCACCAGCATCACGAGGTACTGCGGGTAGGTCAGGCCAAGCTCGTCCAGCAGGGGGCGGTAGACGGCGGTGGCGGCACGGGACGCCGAGTAGAGCGCAAAGCACACCTGGCGGTCAAGGCGGGGGGCGTCGGTCATGGACACAACACTAGCCCACAATTCAATTGTGCACAACTTACCTAGGCCAGGAAGAGCGCGAACGAACATTCGGGGCCCTCGCAAAGGGGCTGAAGTGTTCGTTCGCGCTCGTCCGACGGTGTTAGAGGTCGCGGAAGGTGCGGAGGGCTGCCGCGGTCAGGACCTGGATGCCGTAGCCGAGGGCCCGCTCGTCGAGGATGTAGTCGCCGCGGTGGAGGTCGTACTCCTCGCCGCCGGGGGTCTTGGTACCCAGGCGCATCATGGCACCGGGCAGCTCGGCGAGGAACCAGGCGAAGTCCTCACCTCCCATGGACTGAGGGGTCAGGACCACGGCGCCTTCGCCGATCTCCGCCCGCGCCGCAGCTTCAATGAGCGCAGTCTCGTGCTCCGAGTTCACCACCGGCGGCACACCGCGGGTGTGTTCCAGGTGCACTTCCACGCCGTAGGGCGCAGCAACCTGCTGCACCACTTCGTCGAGCAGCTCGCCGGCGCTGTGCCAGGCGTCCCTGTCGAGGCAGCGCATGGTGCCGGCCATGTAGCCGGTGCCCGGAATGGCGTTAGGCGCCGAGCCCGCGTTGATCTGGCCCCAAACAACCGACACGCCGCTGCGGACGTCCACCCGGCGCGAAAGGACGGCCGGAACGTTCACGGCGATCTGGGCCAGCGCGAAAACGAGGTCCTCCGTCAGATGCGGGCGCGAGGTGTGGCCGCCGCGGCCGCTCAGCTCGATCTTGATGGTGTCCGAGGCGGACGTGATGGCACCGATGCGCGTGCCGATCTTGCCGACGTTGATGCGCGGGTCACAGTGCAGCGCCAGGATGCGCGGCACGCCCTCCAGGACACCCTGCTCGATGCAGGAGTGGGCGCCACCCGGCATCGTCTCCTCGGCGGGCTGGAAGATGATCCGGACCGTGCCGCCCAGCGGCGATTCCAGGTGCATGCGGTGCAGCACCAAGGCGATGCCCAGCATGGTGGTGGTGTGGATGTCGTGTCCGCAGGCGTGTGTCACACCGTGGTTCTTCGAGGCGAACGGCAGGCCGGTTTCCTCGATGATCGGCAGCGCGTCGATGTCGCCGCGCAGCGCGGTGGCGATGGGGCCCTCGCCGACGTCCACGGTTAGGCCTGTGCCGTCGAGGCGGCGCGGCTCCAGCCCGGCCTCTTCGAGACGTTCCACGAGCTTGTCCGTTGTCCGGAACTCCTTGAACGACAGCTCGGGGTGCGCATGCAGGTCCCGCCGGAAATCGATCAGTTCCGGCAGCAGCGGCTCGAGCCACGGCCCCACCAGTGCGGTGGGCTCAGCTTCAGTAGTGTAATTGCGCACACCACAACTCTAGCGAGGGCCGAAAGAATAGCGGCATCGCCTTCGCCGCGTTACGGATATCCCGACCATGTCGAAGTTCCAGGGGACGTCGAAGTCCTGAAAGGACCGGAAAACTAGAGGACGTCGAAGTCGCCGCTGGCCTTAAGGGCGTTCACAGCCTGCTTCACCCGCTGGGCATGCTGCTTGGTGGTAACCAGCAGCGCATCCGGCGTATCCACGATGACCACGTCCTTGATCCCGATCAGCGCAATGACGCGCTTGGTGTCCGAGACCACCACGCCGCTGGCGTTTTCGGTGAAGACGCGCGCGCCCTCGCCGATGACCGTGACCTCGTCCACTTCCTTGGCGCTGTTGAGCCGTCCCACCGAGGCGAAGTCACCGACGTCGTCCCAGCGGAAGGTTCCGGGCACGACGGCGACGTCCCCGGCTGCCGCCGCAGGCTCGGCGACCGCGTAGTCGATGGCGATCTTGGGCAGGGTGGGCCAGACGCGGGCAGTGACTTCGTCGCGGTTGGGTGTGTCCCACGCCTCGGCGATTTCCTGCAAACCGTTGAACAGTTCCGGCTGGTTCGCTTCCAGGTGCTTGAGCATGAGGGAGACGGGCGCCACGAACATGCCGGCGTTCCAGACGTACTCGCCGCTGTCGACGTACTGCTGGGCGACTTCCTCATCCGGTTTTTCAACGAACTCCACCACCGCCCGCGCGCTGGGCGCGCCGGGGATGTGCAGGGATACGCCGGAGCGGATGTAGCCAAAGCCTGTGGACGGGTGCGTGGGCTTGATGCCGATCGTGACGATCTTGCCGGCCGCGGCGGTGTGGATCGCTTCCCGAACTGTGTCCTGGAAGAGGTCGTCCGGGCTGATCACGTGGTCCGCGGCGAAAGAGCCCATGATGATGTCCGGGTCCCGCTGGTGCAGGATGGCCGCCGCCAGGCCGATGGCGGCACCGGAGTCTTTGGGCTCGCTTTCGAGCACGAGGTCACCGTCCTCGACCTCAGGCAGCTGACGGCACACAGCCGCCCGGTGCGCGTTTCCGGTGACGACCAGGACCCGGTTGCCCGCAAGGGGCTCGAGCCGGTCGTAGGTTGCACGCAGGAGCGTGCTCCCCGAGCCGGTGAGGTCGTGAAGAAATTTGGGAGCTGCTGCACGTGACAGAGGCCAGAGGCGGGTCCCCACACCGCCTGCAGGAATCACAGCTATAAAGCGGCTGATAGGTGAATCCTGGCTTGTCACTTTGTCTTTACTCATCACGCTCTACTTTAGCCGACGACCCCAAAGTGGCCCTTGCGGCGGCACCGGCGGGGCGGACACACTTGGAACCGGATGTGGCGTTCGTCTCATAAAACGCCAAAAACCGTACAGTACGTGGGCGCCAAGGACGCCCTGAATTGAATAAGCTGTGAGCGAAGCCTAGATTTAGGCCTGAGCTACGAGTGCTCTCGCAGCAGGCGTTCCCCCCGCGTGGATCCCACGCCAGCGCCGCTGTGTTGCAGGGAGGTTTATTCAGTGCCGACGAAACCAGCTGGCACCTTGTACCGCGGCCGTGAAGGCATGTGGTCCTGGGTTGGACACCGCATTACCGGTGTTGTGATCTTTTTCTTCTTGTTGGTCCATGTGCTGGACACCTCCCTTGTGAGGGTGTCGCCGGAGGCCTACACCGCAGTGATCGGTGCCTACAAGAACCCGCTGATGGCCCTGGGTGAAACGGGCCTCGTCGCAGCGATCGTATTCCACGCCTTTAACGGCCTGCGGATCATCGCCGTCGACTTCTGGAAGAAGGGTGCCAAGTACCAGCGCCAGATGCTCTGGGTTGTGCTGGGCCTCTGGATCGTCACCATGGTCGCCTTCGCCATCCGCCACCTGTCCCTCGCACTCGGAGGTCACTAAGCCATGACTGCAACGCAGATCCAGTCCCCGCGCAGCGGAAATAACAGCGGCAAAGACAGCAGCGGCAAGATTGGCCCGCAGTACCGCCGCAGCGGCAGCTCCCGCGGCAACTTCGAGATGCTGGCGTGGCTGTTCATGCGGCTCTCCGGCGTGGTGCTGGTTGTCCTGATTTTCGGCCACCTCACCGTGAACCTGCTGGTGGGCGAAGGCATCCACGCCATCGACTTCGGCTTCGTGGCCGGAAAGTGGGCAGACCCGTTCTGGCAGGTCTGGGACCTCGCAATGCTCTGGCTCGCCATGTTGCACGGCACCAACGGTGTGCGGACCATCATCAACGACTACGCCGAGAACAACTCCACCCGCCTCTGGCTGAAGATCGTCCTCTACGCGGCCACCACGGTCATCATCATCCTTGGCACGCTGGTCATCTTCACCTTCAACCCGTGCCCGGTGGTGGACGGCGTCCAGCTCCCCGGTGGTTTCTGCCCGGCGTAGCGAGCTGCGGCTGCCCGCCCCGACCGGCGGGCATCACTTTGCGGAGCAGGCCTCAGCCCGCCCGTTGTTTTATTGCGAATTTTGAGAGAAAGAGCGTCTGGTATGCAGGTCCATAAGTACGACGTCGTCATCGTCGGTGCCGGTGGCGCTGGCATGCGCGCCGCGATCGAATCCGGTCAGCGCGCGCGAACAGCAGTACTGACCAAGCTCTACCCCACCCGCTCCCACACGGGTGCGGCGCAGGGCGGCATGTGTGCGGCATTGGCCAACGTCGAAGAAGACAACTGGGAATGGCACACGTTCGACACCATCAAGGGCGGCGACTACCTGGTTGACCAGGACGCCGCCGAAGTCATGGCCAAGGAAGCCATCGACGCCGTGCTGGACCTGGAAAAGATGGGTCTGCCGTTCAACCGCACGCCCGAGGGCCGGATCGACCAGCGCCGCTTCGGCGGCCACACCCGCGACCACGGCAAGGCTCCCGTCCGCCGCGCCTGCTACGCAGCCGACCGCACGGGCCACATGATCCTGCAGACGCTGTACCAAAACTGCGTCAAGCACAACGTCGAGTTCTACAACGAGTACTACGTCCTGGACCTCCTCACCGTTGAGGAAGACGCCGTGCGCGAGGACGGCACGCCGTTCAAGCAGAAGCGTGTTGCCGGCGTCGTGTCCTACGACCTCGCGTCCGGTGAGCTGCACGTGTTCCAGGCCAAGTCCGTGGTGTTCGCCTCCGGCGGCGCCGGCAAGGTCTTCAAGACCACGTCCAACGCCCACACCCTTACCGGCGACGGCATGGGCATCGCGTTCCGCCGCGGCATCCCCCTGGAGGACATGGAGTTCTTCCAGTTCCACCCGACCGGCCTTGCCGGCCTGGGCATCCTGCTTTCCGAGGCCGCACGTGGCGAGGGCGCCATCCTGCGTAACTCCGAAGGTGAGCGCTTCATGGAGCGCTACGCCCCCACCATCAAGGACCTTGCACCCCGCGACATCGTGGCCCGCTCCATGGCCAACGAAGTCCGTGAAGGCCGCGGCTGCGGACCGAACAAGGACTACGTCCTCCTGGACCTGACGCACCTTGAGCCCGCCCACATCGACGCCAAGCTGCCGGACATCACCGAGTTCGCCCGCACATACCTTGGTGTGGAGCCCTACACGGAGCCGGTCCCCGTCTTCCCCACGGCCCACTACGCCATGGGCGGCATCCCCACGAACATCACCACCGAGGTCCTCCAGGACAACGACACCGTGGTTCCGGGCCTGTACGCCGCCGGCGAGGTGGCCTGCGTTTCGGTCCACGGCTCCAACCGCCTCGGCACCAACTCCCTGCTGGACATCAACGTGTTCGGCAAGCGGGCAGGCATCGCCGCTGCGGAATACGCCAAGACGGCCGACTTCGTGGAGCTCCCGGAGGACCCGGAGGCCTACACCCTGCAGCTCCTCGACATCGCCCGCAACGGCACCGGCGACGAAAAGGTGGCCGTGATCCGCAAGGAACTCCAGGACACCATGGACGCCAACATGCAGGTGTTCCGCACGGCCGACACCCTCAACCAGGTCCTGAAGGACATCGCGTCCTTCGAAGAGCGCTACACGCGCATCAACGTCCAGGACAAGGGCAAGCGCTTCAACCTGGACCTCCTGGAGGCCGTTGAACTCGGCTTCCTGCTGGAGCTGGCCAAGGTCATGACGGTTGCTGCCCTGCACCGCGAGGAATCCCGCGGCGGCCACTTCCGCGAGGACTTCCCCGAGCGTGACGACGAAAAATTCATGAAGCACTCCATGGCGTACAAGGACGAGCACGCTCCCGCGGACGGTTCCGCCGAGAGCATCGCCGGAATTCGGCTTGGCACCAAGCCGGTTGTATTTACGCGCTACGAGCCGATGGTGAGGAAGTACTAATATGTCCGCTGAACTTGCTGAGCCAGCCTCAAAGATTGAACTGCCCGCCGGCGTTGGCGGCGGCGGGGAAATCCCCACGTTCGACATCACGCTGCGCGTGCGCCGCTACAACCCCGAGGTTTCCGAGGAAGCCCGCTGGGACGACTTCAAGCTGACCATGTACGGCACGGACCGCGTGCTGGATGCCCTGCACAAGATCAAGTGGGAAGTGGACGGCAGCGTCTCCTTCCGCCGCTCCTGCGCGCACGGCGTCTGCGGTTCCGATGCCATGCGCATCAACGGCCGCAACCGTCTTGCCTGCAAGACGCTCCTGAAGGACCTGGATACGTCCAAGCCCATCACGGTTGAACCCATCAAGGGCCTGCCGGTGGAGAAGGACCTGATCGTGGACATGGAGCCGTTCTTCCAGTCCTTCCGCGAAGTCATGCCGTTCCTGATCAACAAGGGCCACGAGCCCACCAAGGAACGCCTGCAGTCCGCCGAGGACCGTGAGCGCTTCGACGACACCACCAAGTGCATTCTGTGCGCCGCTTGCACCTCGTCCTGCCCCGTGTTCTGGACGGACGGCCAGTACTTCGGCCCCGCGGCAATCGTCAACGCCCACCGCTTCATCTTCGATTCCCGCGATGATGCCGGAGACATGCGCCTGGAAATCCTGAACGACAAGGAAGGCGTGTGGCGCTGCCGCACCACCTTCAACTGCTCGGAAGCATGCCCGCGAGGCATCCAGGTCACGCAGGCGATTGCCGAAGTCAAGCAGGCAATTCTTTCCCGCAAGATCTAGTCAAGGTCAACGCGGACGACGGCGTCTCTCACCATGCGCGGCAAGCGTGCGGTGAGTGGCGCCGTCGTCGTTTAACGACAACCACCGCAACCTCTCCGCCGTCACCAAGGGGCCTCATGTCACGTTCCGAGAAAATCACCTTTGAAGGGTCCACCGGCGAGATGCTCTCCGGGATCGTCGACCTGCCCGAAGGGCCCGTCAAGGGCTGGGGGGTGTTTTCGCACGGCTTCACACTGGGCAAGGACAGTCCCGCGGCGTCGCGGATGTGTAAGGCGCTGGCGGACAACGGGATCGGCATGCTCCGCTTCGACAACCTGGGCCTGGGCGACTCGGCCGGCTTGTGGTCCGAGGGATCCTTCAGCCACAAGGTGGCCGACACTGTCCGAGCTGCAGAGTACATGCGCGCCGAAGGCCGGCCGGTCTCCCTCCTGGTGGGCCACTCGTTTGGCGGCGCCGCCGTCCTTGCCGCCGCCTCCGAAATTCCGGAGCTCGACGCTGTGGCCACTGTTGGGGCGCCGTTTTCACCCAAGCACGTGGCCCATGTCTTCGACGCCGCCCTGGACAAGATCCTCAGCGAAGGCAGTGCGGAGGTGGACCTCGGCGGCAAGCGCGTGGAGATCCGCAGGCACTTCGTGGAGGACCTCGAAAACGCCGACCTTACCGACTGCATCAAGCGGCTGCACAGACCCCTGATGGTCCTGCACTCCCCCACGGACAACACCGTGGGCATTGAAAACGCCAGCACAATCTTCCAGACGGCACGCCATCCTAGGAACTTTGTCTCCCTTGAGGGCAGCGATCACCTGCTGACGGGCAAGGGACAGGCGGCCCGGGCAGCGAAGATTATCGCGGCGTGGGCCGATCAGTACCTCGACGCCGGGCACTGACTGCCACCGGGCGCGGGTGCTCGGCCGCGTGGTGCCGCTCCACGGGGGTTTTCCCAGGTTGCACCTGCCGTGACCCCCAGCCCGTCTGCCTGGCCGCCGGCGCGGCCTTCAGGTCCTCTTCGCGGATCGCTGACCAGGAAGCGGCCACGAGGTAGACCCGGCTGACCAGGTTGAACCAGATGAGCAGCCCCACGATGATCGCAAAGGGCGCCAGGATGGGATTGCGCCCGGCGCCGGCCAGGAGTTCGGTGCTGAAGACCTGCAGGATGGCGGTGCCCACACCGGCGAGGATGGTCCCTTCCAGCAAGGCCCGCCGGGACAGCTTCAGGCCGCCGGCCAGGCGGAACATGATGAGCGCCGTGATCCAGCTGAGCACCAGCGGCACGGCGATTTTTATCACGGTTGCGAGCGGGACGGCCACGGCGCGGTCCAGCTTGAGCAGCCCGATCACCCAGCCGGCCGCGGTGCCAAAGACCAGCGACGCACCCGAGCTGATCACCAGGGCCAGGCCGAGCAGGAGCAGCGTGCCGGCGTCGTGCAGTTTCAGGACCACGGGGTTGAGCTTCAGCGGACGCAGCATCATAACGCCGCGCAGGCCCTCGCGCAGGCCGGCGATCCAGCCCAGCGAGGTGATGACCGTAACGACGGCTGCGATGACCGCGGTCCAGCCCAGCCCGTCAGGGTTGAGGAGATCCTTGGGGTCCACCAGGCCCTCGCCGCCATTGACCTTCAGGAGGCCCGGCGCGCTTTCTGCCACGCTGGCGATGATGCGGTCAAGCAGGGCCGGCTGGCCCCGGAGCGCAAGGCCGGCAATGGAGAACCCGGTGGTCAGCAGGCCCGTAATGGAGAAGAACATGTTGAAGCCGATGCCGGCGCTCATGAGCGGACCGTGCTGAAGGTTGTAGTGCTGGAAGGCGCGCATGGGCCGCAAGGCGTTCAGCCGGGCCATCAGCCACTGGATCATGGCCAAGAGCTGGGGCACAGTTCCCTTGCCCGACCGGCGCACCTTGCCCCACTCAACCTTTTTGCGGATGACCTCCAGCTTTAGGCGGGCACGTTCAGTGGGAAGCGGCTGCTCCGCCGGCGTCTGCGGCTCGGAGTTGCTCTCGTTCGTCGTCAGGTTCGGTGCCAAAGTCAAGCTCTTCCCGTAGCTGCCAAATACCGTCGGCATCGTGCTCGTAAAGTCCCATGCTAACCACGGGGAAGGTCGCCCTGTAGTTCTTCAGTACCGTTTCGGCCTCGTCCAGGCTTTCCGGCGCCACATCATGGGCAATGGTCACATGGGGGTGGTAGCCGAAAGGCAGGTCGCGTGCCAGAGGGCCCGTCTGCAGTTTTTCGTGCAGTTCGACGCACTCCCCGAAACCCTCTTCCACGTTGATGAAGACCACCGGGGAAACCGGGCGGAAGGACCCTGTGCCGGCGATCGTGACCATGAACGGCGCCTGGGTACGGGCGATCTTGCGGACATGTTCCCGCGCGGCCTCCCAGTCATGGGTGGGCGTGGTGGTGACGAGCGTGATGTGCGCCGGAATGACCGTGGCCATGGGGTCCCCGAAGGATGCCCGCCATCGCTGCAGTTCCTCGGCGATTCCAGGCGGGAAGCCCAGAATGACCCCGAGGCTCATTCCATCGCCGACTCTCCTGTTGGCAGGCATCGGTTTAGCGGGCTCCGGCGTACGGAAGGAAGCCCACCTTGGCATAGACGTCCTGCAGGGTGGCTGCGGCGATTTCACGCGCCTTGTCCGCCCCGTGGGCGAGGAGCCGGTCCAGCTCGGCGGGATCGGCCAGCAGTTCGTTGGCGCGGCTGCGGATCGGCGTGAGGTGCTCCGTCACCACCTCGGCAAGGTCCACCTTGAGGTGACCGTACATCTTGCCCTCGTAGGCCGCGACCAGCTGCTCAACGCTCTGGCCGGTGATCACCGAGTAGATGGTCAGCAGGTTGGAGATGCCCGGCTTGGTTTCGCGGTCGAAACGGATCTCGGTCTCGGCGTCCGTCACGGCCGACTTGATCCGCTTGGCGGTGACCTTGGGATCGTCGAGCAGGTTGATCAAGCCGGCAGGCGACTCGGCGGACTTGGACATCTTGGCGGTGGGATGCTGTAGATCGTAGATCTTGGCAGAATCCTTCTGGATGAAGGGCTTGGGTACTGTGAACGTCTCGCCAAAGCGGGTGTTGAACCGGGCGGCGAGGTCGCGGCTGAGTTCCACGTGCTGGCGCTGGTCCTCGCCCACAGGCACGCCGTGAGGCTGGTAGAGCAGGATGTCCGCGGCCTGGAGGATGGGGTAGGTGAACAGCCCCACGCTGGCATGGTCCGAGCCCTGCTTCTGCGCCTTGTCCTTGAACTGCGTCATGCGGGACGCCTCACCGAAGCCTGTAATGCAGTTCAGGACCCATCCGAGCTGCGCGTGTTCCGGCACCTGCGACTGGACGAACAGAGTGCACTTTTCAACGTCCACTCCGCCGGCGATGTACTGGGCGGCAGTCACGCGCGTGCGGCGGGCCAGTTCGGCAGGATCCTGCGGGACGGTGATGGCGTGCAGGTCCGGGATGAAGAAAATGGCATCGTACTCATCCTGCATCCGCACCCAGTTCACGAGGGCGCCGAGGTAGTTACCGAGGTGCAGCGAGTCGGCGGAGGGCTGCATTCCGGACAGGATGCGGTGCCGGAGTCCGGTGCCGGGCACGGTCCCGGCATCCTGTTGGAGGACGGGGATGGCAGCTGGCTGCCCTGATGCTGCGGCGTCGGTCACGATTGGGGTGGAGGTCATTCGTCGGAGGCCTTAAAACTAGAGCCGGTAGTCCACTACCAGCGGTGCATGGTCAGAGAAACGTGTGTCCCACGAGGGCGCCCGGTCCACGACCGCCGAGACAGCTGCGGCGGCGAGGGTGGGGGTGGCCATGTGGTAATCGATGCGCCAGCCTGAGTCGTTGTCAAAGGCCTGGCCACGTTGGGACCACCAGGTGTAGGGGCCGTTGACGGTACCCGCCAGGCCCCTGTGAACATCCTTCCAGCCGATTTCCTCGCCGAAGAAGCGGTCAAAGTAGGCACGCTCCTGCGGAAGGAAGCCGGCACGTTTGACATTGCCCTTCCAGTTTCTGATGTCCAGTTCCGTGTGGCCAACGTTGAGGTCGCCCGTGACCAGGGCGTGGTCGCTGTGCTTGGAGAGCTCGGGCAAACGGGTGGACATGACGTCCAGGAAACGGTACTTGTCCACCTGCTTTGGCGTGTCCGCCTCACCGGAGTGGACGTATGCACTCGCCACGGTCAGCTGGGCGGGTTTGCCCGCAGTGTCAGTGACGCGGAAGTCGGCTTCCACCCAGCGGCCGGCCATCGCGAAGTAGTCGTCACCGATGTGCGTGCGGGTGGCGAGCGGTTCGTCACGCGAAGCGATCGCAACGCCCGCGCGTCCCTTAGCCTCGGCTTCGGCGTGCAGAATGTGCCAGCCCTCGCCCAGCAGCTTGTGGACTATGGCGTCCGGGGCACGGACTTCCTGCAGGGTCAGGATGTCCACCTCGCGCTCCGCCAGCCACTCCGCCATGCCCTTCTTGTAGGCAGCACGAAGGCCGTTGACGTTGACTGTTGCGATGCGAAGGTGGTCCTTCTTCAATGCCGAGCTCACCCGTTCCACTCTAGTCGATGATGGTTCCGGTAACCGGCTCACCGGGGCCGCCGGAGGACTTGATCATGTCGCGGGCGTTGGTGGCAGTGATCTCGATGGTTTCCAGGGCGCGGCGGATGGTGTCCTGGTCCGCGGCGGCGCCCTTGGCCCGCTCCTGCTCCACAACGCGCACCTGCACCTGCACAATCTTGAAGGAGTGATCCAGCTTCATGTCCCGGATTTCTTCGGCTTCGCCGCGTTCACCCACCAGGCGGGTGCCGCCCTGGTCCGTGGATACCCGTGACGGAGCCCGGCCGGCGGCCGCGTTGAAGGCGTTCTGCGCTTCGCTGAACTTCGCTCCGGCCTTCTTGGCCGCCCTCTGGATGCTGAAAACCACGAATGAGGCAAGCAGTAGCCAGAACAGCGCGATGACAGCCACGATCCAGCCCACGACGTCGTTCTGGTTGGCCGCGAAAATGACGGCCACCAGGAAGGCCGTGATCAGAACCAGCAGGCCGGGACCGCTGATGCGGAACATGGAAAATCCGCCCTTGGTCGGGTGGGAGGAAGACTTGGAGCTGCCCAGTGATTGCATGCAGTTATTGTCTCAAACCCGCGGACCCTGCCAGCAACGCTTCCACCCCGGGCGAACAGCACCGGCGAACAGCACCGGCTGGCAGCACCGGCGGACGGCTACTTGAGGAACAGGCTCCTGAGCCTGCCGGTGGTCAGCGCGAGCCCGAGCACGATCATCACCAGGTAGTAGCCGATGTGGACGGCCGTCGCGGGCGTGAAAGCCCCCGCGCTGATCTGCCGCAGCAGCTCAACGCCGTGCCAGAGAGGCATGGCCTGGATCAGCCACTGGATGTACTGCGGGTAGACGCTGAGCGGATAGAACGTGGCGCTGAACAGGAACATGGGAAGCATGATGAAGTTGATCCAGTCCATCTGCTGGAAGGTCTTCATGAAGCTCGTGATGCCCATGCCGAAGCTGGCGAAGCCGAAGGCGACGAGAACCGAGGCGGGGATCATCAGGAGGGCCCATGGCGTGGTGATGAGGCCCATGACGCCCATCACTGCGGTGAACCCCGTGGCGTACAGCAGTCCGCGCAGCAGCGCCAGGAAAATCTCCCCCACGGCAACATCCAGCGGCCCCAGCGACGTGTAGAGCATCCCCTGGTAGAGCTTGGCGAAGTTCATCTTGAAAAAGACGTTCCAGGTGGAGTCGTACACGGCCCCGTTCATGGCCGAGACTGCCAGGAGGGCAGGCGCGATGTACGCCGCGTAGCTGATTTCCTGGCCACCCGGGCCCTGGACGGTTCCCACCACGGCGCCCATGCCGACGCCCATGGAGAGCAGGAACAGCACGGGCTCGAAGAACCCGGACAGCATGACCATCCAGTTGCTGCTTTTGGTGGCCATCAGGCCGCGTCCGATCACCGCCTTGGCGTTGCGTGAATACAGCGGCCCGAAGCGCCTGTTACGCGCTTCCTCGGTGACGCCGTGGCCCTGGGTCAGGATTGTCACTGCCCCATCCTCCTGGCGAATTGGCGCTTGGTGAGGACCCAGCCAAGCCAGGCGAGTCCGAGCAGGAAGGCAATGTGGATGATGGTGAGCACGGGCGATTCCTCATAGCCGTAGCTCACGACCCGGCCAAGCTCCGTCCCGTGCCAGATGGGCGAAATCCAACCGACCCAGCGGACCGCAACGGGCAGCGTGTCCAGCGGAAAGAACGTCCCGGAGAACAGGAACAACGGCATCACGATGAACCTCATGACCATGGCAAACTGGCCTTTGTCTTCCTTGATGGTGGCGGCGTAGGCCATCAGCGGGAGCCCGAAGGCCAGGCCCGCAAGCGTGGCCACGAGGATGGAGACCCAGCCCCAGCCGCTCGGCGAGGCGCCGAAGAGCGCCACGATCACGAAGTAAATGGCGGACTGGAGGAAGAAGCGCACGGTCACGGCGATGATCTGCCCGCCCGCGATCTGCTCGGGGGTGAGCGGCGAGGCGTGGGGCCCGAAGTAGACCCGCCGCCATTTGAAGCCGTCCATCACAGGGAACGTGAATTCGGTGGCGGCGGTCATGACGGCGGCCGAGATGAGGAGCGCCGGCGCGATGAAGGTTATGTAGCTCACGCCGCCGAACGCCGCAGCGCCGCCGGTGTCCACGAGTGTGGCCAGGCCGACGCCCATGGCGAACAGGTAGGCCGCGGGCTGCCCCACGCTGTACAGGAAGATAGACCAGCCGTAGCCCTTCATCACCCGCAGGACCTGCTCGGCGTAGTAGAACGCGCCCCAGCGCCTTGCTTTGGCGGCCGAAACCTCCGGTGAGTGGGCCCGCAAAGGAGGTACCGACGTCGGGCGCTCCTTGACTTCGTCTGCGAACGACGGCTCAGTCAACGAGGCTCCTGCCCGTCAGCCGGAGGAAAACGTCCTCCAGCGAGGACCTGCGCACCAGCGAGGTGAGCGGGCGGAGGCCGCGGGCGGAGACTTCCTCGAGGGCCGCTTCACCGTCGTGGGTGTAGATGAGGACGCGGTCCGGGAGGGTCTCCAGCCGTTCGCCGATTCCCTCCAGTTCCGCGCCGACGCTGGCGTTGCGCTCGGAGCCGAACCGCAGTTCCAGGACCTCGCGGGTGGAGTAGTCCCGGATCAGGCTGGCGGGCGACCCCTCGGCCATGATCCGGCCTTTGTCCACCACGATGAGCCGGTCGCAGAGCTGCTCCGCTTCGTCCATGTAGTGGGTGGTGAGGATCAGGGTGACGCCCTGTTCCTTGAGCCGGAACAGCCGGTCCCAGAGGATGTGCCGGGCCTGCGGGTCAAGGCCCGTGGTGGGTTCGTCAAGGAGCAGGATGCGGGGCTCGTTGATGAGCGAACGTGCAATCGTCAGCCGCCGCTTCATGCCGCCGGACAGCGCGTCCACCTTGGACTTGGCCTTGTCCGTCAGCTGGGCGAATTCGAGGAGCTCGTCCGCTTTGGGCCTAAGGTAGCTAATCGGCAGCCCAAAATAGCGGCCGTAGACCAGCAGGTTGTCACGGACCCTGAGTTCCTCATCCAGGTTGTCCTGCTGCGGCACGACGCCCAGGTGCGCGCGGACCTCCGGCCCGTGCTGTTCCGGGTCCAGGCCCATGATTGTCAGGCTTCCGGAGGTGCGCTGGGCCACCCCGCCGATCATCTTCATGGTGGTGGATTTCCCTGCACCGTTGGGCCCCAGCAGTCCGAAGGACTCCCCCGCCGGAACGCTGAAGGAAATGCCGTCGACGGCGGTGACGTCGCCATAGGTCTTGGTTAGGTTTTCCGCGGTGATGACGTACGGCCGTGCGGCTGACCCGGATTCGTGGGCGGACCCGGCTTCTTCGGTGGACACAGGTTTTTCAGACGTTTCTTCGGCGGAATGGAGTTCAGGCACTCCACCACGCTAGTACTCGGGCCCTGCCAAAGGAATAGCCCGGTCTCAAAAGATCGGCGCCGCCGCGGCCGACCCCGCCTCTTGACGGTCCCGGCCCCAGCAGGCGCCGATCTTCGTGGGCCTATTTTCCGCCGGTCGTGGCGTCGCCGCGGAGGACCCGCAGCCGCTGGCGGTACTCCGATTCATCGATTTCGCCGCGTGCATAGCGCTCCCGCAAAACGCTTTCACCGCCGCGGGCCGTTGCCCACTCGTGGTTCCGGCGCCAGGTGCGCCTCGCCACGAAAATGAACAGCCCGATGACCAGGATCCAGAACAGCGGGAACAGCAGGAACCACGGTGAGAAGCCGCCGCCATTCCAAGGGCCCCCGTATACAACAGTGTCCGCCGGCAGCTGCGAGGCCGCCGCAGCCAGGGTGGTGGCAAGTGAAGTAAGCATTTCAGTCATCCAAACTCTCGGTGGAGGGCCGTCTTTCGGCTCTGTTCCGAGTCTTGCCGTTCGACGGCGGGGGGGCGTCCGCCGCCGGGAGTCACCTTGGGATGCCCGCCTACTCCGGCAGGAGGCGTGCACCTACGCCTTTGGCCTACACCTTTAAGCTGCCCAGCGCCTTGAGTCAGCCCAGCGCCGTCAGCCGGCCCAGCCCGGGCGCACCAGCCCCGATTCGTAGGCGAGCACCACCAGCTGTGCCCGGTCCCTGATCAGCAGCTTGGTCATGATCCGGGAGACGTGCGTCTTGGCCGTGAGCGGCGTGATGAACAGCCGTTCAGCGATCTCTGCGTTGTTCAGGCCTTCACCCACCAACCGCAGGACCTCGCGTTCGCGCTCCGTAATCTGGTCCAGCGAGGCCGGGGGCCGGGACGCACGCGACTGCACGGCCAGCAGGGCCATGATGCGGCGGGTCACTGCGGGCGACAGGAGGGCGTCGCCGTCGTGGACCACGCGCACCGCGCGGAGCAGCTCCTCCGGTTCCGTGTCCTTGACCAGGAATCCGGCCGCCCCGGCCCGCACCGCCTCCGCGATGTATTCGTCCAGTTCAAAGGTGGTCAGGATTATGATCCGCGTGCCTGCCAGGTCCTCGGCGGCCATGATCTGCCGTGTGGCCTCAAGCCCGTCGCCGCCGGGCATGCGAATGTCCATGAGCACCACGTCCGGATGCTCGCGGGCCGCCAGGCGCACGGCGTCGCGGCCGGTCCCGCACTCGGCCACCACGGCCATGTCCGGTTCGGCGTTCAGCAGTGCGCGGAAACCAGCCCGGATGAGGTTCTGGTCGTCGGCCAGCAGGATGCGGATCATGGCCTGCCGTCCATCTCCTGCAGCGGCGGGGCGGGGACCGGCAGAATGGCCCGGACCCGCCAGCCCGGCTCGAGTGCAGCGAGCTCAAGCGTGCCGCCCAGGGCGGCCGCCCGCTCCCGCATTCCGGTCACGCCGTTCCCTTCGGGAACTCCGGCGGCGCCAGCGCCGTCGTCGTCGATTGTCACGGTGAGCCGGCCGCCGCCGGACTCTGCCGGTGATTCCGGATCTTCCAGGGCGAGGACGACGCCGGCCTTCCGCGCTCCGGCGTGCCGCACCACATTCGTCAGGGACTCCTGGACGATCCGGTAGGCCACCTCCTGCACCGCCTCTGGAAGGCGGCTCGAAACGTCCGGGTCCGGCTGGGTCAGCACCACCTCCAGACCGGCGTTGCGGGCGCCTTCCGCGAGCCAGGCGACGCGCTGCAGCTGTGGCGGCGGCACCGGGCTGAGCGGGGCAGGGTCCAACCGGGCCGGGTCCAACCGGGCCGGGCCCAGCGGGGCTGGGCCCAGCGGGGCCGGGCCCAGCGGGGCGTCGTCGCGGAGGACTCCCAGAAGCTGGCGGATCTCCGCCAGCGATTCCTTGCTCGCTGTCTTGATCGCCTCCAGTGCCGGGCGGAACTGGCCCGGATCCTTCTCCCCCAGGTGCAGCGCCACTGAGGCGCGGACGTTGATCAGCGAGAGTGAGTGCGCCACGACGTCGTGGATGTCCCGGGCGAGCGCAAGCCGGTACTCGTCGCGCGCGGCCTGCTCCCGGGCTTCACGTTGGCGGCGGCGTTCGGCAACCCGCTCGCCGCGCAGCCTGGCACCTTCCCCGAACAGGACGAGGATGCCCAGCCACGATGTTCCAGCGAAGGCCCGGATCAGGGATGCGTCATCGCCGGCCAGCAGTGACACAGCCACCAGCACGGCAGCGCACGCGCCTGCCAACGCCCAGGTCTGCCAGCGTTTGCCGGCCGCCGCGGAGAACACGATGGCGAGGGCCAGCGACAGGAACACCGGGCCCCACGCATAGCCGAGCGCCAAATAGGCCGTGACGGCCGCTGCCGCAACCGGCAGCATGACCAGCGGAGCGCGCCGCCGCAACGATAACGAGGCCGGCCCCAGCAGCAGCAGGACGAAGGCGAGTACATCCAGGGGCCGGTGGTCCGGCTGCCGGGCGGAGGCGAAGAAGGTGCCGACAATCTGGAAAACCGCCACAGCGGTCACGATGACGGCGGTGGGCGGTCCCCGGAAACGGCGCTGCATAGTCCGAGCCTAGCCGCGGGCGCGCTGGTCGTCGTCTGCTTAACGGCGTAGGGCGCCTACTCCGGCAGGAGTAGGCGCCCTACGGTCCGGGCAGTGGAGAGCGAAATCAGCCGACGCCGGAGGTGCTTCCCGCTGCCAGTTGGCGTTCCGCGGCTTCGACCACGTTGGTCATGAGCAGCGCCACGGTCATGGGACCGACGCCGCCGGGGTTCGGCGAAATCCACCCGGCTACCTCGGCAGCGGCAGGATCGATGTCGCCATGGACCTTGCTCTTGCCCGTCTCGGGATCGGTTTCACGGGTGACACCGACGTCGAGCACGGCCGCGCCCGGCTTAATGTCCGCAGCCTTGACGATGTGCTTGGCACCCGCCGCCCCCACAATGACGTCCGCCTGCCGCAGCAGCTCCGAGAGGTTCTTGGTGCCGGTGTGCGTCAGCGTCACGGTGGCGTTCACGGCCCGCCGGGTGAGCAGCAGGCCGATCGAGCGGCCGATCGTGACGCCGCGGCCGACCACCACGACGTGCTTGCCCGCGAGGCTGTAGCCGTTGCGCTCCAGCAACTCGATGACGCCGCGGGGCGTGCACGGCAGCGGCGAGGTGATCTCGCCGTTGACATTGAGCACCAGCCGGCCAAGGTTGGTCGGGTGCAGGCCGTCGGCATCCTTGGCGGGGTCAACCCGCTCAAGAATCGCGTCGGTATCCAGGTGCTTGGGCAGCGGCAGCTGCACAATGTAGCCGTGGCACGCAGGATCCGCATTGAGTTCGTCAATGAGGGCCTCAACCTGGGCCTGGGTGGCATCCGCCGGAAGCTCACGCTGGATCGAGTTCATCCCGATCTCCACAGACTGCTTGTGCTTCATGGACACGTACAGCTGCGAGGCAGGGTCCGCGCCCACGAGTACGGTGGCAATGCCCGGAGTGACGCCGCGGGCCTTCAGGACCGCCACGCGCTCAGCCAGCTCGGATTTAATGGCGGCAGCGGCTGCCCTACCGTCAAGGACCTTCGCGGTCTGCGCCATAGAGGGGTTCACCACTGCTCGTGCTGCGGGTACAGCGGGAAGTCGGCGGCCAGCTTGTCCACGCGGGCCTGCAGTGCCTCCACATCGGTGCCGGACCCTGCCTTCAGTGCGGAGGCGATGATCTCTGCAACCTCGGTGAACTCCTGGGCGCCGAAACCGCGGGTTGCCAGCGCCGGGGTGCCGATGCGCAGACCGGAGGTGACCATCGGCGGGCGGGGGTCGAACGGCACGGCGTTGCGGTTGACGGTGATGCCCACGGAGTGCAGGAGGTCTTCGGCCTGCTGGCCGTCCAGCTGCGAGTTACGCAGGTCAACCAGGACCAGGTGCACGTCGGTGCCGCCGGTGAGGACCGAGACGCCGGCTTCGGCGACGTCGGACTGGTTGAGGCGGTCCGCGATGATCTTGGCGCCCTCGAGGACGCGTTCCTGGCGCTCCTTGAACTCTGCGGTGCCGGCGATCTTGAAGGCCACAGCCTTGGCGGCGATGACGTGCATGAGCGGGCCGCCCTGCTGGCCCGGGAAGACGTTGGAGTTGAGCTTCTTGGCCCACGCCTGCTTTGCCAGGATCACACCGGAGCGGGGACCCGCCAGGGTCTTGTGCACGGTGGAGGTGACGACGTCGGAGTGCGGCACCGGGCTCGGGTGCAGTCCGGCTGCCACGAGGCCGGCGAAGTGCGCCATGTCGGTCCAGAGGAGGGCGCCCACTTCATCGGCGATGGAGCGGAAGGCTGCGAAGTCGAGGTGGCGCGGGTAGGCGGACCAGCCGGCGATGATGACCTGCGGATTCTCGGCGATGGCCTGCTCGCGCAGCTTGTCCATGTCGACCCGGAAGTTGTCCTGCTCAACCTGGTAGGCCGCCACGTTGTACAGCTTGCCGGAGAAGTTGAGCTTCATGCCGTGGGTGAGGTGGCCGCCGTGCGCCAGGGAGAGGCCCAGGATCTTGTCGCCCGGAGTGATCATGGCGGACAGGGCGGCGGCGTTGGCCTGCGCGCCGGAGTGCGGCTGGACGTTGGCGTATTCGGCGCCGAACAGTTCCTTGACGCGGTCGATTGCCAGCTGCTCGGCGATGTCGACGTACTCGCAGCCGCCGTAGTAGCGGCGGCCCGGGTAGCCCTCGGCGTACTTGTTGGTCAGGACGGAGCCCTGGGCTTCCATAACAGCGCGCGGTGCAAAGTTTTCGGAGGCGATCATTTCCAGGGTGCCGCGCTGGCGGCCGAGTTCCTGGTCCAGTACTGCGGCGATCTCGGGATCGAGTTCAGCCAGCGGCTGGTTGCTGACGGTGAAGGAAGTGCTGACGGAAGTCGGTGAAGTAGTCACGAAGAACTCCTGGCTAGGGATGGGCACTGCTAAGGTCAGGCTACCGGCTGGGACGTTGCTCCGCCCCTTGATGACAAGTCACAGGACTGTCCCGGACGCTTGTCCGTTCAGGGCACCGCAGCGAACCGGGTGACCGCTCTTCGAGAAGCGCAGCACCCTGCCGGCAAAACATGACCCTCGGCCCAGGCGTACGATCCGTGGTCTTCGTGATTGCCGCTCCCTGGTGGTTAGCCACCCAACGCCAGTTGCGACCCCACCAGACTACCAAAAGGCAGGCCTCCGCGCGGGTAGGCTGTTCTTCGTGATTGAAGACCAGTTCGCCAAAGCGTACGTAGTAACCCTTTCCTGCCCCGACCGCCCCGGGATCGTCCACGCCGTCGCCGGCGCCCTGCTCGTGGCAGGCTGCAACATTACGGACTCCCAGCAGTACGGCAGCCAGTCCACCGGCACCTTCTTCATGCGCGTTGAAGCAACGACCGCCGCCTCCCGGGCCGACGTCCACGCGGCACTCGAGCCCGTGGCCGGGGCGTTCGGCATGCAGTGGAGCCTCCACCCGGTGGGCCAGAAGGTCCGCACGTTGCTCATGGCGAGCAAGTCCGCCCACTGCCTCAACGACCTCCTGTTCCTGCAGCGCTCCGGCACGCTGCCGATCGAGGTTCCGGCCATCGTCTCCAACCACAACGATCTGGCCGGGCTCGCGGAGTTCTACGGGATCCCGTTTCACCACATTCCGGTCACACCCGACACCAAAGCGCAGGCCGAGGACAAGCTTCGCGCCATCATGGCGGAGAACGATGTCGAACTGACGGTGCTGGCGCGCTACATGCAGATCATCTCCGACGAACTGTGCACCGAGCTGACCGGCAAGGCCATCAACATCCACCATTCCTTCCTGCCGTCCTTCAAGGGCGCCAAGCCGTACCACCAGGCCCACGCCCGCGGCGTGAAGCTGATCGGCGCCACCGCCCACTACGTCACCGCCGCGCTGGACGAGGGCCCCATCATCGAGCAGGAGGTGATCCGGGTGGACCACGCGCGCACTCCGGAGCAGTTCGTGCAGATGGGCCGCGACGTTGAAGGCCGGACCCTCGCCCAGGCCGTGCAGTGGCACGCCGAGCACCGGGTGCTCCTCGACGGCAACCGGACAGTGGTTTTCAACTGACCCGTCCTTAGCTGACCTGGTCACCGCGGGCTTGTTCCCAGCAGGCGGGTTTTAACTCAGACTGGTTAACGCCATGACCCTGCTGACCGAAACTTCGCTGGAAACCTTCATCGCGCTGCTCAAAGCCCAGGGGCGCCACGCAGTGCTGGACGTCTGCTGCGGCCCCGGCGAGGACGGCCTCAGGTTCGTTCGGGCCGGCATCCACTACACCGGGGTGGACCCGTTCGACGGGAACGTCCGGTACGCCCTCTCCCGCCGCCTCAGCGTTTCCGTCGCGGAACCCGCCCGCCTGCCTTTCGCGGACCACAGCTTCCCAGCGGTGTGGGCAGTGCAGGCTCTGGCGGGGCTCACCGCTGAGGAGGCGGACGACGTCGTACGGGAACTCGAGCGGGTGGCGGCACCAGGCGCGCCGATCGCCGTCGTCCTCCCCTGACCACCCAACCGTGTCTGAGCGTGCACTCACGTGACAAAATAGGGTGTATTATCCGCCACCGCATCTGCATTTGCGCTTGCGCTAAGGATGGGCAATGAAGAAAGAGCTGAAGGACGCCGCGAACGCGGTCGAGGACGCATCGAATTCCAGGGCTCTCGTGATTGCCGCCAGAGCAGGTTTTGCCGTCAGCGGCCTGTTGCACCTGCTTATCGGGTTCGTCGCCATCCAGTTGGCATTAGGCACGGCGGGAAAGGCGGGACCGGCCGACCAAGCCGGTGCAGTCGCCCAACTCGCCGCCCAGCCGCAGGGTCTGCTGCTGCTCTGGGCCGGATTCGCCGCCTGCGTAGCTCTGACTCTCTGGCAAATCAGTAACTCCGTGTTCGATTACGGTCAGCTGGAGGCCAAGAAGAAGGTGGGCAAGAAGATTTCCGCAGCCGGCAAGGCGGTGGTGTTCGCAGTCATCGCGCTGACGTTCGCCGCCTCCGCAAGCGGCAACAGCAAGAACAGCGGAAAGACCACCAGTGATTTCACCCTCTCAATCATCAAAGCGCCCGGAGGTGCGGTCCTGCTGATCGCCATCGGGGCCGCGATCGCCATCGGCGGCCTTGTCTTCGTGGTCCTCGGAGTCAAAGGATCGTTCAAGAAGGAGCTCCGGCTGCCGTCCTCGGGCACCGCCCGTTCCGTCGTGACCGGGCTGGGCGTCGTCGGCTACGTGGCCGAGGGCGTCGCACTGTTTCTGGTGGGATTGCTGTTCATCATCGCCACCGCCAACGCCCGCCCCCAGGAGTCCACTGGCCTGGATGGCGGGTTGAAGGCACTGCGCGAGCAGCCGTACGGGGTGTACATGCTCACCGCCGTCGGCGCCGGCCTGATCTGCTACGGGCTCTACCTGATGGTGAAGGCCAAATTCGCACGGATGTAAGCTCCCCGCCGGCGCATATACGGAAATATTCCCGGACATGAGGCGATCCCCCGTTCGGCCAATTTTTCGCTCAGCCTGAGGCCGGCGCGAGCTGCTACGCAAATGGGCCGAACGGGTGTCTTAGGCTGGTGGCATGGCTCCCATATATTCTTTCGCCGGCGACACCCCGGACATCCACCCCTCGGTATTCGTGGCGCCGACAGCGTCGATCATCGGCCGGGCTACGCTCGCGGAGGACGCCAGCGCCTTCTACGGCGTTTCCGTGCGGGCGGACACCGCGACGATCAGCGTCGGCGCCGGCAGCAACCTGCAGGACAACGTAGTGCTGCACGCCGACCCCGGCTTCCCCTGCAGCGTCGGGGCACGTGTCAGCGTCGGGCACAGCGCCGTGGTCCACGGCTGCACCGTTGAGGATGACTGCCTCATCGGCATGAGCGCCACCATACTCAACGGCGCAGTGATCGGCGCCGGCTCGCTCGTGGCCGCCGGCGCCGTGGTCCTCGAAGGAACCGTGGTTCCGCCGCGCTCCCTGGTGGCCGGTGTACCGGCCAAGGTGCGCCGCGAACTCTCGGATGAGGAGTTCGACGGCGTGAAGCGCAACGCCGCCCACTACCGTGAACTCGCGCAGGCACACCGCGAACTGCACGCCAGCTAGCAGCGGCTGACCGAGCTCGTCGAGATCACGGTTTTGACGAGCTCAACCAGCGGCTAGTCCAGGCTGATGGGTCCCAGCGCGTCGAGCAGGTCGCCGGGGCCCGGGTTCGCAGCGGACGACGAACCGCCGAGGTGGTTTACCACGCCCCACACGGCGTTCAGCCCGGTGGTCACGGCGCCCTCGGCCCAGCCGGCGGTGAACGAGATGTCGTCGCCGGCCAGGAAGAGCCCGCGCTGCGCTTCCGGCAGCTTGTCCTGCTTAAAGTGGCTGAAGAGCCGCTGCTGGTAGCGGTAGTGCCCCGGCAGGTTTGCCTTGAATGCACCCATGAAGTTGGGGTCAGCTTCCCAGGAGACGGTGATGGGCTGGCCCACGATGTGGCTCGCGATGTCCACGCCCGGGTAGATCTGCTCCAGCGAGTGCAGCATCAGCTCGACCCTCTGGTCGGCGTCGAGCGCGAGCCACTTCAGGGCGTCGTCGTTCCAGGTGTAGGACAGCAGGATCACTGCCGGCTTGTCCGGTCCGTTGTCCAACAGGTACGTGGCGCGGTTAAGGCGGTCTGTCAGCGTCATGGACAGGACCTCGCGGCCGGTGGCGGGGTCGATGTCCTTCCAGAAAGGCCGGTCCACCATCACGAAGGTCTTGGACGACTGCATGTAGTGGGAACGCTCAATCGCCGTCCAGAGCTCCGCCGGGAACAGCGCCTCCTCGGTGTGGATGCGCGTGGACAGCAGCCACGACTGGCATGTGGTGACCACGGCCGGGTACGCGGACTCGCGGCCCCACCGCTCGCGGATGCGCAGGTCGCCGCTGGCATCGCGGCTGATCCGGTCAACGGCTCCCCGCGGGGAGCCCGAGTGCAGCGACGCCAGTGACGTCCCCTCCGGCCAATGGGCCATGCCCGACGGCGCGTGGTGCCACAGTGCCTCGGGGAGCCTTTGCGCTCCCCCGGCGATGAGACGGTGCTGGTCGTCGGCGTCCGTGTACACGACGCGCAGGATCTCCAGGATGGAGTTGGGGAAGTCCGTGTCCCAGCCGCCGGTGCCGAAGCCCACCTGGCCGAAGGCCTCGCGGTGCGCGAAGCCCGCCTCCTTGAACGAGTCGCTTCCGGCAATGAAGCCGTAGAAGGTCTGTTCGTCCAGCAGCGGCAGCAGCTCGTTCCAGAGCTCCTTGATCCGCGCTGTGTCGCGAGCCCGGATGGCGTCCTGCATCTCACTGAACTTGGCGCCGTCGTTCACGGCCGCCTTCCAGGCCTCGGCCACTTCGCGGAAGAACGGCGGCAGGTCCGCCGCGGTGCTTGCGTAGTGCTTCTGCCCGGCGAGTTCGATCACAGTGCTGGAGGTTGCGGGGGCCAGCGGGTTGGGGAAGTCCTGGGTCTCGATGCCCAACAAGTCAACGTAGTGGTAGAACGCCTTGCCTGACACCGGGAAACGCATGCCGCCCAGATCCGCAACCACTCCCGGAGCGGAGGGGAAGCTGGCCGTGCGCAGGCGGCCGCCGATCTGGTCGGCTTCATAGACTACCGGGCGCAGCCCGAGCTTCATGAGTTCGTAGGCGGTGACAAGTCCAGACAATCCCGCACCCACCACAGCCACTTCTGTGCCGTATAGCTCGGCCGGCACGGAGCCCAGTCCGTCCGGGTGGGCGAGGTAGTGGTCGTAGCTGAACGGGAAGTCCGGGTTCAGCATGGTGATAGGGGCCTGGTCCAGCTTGTCGGAAGCGGCCGCTGCGGTGCCGGTCAGGGTGCCGGCGGAGGTGCCGACGCTGGACGGATCCGAGGCGGGCAGTTCGGTGGCGATGGTCATGGAAGCTCTGCCTTCATGGTTTCGGGGGTTGACGTGGTGCTCGAAAGTTCGCGGCTGGACAATTCACGGTATTCCTCGTGACTCAGGGAAGCCACCCTTGAGTTGCGGCGGCCGTAGCCGAAGTAGGCGGCCAGGCCTACCAGCATCCAGATCCCGAAGGTCACCCAGGTATCGACGCCCAGGTTAGCCATCAGGTAGGCGCACATGAGCGCACCGAGGATCGGGGTGAGCGGGAAGAAAGGGACCCGGAAGGTCCGTTTGAGCTCTGGCCGGGTGCGGCGCAGGTAGATGACGGCGACGTTTACCAGCGCGAAGGCGAAGAGGGTGCCGATGCTGGTGGCGTCGGCCAGGGCACCGAGCGGAACCAGCCCGGCAGTGAGGGCGACGAGGATGCCCACGATCAGCGTGCCGGCAACCGGAGTGCCGGTCTTCGGCGAGACCCGGCCGAAGACCTTGGGCATGAGTCCGTCGCGGGCCATGGAGAGCAGGATGCGGGTTTGTCCGTAGAGGACGGTCAGCACGATGCTGGCGATGGCCAGGACGGCACCCACGGCGAAGACGAGGGCGATCCACGGCTGACCGGTGGTCTCCTCAAGGATCTTGACGAGCGCGGCTTCGTTACCGTCGAACCAGCCCCAGGGCCGGGCGCCGATGGCGGCCACGGCAACCAGGACGTAGATGGTGGTGACGATCAACATGGAGAGCATGATGGCCCGCGGCAGGTCGCGCTTGGGGTTGCGGGCTTCCTCGCCGGCGGTGGATGCGGCGTCGAAGCCGATGTAGGAGAAGAAAACGCTGGAGGCTGCGGCGGACACCCCGGCGGCACCCATGGGCATAAGAGGCTCGAAGTTGCCGGCGTTGAAGGCTGTGAAGGCAACCGCGCAGAAGAAGAGCAGGATGACCACCTTGATAGCCACTATGGCCGTGTTGATCCAGGCGCTTTCCTTGGCACCCCGTACAAGCAGGATCATGGCCAGGAGAACAATGATCATGGCCGGGATGTTCATGACGCCGCCGTCACCGGGCGGCTGGGAGATCGCGTCCGGCATGACCATGCCGAAGACCGCCAGGGCCTCGTTCACGTACTGGCCGGCGCCCACTGCGACGGCGGCCACCGAGACGGCGTATTCCAGCACGAGGCACCAGCCGCAGATCCACGCCATGCCCTCACCCAGGGTGGCGTAGCTGTAGGAATAGCTGGAGCCGGCCACCGGCACCAGGCCGGCCATTTCGGCGTACGACACGGCGGACAGCAGGGCGGCCACGCCGGCGATGGCGAAAGAGATCCAGATGGCCGGCCCGGCCAGCGGTACCGACTCACCCAGAATCACCAGGATGCCGGTTCCGAGGGTGGCACCCACGCTGATCATGGTCAGCTGCAGGACGCCGAAGCTGCGGACCAGGCGGGGTCCGCCGTGGCCTGTTTCGGCTTCAGTGACCATCTGTCCGATCGGCTTGCGGCGCAGCAGCTGGGCTGCCAGGCCGGGCCGGCCGGCCGGCGCCGCCGGCCGCTGTTCTGTGTAGGTGGGCACAGTCATCGTTGACGTCCGTTCGTGAGTAGTTGTCGATTCCCCTCGCCCTAGCCTAGACGTGTGAGGCACCTCTCACTGTTGTGCAAAATGACCTATAGTGTTCTGGCATGAGACGTAATGCACAAAAGAAAACCACGCCCTCTGCCGTGTTTTCCGGCCAGGTCAGCGTTGACCTGACTGCCATTTCCGACAATGTCCGGGCCCTCCGGGCGCTCACTTCTGCGCCGCATTTCATGGCGGTGGTCAAGGGCAACGCCTACGGCCACGGGCTGGTGGACGTGGCCCAGGCAGCCCTTGCCGCCGGGGCCGACTGGCTCGGGACCGCGCAGCTCACCGAAGCCCTCGCGCTGCGACGGGCCGGCATCACCGCCCCGGTTCTGTCCTGGCTGTACCTGGCCACGGCGTCCAGCGACATCATTCGCGAGGCCCTGGAAAACGACGTCGACATGTCCCTGGGCAGCGCCGCCCAGCTGGATGTGGTGGCGGGCATCGCCCGCGCGCTCGGAAAGCCGGCGGCGGTCCATCTGGAGCTGGACAGCGGGCTGAGCCGAGGCGGCGCCCGCACCGAGGACTGGCCGGACCTTGTGGCCGCCGCACGCAGCGCCGAGCTTGAGGGAACGCTCACCGTCAGGGGAATCTGGACCCACCTGGCCTGGGCCGACGTGCCCGCGCACCCCAGCAACGCCGCCGCGGTAAACGCCTTCGAGGACGCCGTGCGGCTGGCCCGGGAAGGCGGGCTGGATCCGGAACTCAGGCACGTTTCCAGTTCCGCCAACATTCTGGACCGCCCCGAGTTCGCCTTCGACATGGTGCGGGCCGGACTGGCCGTCTACGGCCTGGCGCCTGCCGACCACCTGGATCCGGCGGATTTCGGGCTGCGTCCTGCCCTCACCGTGACGGCTCCCGTGGTGCTGGTCAAGAGGGTGCCTGCGGGCACCGGCGTGAGCTACGAACACCAGGCCATCACGCATGAGGCGCGGTTCCTGGGGCTGATTCCGCTGGGCTATGCGGACGGCATTCCCAAAGGCATTTCCGGCCGCAGCATGGTCCAGCTGGGCGGCAGGCGGGTGCCCGTGATCGGCAAGGTGTGCATGGACCAGTTCATGGTGGATCTCGGCCCGGAAACCGGCGGCGTGTCCGTCGGCGACACCGCCGTGCTGTTTGGTGATCCGGACACCGGAGCGGCGAGCGCTGACGACTGGGGCTCGGCCATCGGCAGCCACGGCGACGAAATCATCAACAGAATCGCGCCCCGCCTCCCCCGGACCTACGGCCCGCCCCTTAATAGCGGCCTGCCCAGGGCTTACGAGTGCCCCGACTACCAGGACCCCGAAGACGGTGCGAACCATGTCGCCTGAGGCTGCCGCCGGAACCGGAACCGGAACGGGCTCCGGGACCGCGGCCGGGGCCGGGGCCGGAGCCGGCGCCGGCGCCGGGACCGGGACCGAACGGCTGAGCGTTGTCACGCTCCAGCAGTTCCTGGACAAGTTGCCGCCTGAGTTGAAGATCCTTCACGACGGCGGCAACGGCACCGGCCTGCTCCGGTGGGTCGAGCCCAGTGAGCTTGAGGATCCCACCCCGTATCTGCTCGACGGCGAGTTCCTCCTCACCGCGGGGCTGCCTTTTGTGGGCGAGGCAGGCCACGAAGCCAGGGTTGATGCCTACGTGCGGCGCCTGGTGGGAGCCCGCGTAGGTGCCCTGGGTTTCGGCCTTGAGCCCTACTTCAACGCTGCGCCGGAGGCACTGGTCGACGCCTGCGTCCGGCACAACCTGACACTGGTGGAAGTGCCCAGCACGGTGCCGTTCGCGGCCATCGGGCTGGAGTTCTCACAGCTGCTCGAATCGGACAACGCCAAACTGTTCAGGCAACTGGCGGACACCAACCGGCAGCTGATGCGCGCGGTCCTTTCCGCCCGCCCCGAGCACGAACTCCTGGCCGCGCTGACCCAACGGGTCCCGGTGTGGGCGGTGCTGGTCGGCGCGGACGGAAGGGTCCGCGCCCGGGCGGGCGCTGGCGTCGAGCTTCCCGCACTGCAGCAGATCCTGGAACGGCTCCTGGGCGGCAGCGGGCCCCGGGTGGAGATGGATTCCTTCGACGTTCCCGGCTCCGCGCTGGTGTTCGGGCATCCGCTGCGCAGCACCCGCGACGCCAACCTTGGCGCTCTGATCCTGGGCACTGACGCCCCGCCGACGCCGTCGCAGAACAGCGTGGTGTCATCCGCCGTCGGACTCTTGGAACTGCTGGTCCGGCAGCGGACCAGCGGGTCCCTCGCCCCCAGCCAACTGGCCACCGCGCTGCTGCTGCACCCGGACAGCCTGGCAAGCGGAGGAACGAAGCATGTCAACGGCCTCAGGGACCTGCTGGCCCAAAGCACGTCCTCCACCCGATCGGCCCCGCTGCGGGTGGTGCAGGGCATCAAGGCGGAGCATGCCGCATGGCCGGCGGGCGACAGCCCGGTGCGGGAACTGCTGCAGTGGCGGCGGCTGTTCGACACGAAGCTCGTGGAGATCACGGACTACGGCTTCGCGGCCGTCACGCGGCTGAAGGTCGACGACGCCCTGGTGGGCGAAGTCGAAAAACTCGGCTGGCGCCTGGTCATCGGGGACGCCACCGAACTGGCGGGGCTGGCAGGCGCGTACCAGCGCGTGACGTCACTCCGGTCCCGGGTCAGGAACACCGGAAAGAGCGCGCGGGTGGATGACGTCTCGTGGACGGTGGCCGGCCTGCTGGGCCGCGAAGCCGGCACCATGCTGGCGGGCCGCCTGCTGGAGCCTCTGCTCAGCCAGGAGCCCGAACGCCGGGACGCGCAGCTCGCGGTCCTGCGCTCGTGGCTGGGCGAAAACGGAAGCTGGGATGCCACGGCCAAGGTGCTCGGACTGCACCGCAACAGCGTCCGGCGGCAGATCAACGCCGTGGCGGAACTGCTGGACAGCGACCTCAACCAGGCGCAGGTACGGGCCGAGCTGTGGATCGCCCTGCAGTACGTGGACGAGCTGTTGCCGGCCGCCGGCGCCGCGACGGCCGGTCCCGTGACGTAATTAACCCGGGCCGTCCACATCCAGGCCGTCTTCCCACGCGCGGTAGACGCGCGGACGGCGTTCGGCCAGGTACGGCACGGTCTCCCTTGCCTGCCGGGCCGCCTCGGCGCTGACGTCAGCGAACAGCAGTTCCGGGCCGGACCCGGCCGCGGCCAGCAGGGAACCGTCCGGAGCGGCAATCACGCTTCCGCCGAGGAATTCGCAGCCATCTTCCGTGCCCGAGTGGTTGGCGTAGGCCACCGTCAGTTGGCTTTCCAGCGCACGGGCACGCAGGAGGATCTGGGGAACCTCGTCGAATCCGTGGGCAAGCGCGGTGGGAACGAGGAGCAGGTCGGCGCCGCGGGCGGCCGCGGCACGCGCGGTCTCGGGAAATTCCACGTCGTAGCAGATCGCCAGTGACGTCTTGATCCCGTCTAGATCCACGACGGCGGGGGCTGCTTCGGCGGGGCTGAACGCCTTGCGCTCCTCGGGCCCGAACAGGTGGACTTTGGAGTAGCTGAGCAGTTCCTCACCGTGGTTGCTGACCAGGGTCGCCGAGATCTGCCATTGCCCGTCGGCCGCGATGGCAGGAAGGCTGTAGACGATCGCGATGCTGCGGCGCCGGGCGATGTCCGCCAAGGTACTGCGGATCGCGGAGAGGCCGGCAGGGTCCAGTTCCGTGCGGACCCGCAGCGGCGCGTAGCCCACCGGAAACAGTTCGGGGGTCAGCAACACGCGCGCACCTGCCGCCGCCGCGTTCTGCGCCGCCTCATCAACCGCACGGCAGTTGTGTTCCACATCCAAAACAGTGGAGTTTGCCTGCATCAGCGCCAGCAACACCATGATCACCTCAAGAGTCTTTTGCGAATGTCCGCCTGGACCGGACCGCCTTTGTCTTCAGCGTAGCCCCGGCCGTAAGTCCTTAACCCGGGCCATTTGCACCGTCGAAGTCGGCCTGCGGGACGTATTGTCCGCCTGCACCCGGGCAATGAGAACCCCTCCCTTGCGTTAACTTCTTGACTGCAAGGCTGCGATGGTGCACTCTTCTAAGCATGCCCTCAACATCGCGCTCAACGAGGAGCCGAACTAAAAACCCAGGGTCGCAGTCCGCTCTCCGGCATCTGAACCAGCAGCGGATCATCGAATGCCTGCTGAACGGACCCTCAACCCAGGCGGAACTCGCCCGGCAAACGGGCCTGTCAACCGCGACCGTGTCCAACATCGTGAAAATCATGCAGGATTCCGGCCTGGCCTCCACCGAGCCGATTACCAGTTCCGGGCGGCGGGCGCTCAACGTGCGGCTGAACAGCAACGGCGCGGTGGCTGTGGGCATCGACTTCGGCCGCCGGCACTTGCGCGTGGTGCTTGCCTCCCTGAGCTACCACATCATCGCCGAGGAATCCGTCCTGCTTCCCCTCGGGCACCACGCCGATCAGGGCATCCTGGCCGCCGTCACGCTGCTGTCCAAATTGCTCACCGACAGCGGAGTGGAGCGCAGCGCCATAGTGGGTGCCGGCGTCGGCATCCCCGGCCCCATAGACCGCCGGACGGGCACGGTGGCCCAAGGCGCCATCCTCCCCGAATGGGTGGGTATCAACATCCTGGAACACCTCGAAAACACCCTGCAGTTCCCCATATTCATCGACAACGACGCCAATCTTGGGGCATTGTCCGAGGTCACGTGGGGACCGCACAGCGGCATCAGCAACCTCATGTTTATGAAGATCGGTTCGGGCATTGGCGCCGGGCTGATTCTCAACGGCAACCCGTACTACGGCAACGTAGGCATCACGGGTGAAATCGGCCATGCCACGATCCACGAACACGGACTGATCTGCCGGTGCGGCAACAGGGGCTGCCTCGAGACCATCGCCTCCACCACCACCATGATCGAGCTGCTGAGCCGGGGGGAGGAAAAGCCGCTGACACCCGAGGACATTGTCCGCAAAGCGCTGGCAAGGGACTCGGCCACCCTTCGCGTGGTGGACGACGCCGGCTTGGCAGTCGGGCGTGCGCTGGGCAACGTGGCCAACCTGATCAACCCGGAGGTGATAGTGGTGGGCGGCCCGCTGGCCGGGCTCGGCGAGCTCCTGCTGGACCCCGTCCGCAGGGGTCTGGTGCGGCACGCAGTCCCTGTTATCGGAGAAACGACGACCCTGACAATGTCCTCTTTGGGCGACCGCGCCGAGGCTCTGGGCGCGGCGGCCCTGGTCTTCCAACACGCCGGAATCCGGCGTTCGTAAGGTTTTCGTTACCTGCCCGTTGCGTTAAAGACTTGACGACAAGGGTTGTGATCCAGTTTACTTTTTCATCAGACGGCCCTGCGTTTTGCAGGGCGGACAACGAAGTCACGCATTGGAGGCGTAAGGGCAAATGACGTCCCTCGACACGCATAGCGATCCCGTAATCCTCGAGATGCGCTCCATCACCAAGGAATTCCCCGGCGTTAAAGCTTTGGCCGAGGTAAGCCTGTTGGTGAAGGCCGGAGAGATCCACGCGATCTGCGGTGAGAACGGCGCCGGCAAGTCCACGCTGATGAAGGTCCTCTCGGGGGTGTACCCCCACGGCACGTATACCGGCGACATCGTTTACCAGGCACAGGTCCAGCAGTTCAAGGACATCCGTGCCAGCGAGCACGCCGGAATCGTGATCATCCACCAGGAGCTCGCGCTGATCCCGGAGCTCTCCATCGCGGAGAACATCTTCCTGGGCAACGAGCCCGTCAAGCGCGGCGTTATCGACTGGGCCGAGGCCCGCACCCGGACCCGCGAGTTGCTCGCACGGGTGGGATTGCGGGAGGACCCGGATACTCCTGTCAAGGAAATCGGCGTCGGGAAACAGCAGCTTGTGGAGATCGCCAAGGCGCTGAACAAGTCCGTGAAGCTGCTCATCCTCGACGAGCCCACCGCGGCGCTGAACGAATCCGATTCCCAGCACCTGCTGGACCTGATCCTGGGCCTGAAAGGCCGCGGCATCACGTCCATCATCATTTCCCATAAGCTCAACGAGATCGAGCAGATCGCGGATTCCATCACCATCATCCGCGACGGGAAGTCCATCGAGACCCTGGACGTGAAGGCCGACGGCGTCGACGAGGACCGGATCATCAAGGGCATGGTCGGCCGCACGCTGGAGTCCCGGTTCCCGGACCACGTGCCCAAGATCGGCGAGGTCCTGTTCGAGGTCAAGAACTGGACCGTCGGGCACCCGCAGGTCCAGGACCGCATTGTCTGCAAAGGCTCTAACTTCTTCGTCCGCCGGGGCGAGATCGTCGGCTTCGCCGGCCTCATGGGAGCCGGCCGCACCGAACTGGCACGGTCGGTGTTCGGCCGTTCCTATGGCCGCTACATCACCGGCAGCATCTACAAGGACGGCAAGGAACTCCACCTCAAGAACGTCAAACAGGCCATCGACGCCGGCCTCGGCTACGTCACCGAGGACCGGAAGTCCCTGGGCCTGAACCTCCTGGATGACATCAAGACCACCACCGTCTCGGCGGCGCTGCACAAGATCAGCAAGCACTTCGTGGTGGACGTCAACAAGGAGTTCACGGTGGCCGAGCAATACCGCAAATCGCTGCGCACCAAGACGCCATCCGTGGAGGAAGGCGTGGCCAAGCTCTCCGGCGGCAACCAGCAGAAGGTGGTCCTTGCGAAGTGGATGTTTACCGATCCCGACCTGCTGATCCTGGACGAGCCCACCCGCGGCATCGACGTCGGCGCCAAGTACGAGATATACGGCATCATCCAGCAGCTGGCCAACCAGGGCAAGGGAGTCATCGTCATCTCCTCCGAACTGCCTGAACTGCTCGGCCTCTCCGACCGCATTTACACGATCTTCGAAGGCGCCATCACCGGCGTCGTGGACAAAGACGAAGCCAGCCAGGAAAGCCTCATGAAACTTATGACTTCCGCCAGAAAAACCGCCTGACCCTCTGGAATCCTCCAGAACCTTCCAGAACAAGGACTGACACAATGAACGCGCTCAAGAAGCTCTTTGGCGGCAACACCCGCCAATTCGGCATGATCTTCGCCCTGGTTGCCCTGATCGTCTTCTTCCAATTCGCCACTGAAGGCCGCACGCTCACCCCCGGCAACGTCATCAATCTCTTCAACGGCAACTCCTACATCCTGATCCTGGCCATCGGCATGGTGCTGGTCATCATCGCCGGCCACATCGATCTGTCGGTCGGCTCTGTGGCAGCGTTTGTCGGCGTCACCGTGGCCCTTGCCATCAGGGACTGGGGAATCCCCTGGTACCTGGGCATCCTCCTCGGGCTCGCGCTCGGAGCCCTGATCGGCGCCTGGCAAGGGTTCTGGACGGCCTACGTGGGGATTCCCGCCTTCATCGTCACGCTGGCCGGCATGCTGCTGTTCCGCGGCTTCAACCAGTTCGTCGGCAAGTCCAACACCATCCCGGTCCCCGCCGACTTCCAGTACATCGGCTCCGGCTACCTTCCCGAGGTCGGCCCGAACACGGGTTTCAACAACCTCACCCTGCTGCTCGGCCTGCTGGGCGTCGCATTCGTGATCTTCAGTGAAATCCGCTCCCGCCGCACCGCCAAGGCACTCGGCGCCGAGGTCCCCGAGGCCTGGGTGGTCATCACCAAGCTCGTGCTGATCTGCGGTGCCATCCTGTACGCCACGTACCTGTTCGCCACGGGCCGCCCGGGCACCTCGTTCCCCATCCCCGGGCTCATCCTCGCCGTCCTGGTCCTGATCTACGGGTTCATCTCCGCCAAGACCGTCGTCGGCCGCCACGTGTACGCGGTGGGCGGCAACCGGCATGCAGCCGAGCTCTCCGGCGTCCAGTCCAAGAAGGTCAACTTCCTGGTCATGATGAACATGTCCATCCTGGCCGGCCTAGCCGGCATGATCTTCGTGGGCCGGTCCACCGCCTCTGGACCGTTCGACGGCGTCGGCTGGGAACTAGACGCCATCGCGGCCGTGTTCATCGGCGGCGCCGCCGTGACCGGCGGTGTCGGCACCGTGATCGGCTCGATCGTCGGTGGCCTTGTGATGGCAGTGCTGAACAACGGCCTGCAGCTCCTCGGCGTCGGCGCCGACCTCACCCAGATCATCAAGGGCCTGGTCCTGCTGATCGCCGTGGCGTTCGACGTCTACAACAAGAGCCAGGGAAAGAGGTCCATCATCGGCATGCTGACCCAGAGCTTCAACCGCCCCAGCGGCGGCACGTCGCTCCAGCCGGACGAGACAACTTCCACCAAAGAAACCATCTCCCGGGAAGCCTGAGCACCGCCACTCCCCGGAAGCATTTCCCACCCCTATAGAAAGTGAACCAACAATGCGAATGATTGGTAAAGCAGGAAAGGCGGCAGCGATCGCTGCCATTGCGGCACTGGCGCTGACAGCCTGCGGCCGTTCCGACTCCGGTACAACGGGCGGTGGCACAGCTGGCGGCGAGGCTTTCCCCCAGAACTCCTCGATTGGCGTCGCGCTCCCCCAGAAGACCAGTGAGAACTGGGTCCTGGCGGAAAAGCTGTTCAACGACGGACTCACCGGCGCCGGCTTCAAAGCAGACGTCCAGTTCGCCAACGGCGGCGTCTCGGAGCAGCAGAACCAGATCAGCGCCATGATCACCAAGGGCGCCAAGGTCATCATCGTTGGCGCCATCGACGGCGCCCAGCTTGGCACCCAGCTCAAGCAGGCCAAGGACGCCGGCGCGACCATCATCGCCTACGACCGTCTGCTGCTGAACACCGAGAACGTGGACTACTATGTGGCCTACGACAACTTCAAGGTCGGCGAGCTGCAGGGCCAGGCACTCCTCGAGGGCATGGCGAAGAAGAAGGCCCAGGGACCGTACAACATCGAGCTCTTTGCCGGATCCCCCGACGACGCCAATGCGAAGGTCTTCTTCGACGGCGCGATGAAGGTGCTCCAGCCGAAGATCGACGACGGCACCCTCAAGGTGGTTTCCGGCCAGAAGTCGTTCGAACAGGCCGTCACCCAGGGCTGGAAGGCAGAAAATGCCCAGCGCCGTGCCGACACGCTGCTGACCGGCAGCTACTCCTCCGCTTCGCTGGACGGCGTCCTGTCCCCGAACGACACCCTGGCCCGTGCAGTACTGACGTCAGTCAAGGCCGCCGGCAAGCCGCTTCCGGTTGTCACCGGCCAGGACTCCGAGGTTGAGTCCGTCAAGTCCATCATGGCCGGCGAGCAGTACTCCACCATCAACAAGGACACCCGCAAGCTCGTTGAGCACGCGATCGTCATGGTCAAGGACATCCAGGCCGGCAAGAAGCCTGAAATCAACGACGACAAGTCCTACAACAACAAGGTCAAGACCGTTCCTGCGTACCTGCTGGAGCCGGTCATCGTGACCAAGGAGAACGTCAAGACGGCCTACGTGGGCGATCCGGTACTCGGACCGATCACGAAGTAAGGTCACAGGCGTCCCAGCGTTCCAGACACTGGCACCGACGAGCCCCGGCTCCCCCGCAAGGGAGGGCCGGGGCTCGTCGCTTTCCTCCCCAACCCTCCTGCACCTTTCGCAACAAAACTCTCAACCCTCCTGCACCTTTCGCAACAAAACTCTCAACCCTCCTGCACCTCCCGGAGGGCGCTGGGAAACAGTCACAGCAAACGCATAGCTTTGGCTCCGACTCTGCACAGCCGCGGGCGCCAGTGTGGGATCCGAAGCCGGCCATTCCGCCGGCACGTGATCCCAAGGAGTACCGTGAGCGTCCTCGCCCGCAGTGTAGGCAATGCCTTCAGAAACAAGGTCAGGACGGCTGCCGTTGTGGCCGTTCTTGCCGTAGCAATCGGACTGGCCCTGGCCATGCTCGTGGCCAACCAGGCTGTGGCGGCGAAAGTCCAGGAGCTGAACGCTTCGGTGGGGACGGTGCTCACGGTCAATCCGGCCGGCGGCCAGGGGTTCGAGGGCGGCGGCGAGCCGCTGACCTCGGCACAGGCGGTGACGGCGGCCGGCGTCCCCAACGTGACCGCCGTCGTCGGAACCAAAACGCTGCGGCTGCGCAACGCCACGGAAGCTGCCGCGCAGGCGGCGGCCGGGACCCAGGCAGGTCCGGGCGGCGGCCAAGGGGGCCCCGGCGGACAGACCACCACGCTGACCACCAGCCTCACCGCGGCGGTGGACGCCGGAACGCTCGGCACCCGGAACCAGGCCAGCTCGGGAACCACTGGCACCACCGGCGCCGCCACACAGCCGGCGCGGACTCTTCCTATCACTGCCACCGGCATCGGCGCCGAGGTGGACAGCGCCGGAAAGGCGCTTGAACTGACCGAAGGCGCCGGTTTGGGCAATTACACCGCGGCCTCCACCAAGGCGCTGCTGGGCACCACCCTCGCCGAGAAGAACAACCTCAAGGTGGGCTCCACGTTCACCATCAACAGCACCAAATTCACCGTCGCGGGGTTGTTCGACGCCGGCACTGCCTTCGGCAACAACGCCCTGTACGTGACGCTGCCGGCGGCGCAGACGCTGGCGGAACTGCCCGGTGAACTCTCCACAATGATCGTCACGGTCAACAGCATGGAGAACGTGGACTCCACCAAGACGGCCCTGCAGGCCGCCATCGGGTCGGACAAGGCGGACGTCACGCAGGGCCAGCGCAACCTGGAAACCGCCGTCAGCTCGCTGGACAGCGTCAAGAACATCTCCCTGGTGGCCTTCCTGGCCGCGCTCGGAACCGCCGGCCTGATCATTCTGCTGATCATGGTGATGCTGGTCCGGGAGCGCCGCCGCGAGATCGGTGTCCTGAAGGCCATCGGCGCACGCAACGGCACCATCGGCCTCCAGTTCGTGCTCGAGGCCCTGGTGCTGGTGGCCCTGGGAAGCGTGGTGGGTGCCGCCATCGCGTCCTTCGCCAGCGGCGGCATCGCCAGTGCGCTGGTCAGCTCTGGCACGAGCACGACGGCGGCTGCCCGGCGCGGTGCCGGCGTCCCGGGCGGCGCGGGCTTCCCCGGCGGCGGGGCCGGTCTTCCCGGCGGTCCGTTCGGCGGGGCGTCGCAGCTGCTGACCTCGGTCACCGCGAGTGCCTCCCCCGGCGTGATCGCCGCCGGCATCGGCGCGGTCTTCGGGGTCGCCATCATCGGTGCGCTGGTCCCCGCCCTGCTCACGGCCCGCATCCGTCCCATCGAAGTCCTCCGAGGAGAATAGCCATGATTGAAGTCAAGAACCTCGTCCGCACCTTCAAGACCGGCGACCGGACCATCAAGCCGGTCAATGATGTCAGCTTCGAGCTGGAACAGGGCACACTGGCGTCCATTGTCGGGAAGAGCGGCAGCGGCAAGAGCACGCTGTTGTCCCTCCTCGGTGCGCTGGACAAGCCCACGAGCGGGGACGTCGTCGTGAACGGCGTGAGCCTGGCGAGCATGCCCGACGGCAAGCTGACGGAGTACCGGCGCCGGGACATCGGCTTTGTGTTCCAGCAGTTCAACCTGATCCCCAACCTGTCCGCGCTGGACAATGTGATGCTTCCGATGGAGTTCGCCGGCGTACGGAAGTCAGGGCGGGTACAGCGGGCGCGCGAGCTGCTCGAGCAGGTACAGCTCGACTCGGAGAAGCACGCGCGCCGGATCAACCGGCTCTCTGGCGGCGAGCAGCAGCGCGTTGCCATCGCCCGGGCGCTGGCGAACGAGCCCAAACTGATCCTGGCCGACGAGCCCACGGGCAACCTGGACGAGCAGACGGGCGAGCACATCATCGAACTCCTCAGTTCGCTCAGCCGGGACCACAACACCACCATCCTCGTGGTGACGCACGACCGCCAGCTCGCCAACAAGACCGACCGGCGCTTCCGGCTGCAGCAGGGCAAACTGACGGAGGAACCCGCCCGCAGCCGGGTGGGCGCGGCGGCGGCGGGGTAACGTCCCCTAGGGGTGCGGGCACAGCGGGGAACTGAGGGAGGGCTGGTTTCAACCCTCTCTCAGCTCCCGCAGCGTTCAACACAACGCTCTCTCACTTCCCGTCGGAAATCTTCGAACGCTCTCTCAGTTGCTGTCGGAAATCTTCGAACGCTCTCTCACTTCCTGCAGCGTTCGACCCAACGCTCTCTCACCCGGATGAGAGGATGGCGTCATGACGTCACCCATCGCCACGCCGTGGCTTTTCAGCCAGTCCAACCAGGATCCCCTCGCCGCCACCGGCGCTCCGATTCGGTGGGGTGTCATCGCCACCGGGCGGATCGCCTCGCTGGTCTCCCGGGATCTGGCCCTGCTCGAAGATGCTGAGCTGTACGCGGTCAGTTCACGCCGGCAGGAGGCGGCGGACACCTTTGCCGCCGAATTCGGCTTCTCAAGGGCGTACGGTGGCGACGGCGGGACGCCTGGGTATGAGCGCCTTCTCGCCGACGACTCGGTCGACGTCGTGTACGTGGCCACGCCTCACGCCCAGCACCACCAGATGGTGCTGGCCGCCCTGAATGCCGGCAAACATGTGCTGTGCGAAAAAGCCTTCACGATCAACGCCCGCGAGGCCGCCGAGCTGATCGCCGTGGCCCGCGAAAAGCAGCTGTTCCTGATGGAAGCGGTGTGGAGCCGCTTCCTTCCCAGCATTCAGCGGGCATTCGAAATCGCCGCCTCCGGCGAACTAGGAACGGTGCAATGGGTCACCGCGGATCTGGGCTTCCCCGCACCCTATTCGCCCACAGCACGGCTGTGGGCGGTCAAGGACGGCGGCGGTGCGCTCCTCGACCTGACGGTGTACCCGCTGCTGTGGGCGCTGGGCACCTTAGGATTCCCGCAGGCGGTCAGCGCCACGGGCTTCCTTAATGATGACGGCGTCGACGCCCAGAATGCGCTGACGCTGGGTTACCACCACGGAGCACAGGCGCAGCTGACCTCGTCGCTGCTGGCCCACGGCCCGCGGGCCGCCACAGTTGCCGGAAGCCTGGGCTATCTTCAGGCACTCGGCTCGATCAACAACCCCAAGCAGCTAGTCATCGGCATCGGGCGCGAACCGCTTCGCACGGAACATTTCCACGTTGCGGGCCAGGGCTACACCTATGAGCTTCGCGAGGTGACCCGGTGCATCCAGCAACGCCTGACGGAAAGCCCTGTCATGCCGCTCGAGGATTCCCTGAACACCATGCGGCTTTTCGACGGAGTCCGGGCACAGCTTGGGGTCAGCTATCCGAACGACGCCCACTGACAGGCTGGTCCTGTGCAGGCACTTGCTTCGCAGAAATCCAAATAATATTGTCTGCCGGGTCTGGACTCTCACTTTGAAGCGGGCTTAGGCTGTAGAAGATCGTCGATTATTCGGTGACTTGGGGGGGTGTTGCGCATGGCTGGTGCCGGATTGCCATGGTCCGCGCTCCGCCCCCTGCGCCCGGTGCTTATCGCCGGAGCTGTCGCTGTGGCCTGGCTCTCCTTTTCAGCCCCGGGTGCAGACGCATCCAACTCGTCCACCTCCGAGTCTCCTCTTGGCGAAATCACCGCGACGGTTTCGTCGCTAAGCACTGGCGTCGATAACGCTGTTGACGTCATCCACCATGCACAGAACGTTGCCGATCCGGTAGGCGAGACGCTGCCGGACCCTGCTGCGGTTGTCATTCCGGAGCCTGCGCCGGCCGCTCCGCTGCCCCAACCCGATCCGCAAACGCCCGCTCCCGAGACGGCGGTGCTACCGGCCGTCGTCGCTCCCGTCGTGGACGAGATCGCGATCCCGTTGGAGACGGTGGTAGGCATCCTGCCTGCGGCAGAAGTACTGCCCGCCGAGGCCGTTGCGCCGGTCGCCTCACAGGTGGATGCCGCGGTTAGCGGTGTGGTGGAGACAGTTGTGCAGCCCGTGACCGAGACGGTCCCGGTGGACCAGGTGATCGGCCAAATTCCCGATCTGCATCCTGATGCCCCGGCCCTCAATGCTCCTGTGGGCACGCCAGTTGTTGAGGCCGTGAAGGACCTCGTCACCGTTCCCGAATCCTCCACCGGTCCCCCGCTCACGCCTGCTGCCACGTCTGTTGCTACGTCTGTTGCCACTGAGAGGACTGACGGCGCAGGCCTTTCCGCGCAAGTCCGCCCGGGATATGCCCCCCTGGTGACCGCTGTGGCCTCCAGCGAAATTGCGCCCAGTCACCTGGGCGGTGCCGGCCATGCGGGTCACAAGAACGCTTCGGGCTCGTCGCCTGCACTTCCCTCCGGCGGAGGAACACCCGGCGGCGACAGCACGCGGTCCCCGGATGCCCTGCTGCCGTCTACGCCGTCGGGGTCGGGCAGTGGCCAGTCCTCGGGCGGCCCGTCAACCTCCGCCGCGTGGCTGACCAGTCCCTTTGAATACCTTCCGCTTACCGGCATTGTCCCGGCCAGCGGTCCACTTCAGCATGTCCCTTCGCCGGTGGCTATTGACCCCGGCTCCTCTCCTGACTAGTTGGGCCTTTCCTGCCTTTCCTTGGGCAGAAATCCGGCCAATCGGGCTGCCTCTGTGCGCCTGTCAACAACTCTTCAGGAGACATCAAAATGCACCAGAAAATTCGCAGGGGCCTACTGGGCACCCTCTTTGCCGGCGGGCTCTTAGCCCTCGGCGCCACCGCGGCTAACGCGGATACCACGGCCACAGGAACTGTTACTGTTGCGCCCGCATCCGCGTCAGCGGACCTCACTGCTTCGACGTCGTTGGGTCTGCTGGGTGGCCCAACGCCGTCGGATACTCCTCAAGTCGCTGTAGCTGCTGACATCGACCTCATCACTGGCAGCAACACGGCGCCGGCTACCGAAACCATCCCGGCAGCCAACGCCACCGTCGACGTGAACCTCGGAAACACCACCGGCGCAGGCACCGAAACCATCCCGGCCGCCAACGCCACCGTCGACGTCAACCTCGGCAACACCACCGGCGCAGGCACCGAAACCATCCCGGCCGCCAACGCCACCGTCGACGTCAACCTCGGAAACACCACCGGCGCAGGCACCGAAACCATCCCCGCAGCCAACGCCACCGTCGACGTCAACCTCGGCAACACCACCGGCGCAGGCACCGAAACCATCCCCGCAGCCAACGCCACCGTCGACGTCAACCTCGGCAACACCACCGGCGCAGGCACCGAAACCATCCCCGCAGCGGACGCCCTCGTCGACGTCAACCTCGGCGAAACGGGTCTCCTGGGCGATGGCGATGGCGGCGCGGCAGCCGAAGGCACCGTCGACGTCACCCTTGGCACCGGGACGGGTACTTCCCTTGGTCTGGGTATCGACCTTGGCGTCCACCTCGGTACTGACACGGGCACCACACCCCCTGCGTCAGATCCCACGGACGGATCCGGAACGGGATCCGATCCTGCTGACGGATCCGGAACGGACGCCGGCACCACCGACGGCACCGGCACCCCGGACCCCGGCACCGGCGGAACCGGCACCGGCACCTCGGACCCCGGCACCGGCACCACCGACAGCTTCGGCACCGCAACGGGATCGGACTCCGGAGCCCTTGCCACCGGCGGGACCGGATCCGGAATCGTTGTCCTGCCTGCGGGTTCAATGACAACGGACTCGTCAATGGCAGCCAACACGTCCGCGGCAGCCATGGGCTCCGGCCAGACAGTAGGCGCCAAGCAGTCCCTCGCCAACACCGGCGCAGACGCTGGCCTGCTGCCCCTCGCCCTCGCACTCCTTGCCATCGGAATGCTGATGGTCATCCGGAGGAAGAAGGCATAGCCCCCTGAAGGAATAATCAGCCGGGACCGCGCGTCCGGGCTGAGCACAACGGACCCATATCGGCGGTCCGGCTTCGACTGGTCCTTGGACGCTCCGAAGCCGGACTGCCGATAAGGCCGTGTCCGGGGCTGGCCCGTTCGGGGCATCCCCTGCGGCATCTCGGCGTCCTCCGCTCCGCGCGCGTATTACCCTTAACGGGACCCACTGCGGATAAGGACGGCAAAGTGTTGGAAGATTCGCCCAGCGGGATGACGGCTGATGTGCTGGACGGCCGCTACAGGCTCGGAGAAATAATTGGCCGCGGAGGCATGTCATCGGTCTACACGGCCCGGGACGAGAACCTCGGCAGGGACGTGGCGCTGAAGCTCTTCGCTCCTCAGGCTGCTGACGCGGATGAGCTCAAGCGTCAGGAAGCCGAGATCAAGCTGCTCGCCACGCTCAACCATCCGAGCCTCGTGACACTGTTCGACGCCGGCGTGGACACCCGTGTGCCTGACCAGCCGCGGCCGTTCCTCACGATGGAACTCGTGGCGGGCCAGGACCTTCGGGGCCGCCTCCGCCACAGCCGGGTTCCGCTCGAGGAGCTGGCCGTGATCGGAGCCGGGGTCGCCGACGCGCTGGCGTATGTGCACGGTCTGGGCATCATCCACCGCGATATCAAACCGGCCAATATCCTTCTCGTACAGGTGCGCCCGGGAGAACCAGTGCGGCCCAAGCTGACCGACTTCGGCATCGCCCGGATCGTCGACGGCACCCGGCTCACGGCGACCGGTACCATGGTGGGCACCGCGGCGTACCTGAGCCCGGAACAGGCCATGGGCTCGCCGCTGTCGCCGGCCACGGACATCTACTCCCTGGGCCTCGTGCTGCTGGAATGCATCAAGGGAACCGTGGAATATCCGGGCAGCGCAGTGGAATCAGCGGTTGCCCGGCTGCACCGCGCACCCGAGCTTCCCGCGGACCTCCCGGCAGAGTGGCAGCACCTTCTGGCCTCCATGACAGCCCTCGATCCACTGGACAGACCCACCGCCGCAGACCTGGAGGTCGCTCTGCGCCAGGCCCTGGTTTCGCCGGAATCCGTGCCGGGCGACGTGGCCGAGGAGCATACCCGTGTCCTGCCCGCCCTGCCGTCGCGGCTGCCGTCGTCAGTGCTTCCGGAAGGCTACGCCCAGACCGAAGAGCCCGCTGAAGACACTGCCACCGCACGGCAGAACAGCGACACACGCCGGGACGGCAAGAGGCCCAGCCGGCGCGTCTGGCTGGCGTCCGCCGTCGCCGCTGCCGCCCTGCTCGCCGGTGGAGCGGCGGTGACCGCCGCCGTAATGGCCCCAAAAACGCCCGACGTCGTGACGTATCCCAAGGTGACCGGAACCATGGGTGATCATCTCGCTGAGCTGCAAAAGAGCGTTCAGCCGTGATCCCGCACGCCGGGTTGCGCCCGCAGGGCATCCGGCGGAGCAGCGCGTTGTCGGCTCTCGCCGCCGGCGCGCTTGCCGTCAGCCTTGCGGGCTGCGGCGGCACTGCCGCGGAGTTGGAGACCGCTGCCGCGGGGCAACTGCAGCAGCGCGTGCTGGCTGTCACCAAGGCAGCCGCGGGGAAGAATCCGGCCGCCGCACTCAAGTCCCTTGACCAGCTGACGTTGGAGCTCGACGCCGCCGCTGCCGCCGGCCAGGTTTCCTTCCGGCGCCACCAGAGCATCACGGTGGCCGTCAACGCGGTGCGCGCCGACCTCGCGGCCGTGCAGGCGGCCACGAAGGCCACGGCCAAGGCCGCTCCTCCCGCGTCTCCCGCAACGACTTCACCGGTTGTCGTCTCCCCGGCGCCCGCGCCGGCCACCGGCGGACAGCCGGGCTCCGGGCAGGGCAAGTCAGGGCAGGGCGAAAAGGGCAAGGGATCGGACAAAGGCAAGGGGTAGTCTGCGCGACGTCGCCGGTCAGCGCAGTTTAAGAGCCGGGCAGGCAGGAACGCACGACGGCGGTGCTTCCTGCCTGCCCGGCCTTCAGCAGGCAGCTGGCCTGTTAGGTGTTCTGCGGTCCTGCGGCAGACGCCGGGAAACGCTCCCACGTCCGGTGCGCTGCCAGCAGTTCCTGGATAGTGGGCAGGACATCTTCCGGACCGTCGCCCAGCACTACGCCGGCTGCGTCCTCCGTGATGCTGGCTGCATCCACTCCCGCGGCACCTGATCCCCATGCCCCGATTGCCTTGGCATGACGGAAGGCCTCAGACAGCAGGAGCACCACCCGGGGATCAAGCGAGGCACCCGGTTCGCCGGCCTTGGCATCGAGCCCCGGCTCAGCATTGTCGGCGGGGGCGCCGGAGCCCGCCACAACGACTGCGTCGAACTCCGTGGAGCGCGCGGTGAGATAGGTCCGCTGAACCGGGATCCCGCCGTCGTTCTCCGCGCCGAGGGTTCCTCCCACGGGCGCGATCACCAGCGGAACGATTCCGGCGGCGTGAAGGGTCTTGCGTGCTGCGCGCACGGAATCAAGATCGCTGGATCCGTCCGCGACGATACCCACTACCCGGCCGGCAACGGGCCAGGTCTGCCCGAGCTGGGACAGGGCTGGGCTCGGATCCGCGTCAGGCACTGCCTCAGTGGCCTCGGGCGCCGGCATGCCAAGTCCCTGCGCCACCGCCGCGCACAGCCTGGAATCGATATTGGCCAGGGCAAGCAGCTGCCGCTCCCGGATCACCTTCTCGTAGCACTTGCCCAGTTCGAACGTATACGCCTGGATCACGTGCTCCTGCTCCACCGGCGTCAGGCTGCGGAAGAACAGCCGCGGCTGGCTGAAATGGTCGTCAAAGCTCGCCGGAGACTTCCGCTCCTTGATGGCCTCCGCAATCGCTTCCGGAACCTCCGCGAACGCGCCCAGATCCTGCCCGGCTTTGAAGGGGCACCCGCCGTCCAGCGAATTCGGCCGGTACGGGGCGACTCCCCCGTGAACGGCCGTCTGGTGCATGCCGTCCCGCAGCATGTCGTTCACGGGAGCCTGCGGACGGTTAATGGGGATCTGGCCGAAGTTGGGACCGCCAAGCCGGGAGATCTGCGTGTCAAGGTAGGAGAACAGCCGGACCTGAAGGAGCGGATCGTTGGTGACATCGATTCCGGGAACCAGGTGGCCGGGGTGGAAAGCAACCTGCTCTGTCTCCGCAAAGTAGTTGACCGGGTTGGCGTTGAGTGCCATGAGACCGATGGGCTGCACGGGCGCGAGTTCCTCGGGCACGAACTTCGTGGGGTCCAGGAGGTCGATCCCCTCGAACATCTGATCTTCGGTGTCCGGGAAAGTCTGGATTCCCAGCTCCCACTCCGGGTAGGCGCCTGCCTCGATGGCGTCGGCAAGATCCCTGCGGTGGAAGTCGGGGTCCATGCCGTTGATGATCTGGGCTTCTTCCCAGACCAGAGAGTGCACGCCCTGCTTGGGCTTCCAGTGGAATTTGACGAGCGTGGTGCCGCCCTCGGCATCCACCAAGCGGAAAGTGTGAACGCCGAAACCTTCCATGGTCCGGTAGGAACGCGGGATACCGCGGTCGGACATGTTCCACATCGTGTGCGCCTGGGCCTCAGTGTGAATCGAGACGAAGTCCCAGAAGGTGTCGTGGGCGCTCTGGGCCTGCGGGATCTCGCGGTCCGGGTGCGGTTTGGCCGCGTGGACAACGTCCGGGAACTTGATGCCGTCCTGGATGAAGAACACCGGGATGTTGTTGCCGACAAGGTCGTAGGTGCCTTCGTCGGTGTAGAACTTGGTGGAGAATCCCCGGGTGTCCCGCACCGTATCTGCGGACCCCCTCGAGCCCAGGACGGTGGAGAACCTCACGAACACGGGGGTCTCCACGTCCTTGGCCAGGAAGCCCGCCCGGGTGATTTTGGCAGCCGTTCCATACGACCTGAAGATTCCGTGCGCGCCGGCGCCACGGGCGTGGACGACCCGCTCGGGGATCCGCTCGTGGTCGAAATGCGTGATTTTCTCGCGGAGATGGTGATCCTGCAGCAGGATGGGACCACGCGAGCCTGCCTTCAGGGAATGGTCAGTGTCGCTGAGCCGCAGTCCTTGCGCGGTCGTAAGGTACTGGCCGGACTGCGCCCGGGAATTGGCTGGGGCGCCGGTGGGGGTGCCGGTTGGGGACACTGCCTCGGGCCCCTGTTGGTCAGGCTTGGGAGGTAACGGCTCCCGGGGCGTTGTGGGCTCCTCGGCGCTGGGAGGCTCGGGAGCGGGCGCACCAGGGATATTGATGTTGGTCTCTGCTGACATGAAATGCTCCTTCTATCTTGGACAGCCTTGGCAAGATTCGGCACACAATAGAAAAGCTAAGCCTGCTTAGCACTCTATGGAATATGCCTTCAGGCCACAACCGAGGTCCGTTTTTCGATGGACGCCGTCTTGGTCAGCAAAGGTACTGTCTCTCTTCAATTGCATCGCGCTTCGGACTAGCTTGGAGATGTTCCACCGAACGTGCAGCTATCAGAACCGCGGGCTGACCGCCCGCTCCCTGAAGGAGTGAACTACGCATGGCAACTGTTCAGGAATCCATCGACGTCGATGTCCCCGTGACCAAGGCCTACAACCAATGGACGCAGTTCGAGGACTTCCCGCACTTCATGAGCGGCGTTGACGCGGTGCGCCAGCTCGATGACACCACCGTTCATTTCGAGACAAGCATCGCCGGCGTCAAGCGTGAATACGACGCCCAGATCACCGTGCAGGAGCCTGACCAGCGTGTCAGCTGGGAGAGCCTGAACGAGCCCCGCAACGCAGGAACCGTATGGTTCGAGTCCCTGGGACCTGAGCAGACCAAGGTCAATGTCGAACTCACCTGGGAACCGGATTCCGCGGTGGAGAAGGCTGGCGCCGCCCTGGGCCTGGATTCCCGCCAGGTTGCCTCGGACCTGAAGAAGTTCAAGAAATACATCGAGAGCCAGGACTCCGAAACCGGCGCGTGGCGTGAAAGTGTCCGCGACGGCGACGTCGAAGACACAGCCGGGCCAACGGGTACCGCTGCGGCCGCCGGAGGGGCCGGGGCTGCCGGAGTAGCCGGGGCTGCCGGAGTAGCCGGGGCTGCCGGAGTAGCCGGGGCTGCCGGAGTAGCCGGGGCTTCCGGCGCTGCTCCGGCCGGTAGCTACGGGACAGACGACGACGGCACGGGCTATGCGGCCGGACCCGGAATGGACGCGACCCCCGGCCGCACCTACGAATCCGGTGACGGCTACGACACCGCAGCCACCGAAAGGCCGGTGGATGCGGATCCTGACATGGCGGTCGACGCCCCCTATGGCGACACGGAAGCAGGTGAGCCCCGGATAGACACCAGGGGTGACACCCGGCGGGACGAAACCCCGGACCGCTAACCGGTTCGTCCGGCCCGGCTGAGCCGGCCGGGCCAACCCGGACGGTCAGAACAAACCAAAGCAGAAGCGCCCCGCCACTCGAGTGGCGGGGCGCTCCTGATCTGTTGAGAGTGTAGGCGCTAGCTCAGGCTCGCGACAACCTTGTTGAGCGTCGCGGACGGACGCATGACAGCAGCGGCCTTCTCTGCGTCCGGGCGGTAGTAGCCACCAATGTCCACGGGCGAACCCTGGACGCTCAGCAGTTCGGAAACAATGGCGTCCTCGTTGGAGGCGAGGGCCTCGGCGATGGCGGAGAAGGACGCTGCCAGTTCGCCATCCTCGGTCTGCTTGGCCAGCTCCTGCGCCCAGTACAGGGCCAGGTAGAAGTGGCTGCCGCGGTTGTCGAGTTCACCGACCTTGCGCTTCGGGGACTTGTTCTCCAGCAGGAACGTGCCGGTTGCACGGTCCAGCGTGTCCGCGAGCACCTGTGCACGGGCGTTGTCAGTGGACGTGGCCAGGTGCTCGAAGCTGACAGCGAGGGCCAGGAATTCGCCGAGGCTGTCCCAGCGGAGGTGGTTTTCGTTCAGCAGCTGCTGGACGTGCTTCGGAGCGGATCCGCCTGCCCCGGTCTCGAAAAGGCCGCCGCCGTTGATCAGCGGAACCACGGAGAGCATCTTGGCGCTGGTACCAAGTTCGAGGATCGGGAAGAGGTCCGTCAGGTAGTCGCGCAGCACGTTGCCGGACACGGAGATGGTGTCCTCGCCCTTGCGGATGCGCTCCAGGGTGAAGGCCGTGGCCTTGTCCGGAGACATGATCTCGATCTGCAGGCCCTCAGTGTCGTGCTCCTTGAGGTATTCACGGACCTTTTCGATGAGCTTGGCGTCGTGGGCGCGGTCTTCGTCCAGCCAGAAGACGGCAGGTGTGTTGGACGCGCGGGCGCGGGTCACGGCCAGCTTGACCCAGTCGCGGATCGGCAGGTCCTTGGTCTGGCAGGCGCGCCAGATGTCACCCGGGGCCACCTCGTGCTCGACCAGGACCGCTCCGGAACCGTCAACGATCTGGACCTTGCCGGGGACCTGGATCTCGAAGGTCTTGTCGTGGCTGCCGTACTCCTCTGCGGCCTGGGCCATGAGGCCGACGTTCGGCACCGTGCCCATGGTGGTGGGGTCGAAGGCACCATTGGCACGGCAATCGTCGATGACAACCTGGTAGATGCCGGCGTAGGAGCTGTCCGGGAGAACTGCCAGAGTGTCGGCTTCCTTGCCGTCCGGTCCCCACATGTGGCCGGAGCTGCGGATCATGGCCGGCATCGAGGCGTCCACGATGATGTCGCTCGGGACGTGCAGGCTGGTGATGCCCTTATCAGAATCGACCATGGCCAGCGCCGGGCCTTCTTCCAGGCCCTTCTTGATCGCGGCCTGGACGCCCTCGCGGACGTCCTCCGGAAGGTCTTCAAGCCCGTTGAGGATCGCGGCAAGTCCGTTGTTGGGGCTGATGCCGGCGGCGGCGAGCTGCTTGCCGTAGGTGTCGAACAGTTCGGAGAAGTAGGCCTTGACCACGTGGCCGAAGATGATGGGGTCCGAGACCTTCATCATGGTGGCCTTCAGGTGTGCCGAGAAGAGCACGCCTTCTTCCTTGGCGCGCACCACCTGGGCCGCGAGGAACTCGTCGAGGGCCGCGGCGCGCATCACGGTGCCGTCGATCACTTCGCCGGCGAGGACGGGGAACGCCTTCTTGAGGACCTTGACCGTGCCGTCTTCGCGGACCAGCTGGACCTCGATGGTGCCGTCAGCCGGGATCACCACGGTCTTTTCGTTGGAACGGAAGTCATTTTCTTCCATGTGCGCAACGTTGGTTTTCGACTCGGAAGACCATGCGCCCATGGAGTGTGGGTTCTGGCGGGCGTAGTTTTTCACGGACAGCGGAGCGCGGCGGTCGGAGTTGCCCTCGCGCAGGACCGGGTTCACGGCGGAGCCCTTGATCTTGTCGTAGCGGGAGCGGATGACGGTCTCTTCATCGGAGGACGGGTTGTCCGGGTAGTCCGGCAGGTTGTAGCCCTTGGCCTGCAGCTCTGCGATGGCGGCCTTCAGCTGCGGCACGGAGGCGCTGATGTTGGGAAGTTTGATGATGTTGGCTTCCGGCTTCTTCGCCAGGCCCCCGAGCTCAGCCAGGGCGTCGCCGATCTGCTGCTCTTCGGTGAGGTAGTCGCCAAAGACAGCGATGATGCGGCCGGCCAGCGAAATGTCGCGGGTCTCCACCTGCACACCTGCCGTGGAAGCGAAAGCCTCAACGATCGGCAGGAACGAATATGTAGCCAACATCGGCGCTTCGTCGGTGTGGGTATAGATAATTTTGGCCATGCTCGGGCGTCTCCCTGGAGGTCGGCTTGTATATGGAATCCGGTCTATTTCACCAACCTTTAACTTACCCGAGGACGCCGCGTTGAACCCCACCCGAGCGGCCGGATCCCGTTCCGTGACCTCACGCCACGCCCCCAAGGTGACCAATCCCATTGTCCCCAGCCCGGCGGACCTTTATCTTTAGGTCATGGAAGAAAACCGCTTAGGCGGCTGAACGTCATTCAGTAACCCCTTGCGGCAGGGGCAGAGCGCATTACCCCTACCTGGAATACATAACTTGAAATGTCTATCTACAGAGCTTGTCATACCCGGGTAGGTTCAATCCGTCACTCGGCGGGCAGCACCATCGCCCGCCCCACCCCGATCGGTAGGACCACAATGACGAGCACAAAGTCTCTGGCCACTAGCCTCATAAGCCTTTCAGCAGGCTTGCTGCTGGCGCTGTCCGCAGCTGGCGGCGCAACGGCCTCTCCTTCAAAGTCGCAGGATTCGGGCCAGCCGCAGGTCGCCACCTCCACCGTCGCGAGTGCAACCACCACCGTCTCGGGTGCAACCACGGCAGGTTATTGGACGCCCGAGCGCATGCGCGCCGCCATTCCCGGCGATGTGCTGGCTGACCGGGCGGTTGCCCGGCAAAACTCCAAAGGCACCAATTCCGGCCCCAGCGTGGAGGAGAAGGGTTCCAGCACCAAAATCGCCGGCACGTCCGGAAAGGCCAGCAAGACAACCGCACTGCACAAGGATGAGCTTCCGGTAAACCACATCGGGAAGGTGTTCTTCACCCTCGGGGGCGCCAACTTCGTGTGCTCCGGGAACTCCGTGGTTTCGACCAACAAGAGCACCGTCTCCACGGCCGGACACTGCGTGAATGAGGGCCCGGGCGCCTTCGCCACCAACTTTGTCTTCGTTCCGCAGTACAAGGACGGTGCGGCACCCCTCGGCAAATGGCCGGCCAAGGCGCTGTTTGCGCCGAAGCAATGGAGCGGCGACGGAAACATGCAGTATGACACCGGCTTCGCGGTCGTTTCCCAACTCAACGGCCAGAACCTTGCCGACGTCGCAGGCGCCTCGGGTGTCGCTTTCAACCAGGCACGCGGACTGAATTACAAGTCGTATGGTTACCCGGCCGCCGCACCGTTTACCGGCCAGACCCTTGTGAGCTGCACCGGCAAGTCAGCCAATGACGTCATCAACCCCCAGTTCGACACCCAAGGCATTCCTTGCGACATGACCGGCGGTTCCTCGGGCGGGCCATGGTTCATGGGCTCGGACGCTACGGCGTTCCAGAACTCCATCAACAGCTATGGCTATGGCACGCGCTCCACAACGATGTTCGGTCCTTACTGGGGCGACACAATCCAGCAGGCCTACAAGAGTGCATCGGCCACCAAGTAAGGACGGTCCGCGACCCGACGAGGAGGACCCGGTAAGCCGCTCCGACGCCAGCCAGACCCCGGAAGAAATTCTGGAGTACTGGACGCCGGAGCGGATGGCGGAAGCGAAACCGCGTGAGGTCCGGCTCCCGGACCCTCAAGGCCGACCGGACCCTCAAGGGGAACCCGGCCCACAAAGTGAACCAGGCCTCCAAGGTGAAGCAGGACCGTCACCTGAGGACGGCTGAATCAAGTTAAAGCCCGACGGCGGTTGTCCCCATAAGGGGGCAACCGCCGTCGACGTTTCACCGCGTTCTAGTGGAAACTGCGCGCTAGTGGAAGAAGTGGCGCGCGCCCGTGAAGTACATCGTGATGCCTGCCGCGTTGGCTGCCGCGATGACCTCATCGTCCCGGACGGAACCGCCGGGCTGGACCACGGCGCGGACGCCGGCGTCGACCAGGATCTGCAGGCCGTCGGCGAACGGGAAGAACGCGTCCGAGGCAGCCACGGCGCCGCGGGCACGCTCCGGCGCCCCGCTCGCGTCGCCGCCGGCGGCGCCGCCGGCGGCGTCGACGTCGGACGTCACGGTGACGCCCAGGCTGTTGGCGCGCTCAACGGCAAGCTTGCAGGAGTCCAGGCGGTTGACCTGGCCCATGCCGATGCCCACGGCAGCGCCGTCAGCGGCGAGCAGGATGGCATTGGACTTGGCTGCCCGGCAGGCGGTCCAGGCGAAGGCGAGGTCGGCCAGCGTGGCCTCGTCCGCAGCTTCACCGGCGGCGAGGGTCCAGTTGGCGGGGTTGTCGCCTTCGGCGTCCACCTTGTCGGAGACCTGGACCAGAACGCCGCCGGAGACTTGGCGGATTTCTGCCGGGTAGCGGCCGTAGCCCTCCGGGAGGGACAGGAGGCGGATGTTCTTCTTCTTGGAGAGGATCTCGACGGCTTCGGGCTCGAAGCCGGGGGCGATGACCACTTCGGTGAAGATGCCGGCCACGGTGCGGGCCATGCCGGCAGTGACTGTGCGGTTGGCTGCGATTACGCCGCCGAAGGCGGAGACAGGGTCGCAGGCGTGCGCCTTGGCGTGGGCGTCCGCGATCGGGTCTTCGGCTGAGTCCGAACCGACGGCCACACCGCACGGGTTGGCGTGCTTGATGATGGCGACGGCGGGCTCGGTGAAGTCGTAGGCTGCGCGCAGGGCGGCGTCGGCATCCACGAAGTTGTTGTAGCTCATGGCCTTGCCGTGCAGCTGGTCGGCCTGGGCGATGCCGGCGGGGGCTGCCCTGTCCACGTACAGGGCGGCCTGCTGGTGCGGGTTTTCGCCGTAGCGGAGAACTTCGGAGCGTTCCAGCGCAAGGCCGGCGTAGGCCGGCCAGTCAATGATGCCGTCGCCGTCTTCGTCCAGGAACTGGCTCGCCGTCCAGGTGGCCACGGCGTTGTCGTAGGTGGCGGTGTGCGCGAAGGCCTTGGCGGCCAGCCGGCGCCGGGTCTTCAGGTCGAAGCCGCCTTCACCGGCGGCGCGGACAACCTCACCGTAGAACGTGGGATCAACCACAATCGCGACGGCGGCGTGGTTCTTCGCGGCGGATCGCACCATCGCGGGGCCACCGATATCGATCTGCTCCACCACGTCGTCCTGGGCGGCGCCGGACTTGACGGTCTCAACGAACGGGTAAAGGTTCACCACCACGAGGTCGAAGGTTTCGATCTCCATGTTGGCGAGGGTATCCATGTGGGCCGGAACGCGGCGGTCGGCCAGGATGCCGCCGTGCACGCGCGGATGGAGGGTCTTGACGCGGCCATCCAGCATTTCCGGAGAGCCGGTGACTTCCTCGACTTCCTGGACCGGGATGCCGGCCGCGGCGATCTTCTTGGCCGTGGAGCCGGTCGAGACGATCTTGACGCCTGCTGCGTGCAGGCCCTTGGCCAGCTCCTCCAGACCGGTCTTGTCGTAAACCGAGATCAGGGCTCGGCGGATGGGAACACGGTCTAGCTGCGTGAAGCTCACAAAGGTCTCCGTCTTTTTACGCGGTTGTTGCCGCGGTTGGTGGGGATAGGGCCAGTTTATCGCGTTGCCGGACGTGTCCTTCCTGCCCGCCCGAGTGTGAAGGCCGCGCACTTCCGGAGCGCCGCAACGTAAGGTTTTAACAGGAGGCCGAGATGAACACTTACACCACTGTGCCCAGCGGCGAACAGGTGGTCCAGGAACTGCCGTGGCGCTGGAAGGTGCAGGGCCGGATTTTCGTGATCGGCGGCCTTGGATTCATGTTTGATGCCTGGGACGTGACGCTGAACGGCATCCTGATTCCGCTGCTGTCCACCCACTGGCAGCTCACCCCCGGCGAGGCCGGCTGGATCGGCACGGCCAACCTGATCGGCATGGCGCTCGGTGCGTTTATCTGGGGCACCATCGCCGACACCATCGGGCGCAAGAAGGCCTTCACGGCCACGCTGCTGATCTTCTCGCTGTTCACCGTTTTCGGGGCGTTCTCCCCCGACTTTGTCTGGTTTTGCGTCTTCCGCTTCATGGCCGGATTCGGTCTGGGCGGCTGTATCCCCGTGGACTACGCGCTCGTGGGCGAGTTCACTCCGCGCCGGCAGCGCGGCAGGGTCCTCACCGCCATGGACGGGTGGTGGCCCGTGGGAGCCGCGCTGTGCGGCTTCGTTTCGGCGGGGCTGGTGGCGGCCTTCGCGGACTGGCGACTGACCATGCTGGTGATGGTGCTGCCGGCCCTGCTGGTTTTCTGGATCCGCCGCAGCGTCCCCGAATCGCCCTTGTTCCTCATCCGCAAGGGCCGCCGTGAGGAAGCCGCCAAGGTCATCGACGATCTGGTCCTGGCCACCGGCGCGGAGCCTCGCGCCTACAGCCTGCCCGATCCCGGGGCCGTCCCGCGCCTTTCGGCCGGCAGCGCCTGGCAGCAGCTGCGCGGCGTCTGGCAGTTCAACTGGAAAATCACCGCCACCGCCTGGGCCCTGTTCTTCAGCATCCTGCTGGTCTACTACCTGTCCCTGACCTGGATGCCCCGGATTCTGATCGGCGCTGGGTTCGCCGAGTACAAGGCGTTCCTTACGACGGCGGGGATGGCCGCCGTCGGACTTCTTGGCGTGGTGGCAGCGGCGCTGCTGGTGGAGCGGATAGGCCGCAAGTGGCTGCTGGCCGTCACCGGACCGCTGTCCGCCCTGGCACTGGTGATCGTGGCCTTTGTGGTGGACATTCCGACGGCGGCCGTGGTCTGGCTGCTGGTGTTCGGCTTCGTGGTGCAGGTGGCCATTCCGGTGCTCTACACCTACGTCTCCGAGCTGTACCCCACGGAGCTGCGCGGCACCGGCTTCGGCTGGGCGTCCACGTTCTCGCGGCTGGGCGCGGGCTTCGGCCCGCTGATCTTCGCGAACTACTTCTGGCCCGAGCTGGGTCTGGCCACATCGTTCGCCCTCGCCGGCGGCCTGGTGGTGCTGGCCGTGCTGTGGATGATGTTCTTCTCCCCCGAAACCAGGCAGCGCCGCCTCGAATAGCGCTTCGAGCTAGTTCGGAGTGTGCGCCGCGGCCAGCTCGGCGAGGGTGGACACCAGAAGCCGGCGTTCCACCACCTTGATGCGTTCATGCAGGGTGTCTTCGGTGTCGCCTTGCTCGATGGCCACGGCTTCCTGGGCGATGATGGGCCCCGTGTCCACGCCCGCGTCAGCCCAGTGAACGGTGCAGCCCGTCACCTTCACGCCGTAGGCCATGGCATCCCGCACACCGTGGGCGCCCGGGAAGGACGGCAGCAGGGCGGGGTGCGTGTTGAGGTATTTCCCGTCGAACGCGTCGATGAATTCCGGGCTCACGATCCGCATGAAACCGGAGGAAACCACAACGTCCGGCTGGTACGCCTCCACGGCTTCCGTTAGGGCGGCGTTCCAGGCGGCACGGTCCGCGTAGGCCTTGAAGTCCACCACGAACGTGTCGATCCCGGCGTCGGCCGAGCGCTCCACCCCGAACGTTCCCGGCCGGTCCGCCCCCACCGCGGCGATCTCCACGTCCAGCTCCCCCGCTTGCACTGCGTCGATGACAGCCTGGAGGTTGGAGCCGGTTCCGGAGACGAGGACTACGATGCGCATTGCTCCAGCTTATGCGGCTGCTCGCGTAGGCTGGAAAACATGAACCCCACCCCCGGCCCGAACGGCTCACAGCGGACAAGGCATCCGCTCAGCGAGGACGCAAAGTCCTCGCTGCTGAAGACGCACACCCTCTTTCGCATGTTCATCGTGGCGGTGCTGGGCTCGTTCTTCGTCTTCCAGCTGGACGTCGGCTACCTGTGGCTGGCGTCAATCCTGACCGTGGCCGGGATCATCCTGGGAATCATGGTGCTCATCCGTGCCGTCAGGCTCAAGGAATCCAGGCTGGTGCTCTTCGGAACCATCTCGGGCCTGGTGGTGTCCGCCGTGATGGTGCTGCTGGTGCTGGCCTCCGCCTTGTTCTTCAACCAGGTGCGTGACTACCAGCAGTGCGCCCGCCACGCCCTGACCAGCCAGGCGAGCAACGACTGCCGCGCCCAGCTTGAGAACTCGATGCCCGGCCAGTTCCGCTGACCGTACGGGCTACTTGCCCGGCGCCGTCCCGAGGTCGGCTTCCCGCAGTTGCTGGCGGCGTTCCAGCCACGGCCCGGCTGCGTAACCGACGACGACGCCGATGCCCGCTTCCGCTGCCACCCAGACTGCCGTCCACCAGGGGTCGGGACCGATCTCCGTGAGCCGGCCGATTCCGGCCGAGCCGCCCGCGATCCACGCCAGGACGCCGGCCAGCAGGCCGGCGGCGACGCCTATGATGATGCCGAGGAACAGCGTGGAGGCTGCGGCCGTGAACCAGCGGACGCGGACCTTGATGGACAGCCACTCGTCGAGGTGGTTCTCGCCTTCACGCAGGAACCACCAGCCGGCCAGGACACCGGCGAGTACCGGCACCACCAGCGCCACGAGGCCGTAATCCAGCGGTCCGGCGGGAATTGCTGCAAGCACGGGTACTGATGGAAGCGGCCCGGCTGCGGTGCCCAGCGGGCCCACCTGTGAACCAGCACCGAGCGCGAAGCCCGAGCCGGACACCCAGGCGAGCGCGAAGACGGCAAGGTTGGGAATGAAGCCGAGCTGCGCGATGGTGAGGACCGCGCCTCCCATGGCCCCGGCGTTGAGCCCTTCATATACAGCCACCACCAGGTTCCAGTGGATGACGAGATCCACCGCCAGCAGGGCCGCCGACAGGGCGAGCGCCGCCATGATGGCCAAGAACCCGGCCTTCGCGGCAGAGGCCAAGTACGATCCCGCCCAGCGTGAATGCTGGCTGGTCCGGGCGATCCAGTCAACGGCGTCGACGCCGATCAGGCGGCTCCACGAGCCAGCCTCGCGCCGCGCACCGATCACCATGCCCAGGGCAAAGGGAACCAGCGGCAGTAGCGCGGCCCACCAGAGGAAGACCCCAACGTCGTCCGTGCGGCAGACAAATCCCGTGGCCACACCGAAGGCAGAATAAACGAGCCAGGACCCCAGCAGCGCCTGCCAGAGCTGGTCAGTATAGGAGGCCCGGGCCAGGCGCCGGCCCGCCCGCCAGGCCAGCAGGAACGGTATCAGCGTCAGGCCCAGGGGAATCAGCGAGAGCGTGCCCGTTTCCGGCCGTGCCGCAGCCCCCTCGGCGACGATGGTCAGGTACAGGGGCACCCCGTGAATGACCAGCCAGGCCTGGCCGGCAAGCCGCGCCAATACGTCGACGTGTGTGTCCTGGAAACCGGACGTTGCCCACACGGCCACGATAGGGGCGACGACCACCAGCGCGGAAATTATCGCCGCCTGGGCCGACTCCAGCCCGCCCTGCAGCCACAAGGGCATGGGAAGGCCACGGTCTCCGGTCTGATCAGCGCGCAGTTTCATCGTGTCCCATCGTGCCACGGGCGGCCTGGCTCTCCTGTTTTCGACAGGCTCAATGCCGGCAGAAGACAGGCCGGAGTGAATCCGGGCAGGCTTCTATGCAGGCAACGCCCAGCGCTTTTTCGGGCGGACCGACGTAAAATTACTGTGTCCGCAATCAGTGGTTGGAGGCAGAAAATGACTACCGCATCCCCACATGCACACGGCGTTCACTTTGGTCGGACAGATGTCCAGAACGTTGGCATGGGTGTTGGTATTGTCGCGTTGGTGGTTGGTGTCCTGGGGTTCATCCCTGGTGTTACCGCACGTTATGGCGAAATGATGTTCCTTGGGCCTGATTCGCACGCCATGTTCCTAGGCCTGTTCCAGGTATCCATGCTGCTCAACATTGTGCAGCTGGTCATCGGCGGAACCGGCTGGGCCATGTCACGCAATGAAATGGGTGCGCGCAGGTTCCTCATGGGCGCCGGGGCGCTGTACATCATCCTCAGCATCTACGGGCTCAGTGTCGGCGTGGATTCGGCGGCCAATTTCCTGTCGCTGAACATGACGGACAGCTGGACCCTCCTGGTGGTGGGTGTACTGATGATTGCCGCCGGCTGGATGTTCTCGCGGCATCTGGCCGAGGACAGGAAATAACCCGGAACGCGAACGCCCGGGAACTAGGAGCCGCGAATGAGTAGATATCTAATCTGAGTATTCGTACTACCGGTTGGTGCAGGTGCCACACGAAAGTCCGTGGGCAGCTGCACCAACTTTGTGTCCGGGCTCTCTGAGCTGAACCGGACCTCGTGGCGGAGCGTCGTGAGACCCGCGCCGGGTCCGGCGGTTCGACGGCGTCCCTTGCGTTTAGAAGCGGATCAGGGAGTACGGCAGGCTCGGCAGATTGCCCGCCGTCCAGGGCCGTTGAGGCGGTTCGGACGGGACATTGCCGCGACCGTCGCGCAACACCACCACGACCGTGCCGATGATTGCCAGCGCTGCAATTACGGCAAGGATTACCAGGACGACGACGATCGATCCAGACATCACTCCAACACCTCTGACATCAATTTTACGGCGGAACGGGCATTGCCATCAGGGTTGTTCTGCCCGCCAGCCTGCCGATAGTAAGCAGGCGAATATTTTTGACTCTGGACGGAACCGGCGCCCGGGCATATGCTGATCTCCCATTGCCTCTGGGGGGTGAATCGGAATGGGCAGCAGCCTGCGTCTTCTTTGCGCCATATCGTTGCGCGCGCTCCTGCTGCCCGCAGTGATCGCGCTGGCTTGGCTCATCTGGGGTGCAGGAACGGCGACGGCATCGTCTCCGGACACCGGAGCGCTCAGTTCAGAGTCGCTGAATTCCGGATCATTACTCGCCAAGCCCCTCAGGTCCGGCCTGGCCGGTGACGCAGCGATCTCAGCGGTGACCGACTCTGCCGAGGCAGTCATCGGGAAGGCATCGGGGGTGGTTTCCACCGTCACCCGAACGGCCGCGCCGGTGCTGTCCGAGGTCGACAAAGTCATTGGCACCGTAAATAATACCCTTGCCTCAGTAGATCCGCGTCTGCCACAGATCCCGGTTCCGGGCGTCACCGTTCCCGAGGTCCAGGTCCCGGGCGTCACCATTCCCGAGGTCCAGGTCCCGGGCGTCACCGTACCGGTAGTCCCTGTTCCGGGCGTCACCATTCCTGAGGTCCAGGTCCCGTCTGTGGACGTTCCTACCGTTCCCACACCGCTCCCCTCGGAGCCGCGGCCGGTTCCCGCTCCCGACGCCGAACGCCCGGCGGCGGCGGTTCCTTCGCCGTCAATTGGTGAACCCAAAGCTCCGGCGGCTTCCGTGGTTGAGGCACCGTCCACGACGGGAAGCGTATCCGTCGCAAAGAACGCCGCACCGGCATCACCCGGAGCCAACTTTGCGGACTCCGATTCACGCGGCCAGACGCTGGCGCAGCTTGCCATGACGTCGTCGGGACGCCCCCTGGCGGCGGTAACACTCCATGCGCGGCCGCTCGTGCACACCCCGCTCGCCCCGGAGCATGCCTACCTCGCCGCGACACAGGGCGAGTCCGGTTCCTCGCTCTCGGGCTCTGACGGCCCCGGCGGGCAGGCTGCAGATGTCACAGGGGCGTGGCGCAACCTCTCCCGGGACCTCGGGACGCGCGTCCTCGACGCCGCCACTGCCCTTCCTTCCAGTCCGGCATTCGATCCGGGGTCTTCCCCCGACTGAACAGGTCAACTCTGCCTTCATCACGGCAGAAACGACCACCTGCGCCACCGGCGTACGGATCCCAAAGTTCAGTCAAGGAGAACATGTCATGTCTACCCACGCCTCGATGCTCGCTGCCTCCCGTTGCCCCCTGCCCTCGTCCGGAAGCGCGCACAGCCACTCCGGCCCTTCCCGCGCCGGCATCGGCAACTGGCCCGACCCCATGCGCGGACGCATCGGCAACTGGCCCGACCCGATGGCCGGTTTCATCGGCAATTGGCCGGACCCGATGGCCAAGGGCAGCCTCGCTGCCGGGTCTTGAAAAACACGAGAAGAAAGCAGTAAAAAGCACTGCCCCCGCTCCACCAGGCGGTGGCGCGGGGACAGCGCTTCTTCGCATTCAGTTTTCCGGACTGCTTTCCGGCGGCCCCGCCTTCTCTGCGGTCTCAGCCACTGATTCATCTGGGCGCACTTCGTCCGGTTCTGTTTTCTCCGAACGGACTGCCTCTGCCTTGGGCGGACCGGGAAAGTAGCTGATCACCCGCGAGAGCTCCCGGCTGAGCACAGTGCCGCCAACCATGTCCGGAGGCAGGGCCTCCTTCTCCACCCTCCGGGCTGCCGCCAGAGCCTGCAGCCCGGCTTCCGTTATCGCCACCTCGTTGCTGCGCCGGTCCGTGGAACTGGACCGGCGGGAAACAAGCCCGGCTCCCTCAAGCCGCGCGAGCACCCTGCCCAGCGATTGGCTGCGGACTTTGATGTCGGCGGCAAGCCGCTCCTGGTTGAGCGGCCCGGCCGCGAGGCCTTGAAGGGCGATGACGGCCGCATGGGTGAGGCCCAGGTCAGCAAGGGCCTGATCCTGTCGGCGCTGGATGAGCCGGGCGGCCATGGACAGCAAGTGATGGGGCCCCCACGGCTCGGCGTCAGCATTCGGGACCATCGGTTCCGTCCTTCCTTCTCGAGCCTGAGTTGGTCAGGAGCAATGCCCCGGCCGCCGCGACCACGGGGGCCGGGACCGCCCGGCCCCCGTGCTTTGCGTGTCAGCGACGGGTGTCGTCAACGCCGTCGGTCTCAATGCGCTCCTTGCGGACTTCCTCATCAACTGTGACCTCGTCCGTGACGGTTTCGGTGTCCAGGCGGACCCGTTCCACGGGCACAGTCTCCTTGTCCACGACCGGCCGTTCTTCGTGGAGGATGACCTCGTGTTCCTCTTCGCTGAGGTCCGGGCCGCCCATTGCGGCACCTGCGTTTCCGTCCGTGATGGGTTCGCGTTCCACCCGTACTTCCTCACGACGCACCGGTACCGTCTGCGTGACATTTTCCGTCGTCACGTACTTGCGCAGCCGCGCCCGGCCGGTGGCCTGCCTCTCGGTGCCCACGTTGAGGCGCTCCTCGGAACGAGTCATGGCGTCGTCCGTGGTGGGGACCGAAGTGTCCCGGCCCACCGTGCCTGATTCGTCCGCTGCGTTGTAGGTGCCGCCACTTGCAGCAAAGCCGGCGTCGCGCTCTGTGTTCGAGTACCGCTCCGTGTTCGAGTACCGCTCTGTGTTCGAGGACTCGGTGTCGCGGTCGATGACACCGCCAGTGCCCCGACCTGATGTGGCGTCCGTGCCGGATGTGACCTCCGGGTAGGTCCCGCCGCCGCTGAGCTGATAGTGGTCGTACAGACGTTCCTCCTCCGAAGGCTCAAGGTGGCCGTCTGTGTCCACCCGCGGCGCGTCCTTGACCTGTTCCTTCGAGTAAGGGACCACGATGTTGTCGCCATCGATGCGGGCGCCTTCAAGCGGAACGAAGGACTCGGAAGTCCCGAAGAGGCCCGTCCGCACCGTCACCCATGTGGGCTGGCCGTTGTCGTCATCCGCGTAGATCTGGCCGATAGAGCCAATCTTGCCCCCGTCAGTGGAGAGGATGTCTCCATCCCGCTGGAGCAGGTCGTCGATATGTTCCTTGGTGAGCATTCTTGTCTCCTTGGATCTTGACTATTGGTGCAACTGGCTTGCTGGCTGTACGCCCTGGTGTTGCGGGCGCTTTGCCGGTGCGGCCCGGCGGCAGGGATACCTCTGGCTGAGGAAACCGGCGGTCCGCTGGAGAGATTTCTGAAGGTCAACCTCGCATCTACACCCTAAGCATGCTTACTATCGTATTGGCAAGCCTGCTTAGCATTTTAATGTTTTCGGAAGGCCGGCAAGCAAGGAGGCGCCGGCCCTGGTGACGCGGCCCCGGCACTTCATGAAAGCGGCAGCAATCCCGAAAATCTCCATCGCAAGTCAAGAAAAAAGACAAGGGTGCTTACTATTTATTAGTAAACATGCTTACCATTGCATGCCAGCAACGCTGGTTCTAAACAGCAGCTGACCCTTTCGGAAAGAGAGAGCGAAGATGACAGAGAACCAATGGCCGCAGGACGGGAGCCTCACGGTTCCCCCGGCTACACCGAACTCACCGGCTTACGGCTCGGGCGTCTCCTCCGGGAGCCCGGCGTCAGCCTCGAAGACCGACACGGCGAAGGAAGAAGCCGCCAATGTGGCTGGCCAGGCCGCCGGCGCCGCCCAGAATGTGGCAGGCACCGCCAAGGCCGAGGCCGCAAATGTGGCTTCCGAAGTGAAGACCAATGCCAAGGATCTCCTGCACCAGGCGAAGTCCGATCTGACAAGCCAGGCCGGCACCCAGCAGCAGAAGGTAGCCGAGGGACTTCGGTCCATTTCCGGCGAACTGCACACCATGGCCAACGCCTCGGATCAGCCCGGCGTCGCCTCGGACCTCGTCCGCCAGGCCGCAGAGCGCTCACAGTCCGTAGCATCGTGGCTGGACAACAGGGATCCGGGGTCCCTGCTGGACGAAGTGAAGTCCTTTGCCCGCCAGCGCCCGGGCACCTTCCTGCTCCTCGCTGCCGGCGCAGGCGTCCTTGCGGGCCGGCTGGGCAGGAGCCTGCAGGCCGGGGCCCCCGCCGCTACCCCGGCAACCGGCACCGCCGTTCCGCCCCAGCCGGTTCAGCCGCCCGTCACGGAAACCGCAGTCGGAGCCGGCATAGGTGAGCCGTTCTACGACGAATCCGCACTCGGTGAGCCCGCCTTCGGCGAGCCGGCCTACGGGGAGCAGACCTATGGCACCCCCGCGTACGGCGAACCGGCCGCCGGGGAGCCCGCTTTCGGCGAGCCTGCTTTCGGGGAGCCCGCTCGGCCCGGCATGGCAGGTCCGGCTTCGGCGCAGACCCTTCCGGGAGGTTCCCCGGCAGGAGTTCCGCTGCGTGACGTCGATGACCCCTTTGCCGAAGGCGAAGGACGCCACCTGTGAGCAGCCAAATACCGGAGACCCACTCCACTGCCGCGCACGCCAAGGCGGATTCGACGTCCCTGGGAGATCTCCTGGGTGAAGTCACCCGGGACCTGTCCACCCTGATCAGGCAGGAAATAGAACTCGCCAAGGCCGAACTGAAGCAGTCCGGCACCCGGGCCGGCAAGGGCGGCGGCATGCTCGCCGG